>DFKT01000038.1:0-15309 GCA_002373595.1 Lachnospiraceae bacterium UBA3638 | reverse complement strand
ACAAAGAGGAATATACTCTCAAGGAGTCTGAATTTCCTAGTGGCAACACGTGCATCAGGGTACATGCCGCCTGATGCATTATTGTCGCTCGATGCTCCCTCATTGCGTATCTCTTCAGATGCTTTATCCTTCTCACCCGTCTCCGTCACCACGCACCTGCAGAAAGGGCATCTGTCGGTCGGATCGAGTATCTTTACACCACAGTTCTTACAATACTTCATACAAATTCTCCGTTTGTCTCCACAGAAGGCTCAATGCCGTCCGATACCAGCTGTCTGAAAAACGTCCTCTCTATCGCTGTATCCGCTATCCTCGTACTGAATGTAAATGTCAGATTATCACCGTACGAGCATATGGTTCCCTTCATCATCTGCCCCTTGGACATCGTAAGGAAAGCATGGAATGCCGTTATATACTGCTCATATGCCTTGTCCACAGGGATACGGCCTATATTGGTGATCGTAGTCGTATGAGCAAGTGCAGACATATTATATACGAATTTCATTGCAATACGCTTTATCGGAAGAGGGAAACAGCGCAGGAAGAGATTCTCCTGATTAGCTACACCGTATGAGAAGAGGTTCTCGAGATGCTCCTTATTAATCTGGCTTCGGAGATCATCCGCCACGATATGAAGCACATCCTCAAAGGTATACTCACCAAACTCCTTCTCACTGTCGCAGGAAACGCTATACTTCTTTCTGTTCTCTATCGCCTTCTCCTTGTCATTTCTCGGATCAAACGTCGCAGATACGATGACGAAGAAGTTCTTCGTGGTCACGGAATCATAGTAAGGCCTGAGATTGACAGGCACAGCTATCCTAATGGCCTTTGCCTTCTTTCCGCCCCTATAAGCTTCCTTGTATGTGCTGTAAGCAAATACCGCTACGAGATATTCATTGATAGATACACTGTATCTCTTAGTCGCAGCCTTAAGCTGGTCAAAAGGCAGATATCCGTGTATAAGTCCCAGTTCTCCGTCAGGAAGTTCCTCACCCCTTATGAGAAATGCCTTCTGACTTTGGAATAATCTCGGCTTCTTCTCGCGGAAGTTTCTGACGAAGCTGTCCTCTCTGTTTAAACTGGTTCCTTCCGAAAGAGTATCTCCGTTATTTCTGAGTTCCGGATGGACAAGTCTTAAGTACTGATAAGCAAGTTCCCTGATAAAATTGATACCGCCCATTCCGTCCGTGAGCACATGGAATACTTCGAGGTTTATCCTCTTCTCGTAGTAGGTCACGCGGAACAGGTAGCTGTTATTCTTATTCGCATGGATATATCTGCACGGAAACTCAGTCTCTTTTGTCACTCTCGGAGCAGGCTTACCATTCTCCTCAAAATAATACCAGAAGAACCCTTCGCGAAGCCTGACGTTAAATCCATCAAACCTTGGAAGTACAAGATCAAGTGCCTCCTGCAGTATCTCCGGATTGATCTCCTCCGAAAGAGTAACGCTGATACGATATACATTCGTCGTACCTTCACTTGCTATGACAGGGAACAGGTTCGCAGTATTGTCCAGCTTCTCCCAGCGGATGACTCTTGATGAAGAGAATTCCCCGGGTACATGCTTTCTTCTTTTCTTTTCTTTTACTTTAGGTGTCTTTTCTTTTTTCATATTTCTTTTTCAATCCATTTACATCGAACAAATTATACAAACATATTAACAGCGCTGCAATAAACCCGGAATATATCGTCCCGTAGATCAACATATCTTTCCTTGACGGTCTCCTTTTGTAACAAAGCCAGGTCACAAGCTGTCCCTCATCTCCATTACCGTCTATAGTAAGATTATGAAATTCATTTATCGACTCAGCTCCTTTTGGCACAATAGCCAACGTACCAAATTCAGAATCGCCCTCATATTTAATCTCAATCTCATATTTTTTTCTTAGATCAAAATCCCAATCAACATCTAATACCTGCCAGTTGTTCTCTTCAAAAGCAGAAGCCGAAACGCAGACGGCATCCTTTCTTATGCTTTGTTCAAATAGAGAAATACTATATTCACCATCTGAAGAAACAGGAGTGATTGAAACACCTATTTTATATAGCTCCCTGCACCCCGGGTAAAAATCCATTTTTACAACTGTACCTTTAATATCATAATCTTGGATTAAAGGATTATCTGCATTCTTGACCTCCTGATCTTCTTTGATGCATGAAGCTAGTATCAATCCTGCTATTCCACAGCCCATAGCAAGAATTATACGCCATTTAGTTTTGCGGTCATGAAAATCGATAATTTTTTTATTTTCTGTTCCACTTTCATCAGGCAAAGACAGTATAATCATAGCTAAGGCACCGCATATTTCCGTACTCATTAATCTATAATCGAAAATATGATGGGCCTTTGTTGCAGCATTTATTACAAACACCCAAATTACAGGAGAAAGCGTGACACACATAATTGAAAATTGTCTACCATCTTTGCGAATTCCTCGGGAGATAAACATACACGCAACAATCGCTGTTATAATTACAATAACCAAAACATATATGCTGTATGTGTAGTGTTTATATTCTGTTGCAACCGCTGAAAACCTTTCTGAAATACCATTTACAAGATTATTTGCTCTTTCTTGCGTACCACCCGCACTCCACAATGCCTCATCTAACGCCCTATCAATTACACCTTTTCCGCCTTTGTCTGCTAGGATCAATTCCGCATATAGCATTTTTAAGAACCAAAAAAAACCATATCCAATCACCCACGCCAATGCAGATCTTATTGTTTTAATTAAATTATCTCCGGCAGAATCCTCTCTCCCATACAGTAATACAGCCATAGCCACCGGTGCGGCCCATCCGATTGGAGAAAAAATTAAAAGATCAAAAAAACAGGTCACACAGCCGATGCAAGAAAACGACATAACCAGAACGGAACAATTATTCCAAATCTTATCACCATATCTCGCAACCAATATCGAGGAAATCAAAATAGCATCCACCGCATATCCATACACCAGGCAAGTCGCTGTTGATATTGGCATCATCAAGGCATACCAGACCATAATCAACCATGCAATCTTCTTGTATCCCTTATCCCTAATCATAACGAACAACAGGATAACAAGAAAAAGCTGAAAAATAAGATTCAGAAAACGCATTTCTTTATAGTCAAACCATAAAAGAAGGATCCTCATAACTGCAGCATATCCATGCCAATACCTAGGGCGCGTGTTGCAATACATCGCGTTCTCAAGTGCATTATATCCAGAATGATCATCTGCAATCCTAAAACCACGGATATCATCAGCGACCGGTATAGTTCCGGGTTCGTACATAGTAAAGTACTTCTCAAAACTTGGAATGTGCTCCAACACATCAATATAAAATCCTTCTGTCTCACCAATTTGAATGGTGCGCTCATAATTCTCACAATTCAACGGCACGCTAAACGCAAGCGTCATTATCAGCACCGCAATCAATGACATGATCCATGCAATCATCAAAGTTTTTAAAAAACCTATCAATATTTCAAGCAGTTTACTTATTCTCTTTTCTTTCAAAAATCACACCTCAATTCTTTCTCTCACAAAACACACCATAACATCAAACGGAAACAGACACATTATTGGAAGCATATACCTTGTATAACCATTCATCGGTCCCAAAACAAGACCAACTATAATAACTATCTGCGGAAATAAAATCACAAGCCTATTCCACTTACGGTTATTGATAACGTAAACAAACAAGAAGGTTATTGCCCACGCATAAAACCCTGGGCACATAAAGATAGATACAATAGGGATCTGCGGCATTCCCCAGATAGTTTTCTTTATCGCCTCTCTGCCATAGGTACTCTTTATTCCAAACTCCATATCCACATACTCATCTTTTAATTTTTCACCATTGAGAATATAGAAAATCGCATATCCCCACCAATCATCATATCCAACAGGTTTGATCGTTGGCAGCATAAGTGCACTGCTTCTTGCTAAGTTGGCAACAATATATGTTCCGGGATGCCTCTTGAACTGATTTTTCCACACTTCCATATACTCTTTATACAATTCTTCACTATCACTTTGTGGAACGAATGATTTCTTAATTCTATCCGCATTTCGATTATTCCATAGATCAGCCACTTCCCGAATGCTTTCTTTCCCAAACGCTCTCAGTAAGACATCCTCTTCCTCCGCCGTAATGTCTCCCGGATATAGCAATGCATAATATGCAGTTTGAGCTGTCTGCATCGACAACGATTCACGAATCGGGGCTTTTTCACCATTGTTAACTTTTAAGAAAGCAGACGAAGCTACAAACAGTAATACGCTTCCGACAATTCCCACAAAAAAAACAAGCTTTCTATTTTTCTTTACTATTAGCGAAATTATCAGAAAAGGAAAAATGACATACAATCCCTCTCTCCTAAAAGCAGTAACCCCAGCCGCAGATATAAACGAAATTAATGATAATGTATATTGTGGCATTGGCGAATCAAGAAAAGCATCTGTCACCGCCATGGTGAGTAGCATAAAGAATATATAGTAATACCCATCCTTTGAAAACGTATATCCCCACAGATAAAAGAATGGCGTAAATCCAAGAAACGCTAACGAAAACCATCTGAGAAACGCAGGAAGTTTGAACCTGGACATAATCCACATTCCATACGAGAATCCAAAAATTTGAAGCATATATTGCGGAAAGTCATACAAAAACAATCCAAAAGAATCTGATAATCCGAGTTTCCTAGCCACTTCAATACACATTCCGGAAATTTCCGTAACCAAAACCGGTTGAAAATTATTCTTATTAGCACCTGAGAAATAAAAAGCCAACGACAAATGCGAATCAGCTTGCAAAGGACCGGGATAATAGAATATCAAAACCGGCAATCCCAATATTAAAAAGGTAAAAAAAGGACCGGCAAATGGATGATCTAGAAATATAAATCTTCCGAATTTGCCATGAGAAGAATTATCATAGCCTAAAACAATCTTATCCTTAACGGCAAAAGCGAAGTTCATCATTGCCCTAAAGGCGAAGAAATAACCTGCAAAATAAATGCACGAAAGCAACAGCTGAGACCACCTTGTGATATCATGTCTGATTATCCCCATAAAGGAACTCGTAAGTTCTAAGCTCATTCCCGCAACGACAAATGCGGCAAACCACGCAGATAATCCCGTGATATACTTTCTCCTGGATTTAATTCCGGCATAATAACTGATCATCGCCAATCCAACAAAGATAAACAAACTCGGGAATCCTGGCGCACTCATTTGATCAAACGCAGTAAAGAGAATCCTTAAAAGGGGGATGTTAGAAGTATGCTCCAAAGGACATATTCCCAGCCTTCCCGATTGAATAACCCACGAAGAAATAAAAGATGTTATAAGCGAATATATTAATGTTTTTTTGTCTACTCTATAATTCATCGAGCATTAACCGGTTTAAACCTTCTCCTTCCGCCTTTATCCTCTTCTTTCTCAGCCTCTGCCATCTGCTTTGCAGCCTCGACAAATGCTTCCTGCGAGCTGATGCGTTTACCTCTGCCGCGGCTTACACGCACATAATCTCTGCTGTCCGCAGTAAGCTCATATGCGCCGACATTATCCTTCAGCTGTGTTTCAAGTATACCGATAAGTCTCTCTTTAAGTGCAGACTCCGTTACAGGGAACACTATCTCCACTCGTCTGTCCAGGTTTCTCGGCATCCAGTCCGCACTTCCGCAGTAGACCTCTGGCTTATCATCATTGTTAAAGCAGAATATTCTCGCGTGCTCGAGAAAGTTTCCTACTATCGAGCGCACCGATATATTCTCACTCACTCCCTCTATGCCCACCTTCAGGCAGCATATACCTCTGACTATGAGGTCGATCTTGACCCCTGCGTTACTTGCCTTGTAGAGCGCCTCTATGATATCCGGATCGGAGAGTGAATTCATCTTGGCCATGATACCGGACTTCTTGCCTGCCTTAGCATTCTCCGCTTCTCTTTCTATGAGATAAAGCATACGATCCTTAAGCCAGTACGGTGCTACGGAGAGTGCGTTCCATCTGTCAGGCTCCGAGTATCCGGAGAGCATGTTAAAGACAGCAGTCGCATCCTCTCCAATAGCCTCTCGACATGTGAGCATTCCGATATCGGTATATATCTTTGCCGTAGCATCATTATAGTTTCCTGTACCGAGGTGGATATATCTCCTGATGCCGTCATCTTCCATCCTGACCACGAGCGTGATCTTGCTATGAGTCTTAAGGCCCATGAGTCCGTATATTACATGACAGCCTGCTTTCTCAAGCATACGCGCCCAGACAATATTGTGTTCCTCATCGAAACGGGCTTTAAGCTCTACAAGTACCGTTACCTGCTTACCGTTCTCCGCAGCTCTCGCTAGTGCAGCTATAATGGGCGAGTTTCCGCTCACACGGTAGAGAGTCTGCTTGATAGCAAGTACATCCGGATCAGTCGCTGCGCGCTTTATGAATTCAACTATGGGATCAAAGGACTGATACGGATGATGCAGGAGTATATCTCCCTTTCTGATGCATTCAAATATATCAGTCTCCTCAGACTCTTCACTCATAAACTCAGGTGCGGGCTGGGGGATGAACTTTCCCGCTTTCAGATCATCAAATCCCGGAAGAGAATACAGTTTCATACATACAGTGAGATCAAGCGGTCCGTTTATATCATAAGCTTCCGACTTCTCCACTCCGAGTCTCTCTGTCAGAAATGACAGAAGTCTCTTATCCATACCCGATGCCTTCTCGAGCCTCAAAGTCTCACCACGCTGTCTCTGCCTGATGGATTCCTCTATCTCATGAAGGAGGTCACTGGTATCATCCTCGTCTATGCTTACATCACCGTTTCTAGTGATGCGATATACGGATGCCGTGACTATGGTATATCCCTCAAAAAGCCTGCTTAGATTATGAAGTATTATCTCCTCTAGGAAGATAACTCTCTTGCCCGCAGGGAGTACTACAACTCTGGAAAGTACGGACGGAACCTGCACAGTTGCATATTGTTCCTCTTCAGTACCCTTCTTTATGATGACGCCGATATTTATGGCATGATTCTTAATAAGCGGGAACGGATGCGACGGGTCTATCGCAAGCGGCGTAAGCACGGGATATACAGTATTTTCAAAATACTGAACTGCAAAGCGCTTCTCATCAGCCGTGAGATCATCGTAATCGCCAACTATGGTCAGACCATTCTCCTCTAAGAGCGGAAGGAGCTCCTTGTTGTATACTCTGTACTGCTTCGCAACGAGTTCATGTATCTCATCCGTTACGGCAGAGAGTTGCTCATTTGCAGTCATACCTGCGATATCTCTCGTCTTAACATCCTCATGAATCATGTCAACGAGCGATCCCACACGGACCATCACGAATTCATCGAGGTTGGACGATACGATGCTTAAGAATTTAAGTCTCTCAAAAAGAGGGATATCCTCTCTTTCTGCGAGTCCAAGTATCCTCTGGTCGAATCGCATCCAGGACAGTTCCCTGTTGGTATAGTACTCGGGAGCTCTCAGATCCTTAGCGGCGTTTATTCTTTTTCTCTTAGTCGTTTCGCTCTTTTTCATCTCTATACTTCCTGTCTGAGCACAGGTCTGATACTGTATACTTCCTCAAAGAATTCCGCACTCTCTTCAAAGAAAGCTTTCTCAAGCGTGATATTCTCCGGTGTCTCCGTACTGAGGATCAGTTCATTACCATCGAGTTTTGCTTTAATATCAAACATCTTTTTCTTATGACTTCTGTCAAGACTGTTGGCCACTCGAAGTATCGCAGTCAGTTTGGCTATGGTGAGATACGCCTTTCTGTCGAGGCTCGATACACCTCCCTGTCCTATGCTCTGCTCCCTGATCTCATCGAAATATATAAAGTCGCTGTGATTGAATCTGACAATATTGGCAACAATCTCACGTTCTGCATGGGAAAGGCCGATTATCTCAGAAGCCATGATGATATCGTAGGACCTCTCGCCG
The DNA here is from genome assembly GCA_002373595.1 of Lachnospiraceae bacterium UBA3638. Taxonomy (GTDB): domain Bacteria; phylum Bacillota; class Clostridia; order Lachnospirales; family Lachnospiraceae; genus AC2028. Next base: position 7,355 of record DFKT01000038.1, on the reverse strand, counting down.
ATATTAACGAGGCTGATATATTTGCCGCATGCATGAAGTATCGCTGCAAGTTCGAGATACAGCTTTTCTCTGCTTCCGAGGCCGTGGATCTTTTTCATACTGTTAAAGATCGTACCCGCTATCTTAGACAGAGTCTCGGATCTCGTGCGGCTGCCCATGTATCTCCTGCTGATGCCCTTTGCACAGGCAATGATATCCCTCTCGAAATCATGCTCTCCCTTAAGGAGACCCTCTTCCTCAGCATATTCATACGCTATGCCGTCACAGAGCGTCACTCCGGGTATCCAAACAACCGAAGTATTCATCATCTCTGCGATACGAAGAGTAAGGAGACTGCTTATGACCAGGAGCGGAAGTCTCTCTTCGGACACTCCGAGTTTCTTAGCGATCTTGTAGCTGCTCTGTGATTCGAGTTCTTTGAGAAGGTTTCTTAAATCCTTCGGCGTGATCGTTACGCTCTCTCCACTCTTGGCTCTGGAAGCCGCCCAGGGTGATATATAGTCATCAACTATGATGAGATTTCGTACAGTTTCAGATCCGAGATAGAGCTTCTTATATGTGGCGAGCTGTGCGGATACCATCTCATCGACAACTTCACCTGCATGTGAGAGGTCCCTGTCCACATGGCTGAGCCTGTCCTGTATTCGAAGTACACCGAGCCTCAGATTCTGGGTCGACACGAGCGTATCCTTGTCAAAGAGCGATATCTGTATACTGCCTCCGCCGATATCGAGTATGGCTGCGCTCTGCTCTATCGCTTTCTTGAAATCATCACCGGTCCATGCAACAGATTTATAATCAAGGAATCTCTGCTCAGAGTTACTGAGCACGGATATCCTGATACCGGTTCGCTGCTCAATCTTATCCAGGAGTATCGTATGGTTCTTGGTCTCTCTGATGGCACTGGTGCCGTACGCTCTGTAGTCCTTGACCTTGTATGCTTTCATGACGGATTTGAAATCCGACAGCACTTCGCAGAGCTCCTCTACCTTATCATTGCCAATCTTTCCTTCCGCATAGGTATCGGATCCGAGAGCAATACTCCTCACGAGACAGTCGACCGCTTTCATCCTGCCGCGTCCGCCTATCTCATATATCTTGAGAGTGATCTCAAAGCTTCCGATATCAATTGCCGCGAATGTTCTGACCGCCATTTATACCTGCTCCGTTCTGCGTTTCATACTCTTGATTTCTCCGACAATACTGATCGCCGACATTACAGCTGCCATAATAAAAGCATACCATGTAAAGAAATAAAAGATAAAATCATTTCTCAGAGGTCTGCGGTAATATGTCACTGCTGCAACAGCCTGATGGTCCGAAGGCTCATTTCCGATCATCAGATCAGAAAGCTCATTTATGCCGCTTCCGTTATCATCCAATACATAGAGTCCAAACTTGCCGGCAGTTTCTACAGGTTTGATAGATACCGTATATTTCCTATTCTTCTTAAAATGCCACTTTACAGCGATGTCCTTCCATGTTCCTCCGACATAATCGGACGCAGATACAGTTACAGTATCAATTGCCGAACCATCCTCATAAAGTGTCAGTTCTATGTTTCCGTTTTCATCCTCAGTCTCAAATGCAAAAGTAACACCGTCAATATCCTTGTACACCGGGTTCAGATTCATTACAGCCTCAGCGTTATCTTCGATGTATACATAATGCCCCGGTATATTTGAATTTGAGATCAACTGATGTTCTCTCATCGCAAAAGTAATCAAAACTGCCCCAACGAAAACAGCAAAATATAAGCAAAGTCTTCTGATCAGTTTTTTCTTATCTCCCCCGATTCCGAGCAGTCCGACCGGCGATACAGATAAACCTGCAAAAACAGCCACTACAGCAATTCCAAGTTGTCTGTAAGTGAGTGAATTATGCCATACTACATGATTTCTCAGTACTATCTGCCATCCTATGGGAGCTAATGCAACCAGAAACAGAGATGCAATTCTGTTATCAATTTTATCATTTCCTTTTCGTACCAGCAGAAATACTATCCACCCCACAATGATCAAATAGAACAGCGGATATAGATAATACTTATAATTCAGGTACAGACCATAGAGCAACGGAATATGCGAGATCAGCTCGCTACCGTTTGTCCACTGCGTAGCCTCTGACATAGCGCCATTTAAAGCACCTTTTCCCAAGTACACTGTCGCAATTGCAATCTTGCAGGCCCACAATCCGCCGAATCCGACAAGCCATGATATTCCCGAAATGATAACAGTTTTAAGGTTATCAAAAACGCTCTTCTCCTCTCCGTACAGATACACCTTAAGCAAGGCAGGCAATGTCCATCCCAGAATCGGATTTACCAATTTATTAAAACAGCAGGCCACACACCCGATCATGCAGAAAGAGATAGCAAGCTTTCTGCCCTGAGTATATCTCCTGTCTTTCCTTGTCAGCATTAGAAATATAAGTGAACAGAGATAAATGGCATCAACCTCCGGGAAATCGGATGTTGTCCACACAGTAACCATCGGCATTATCAGTATATAGGATGTAAAGAACAAAAGCGCAGGAATCCAGCCTTTAACTCTTTTTATCTCAGCAAGCAGAAATACAACCAAAAGCATCTGAATAATAAAGCTAAAAAACCTGATTTCCGTCAAATCAAAGAAAACCAACAATAATCTAAGAACAGCAACATGTCCATGCCAGTATCGCGGATAATCCAACATACTTATAGCATTATAAAGTGCACTTTTAGTCTTATCTCCATACGCACGTTCCAAATTGTAATAATCCAATCTGGAAGAAACTGTTCCGGGAACAAATTCGTGTCCTGTGAGTCTGCTTTCATTTGTATAAGATCGTCTGAGAATATCATAAAGAATCGCCAAACCCTGATCCGCAGCGCCTTCTTCTTTTACCAAATCCATCGAGTTATTATATTTTGTCTCATTTACAGGAATACAAAAAACAGCCGCAAAGACGAGTGTAAGTATAATGGACAGGGCTATAACGAGTCCTATCATTTGAGCGGCCATTTTCATTATCTCTAATAACAGCTCCCTCTTCGTTTTCATTTTTGGTTATACTCCAAATCCTTTACCCTATACTGCACATCCTCAATGATCTTTCTCTGTGCAGCAATCGTATCCGCAAGGAATCCCGTCATAACAGTCTGAAATCCCATCATGAGAAGAATGGCTGTGAGGATGAGGGATTGGATATGTCCGCCTCCGTTCCCGTTTGCATAATAAACCATAAATCTGATACCCAGAGCCACCCCTGCGATCATCAGTATCGATCCTATCGTAACGAAGAACCTTAACGGCTTATACATTACAAACGATCTGATTATTACAGAAGCAGATCTCTTAACATACATCCTGATGCTCTTGAAGAGCCTTGATTTCCTTAGTTCGGGATTGGTACGGACAGGTACCGATGATATGGCCATCCTCTCGTGACCGGCCTGTATTATCGTCTCAAGAGTGTATGTGTACTCATTCGTTACATTGAGTCTCATCGCGGCATCTCTCGATAACGCTCTGAATCCGCTAGGTGCGTCAGGCACGTTCGTACCCGAAGCCACACGTACTATGAAGCTTCCGAGATGCTGGAGCTTTTTCTTCTTCCATGAGAAATGCTCTGTGGCGTCTATCGGTCTCTCTCCTATTACGTAGTCTGATTTACCCTCAAGTATAGGCTTTACGAGTTCCTGTATATCGTCTCCACAGTACTGGTCGTCAGCATCGGTATTTACGATGATATCCGCTCCGAGCCTTAAGCACGCATCTATACCGGCCATAAATCCTCTGGCCAGACCCTTATTACGGGTGAAGCTGACGACATGATCCACTCCCCATTTCTTAGCGACCTCGACCGTGTCATCCTTGCTTCCGTCATTGATGATCAGAGTTTCTATCGTATCTATCCCGTCTATGTGTTTCGGCAGATGATCCAGTGCGATCGTAAGCGTCTCTGCCTCGTTATAACACGGTATCTGAATTATCAGTTTCATTTCTACTCTCCAATCTATTTATATTTATTTATCTTCTCTTCCAGGTTTCCCGCGAGATGATCCACGAACTGCTCCGCTGTCCTGCCGCTCCTGCCGCCGTGGTAGAGTTCCCACTTTCTCGCTTCGGCGTAGAGATCCTGATCGGGGATACCGATATCGCTTCTCTCGGCGAGCGCTTTGACGATCTCCCTGTACTCCTCCTGATCCGGACGTCCGAAGTAGATCGTCACTCCGAATCTCATCGAGAGTGAGAGCTTCTCCTGCACGGTATCGCCGGTATGCATGTCCTCATCTTCCTTGTCGGAGTAATTCTCCCTGATGAGGTGTCTGCGATTAGATGTCGCATAGATGAGCACATTTGCAGGAAGTTCGCTGACACCGCCCTCTATGACCGCTTTCAGGTATTTATAATCCGTCTCATCCTCTTCGAATGAGAGATCATCCAGTAAGAGTATGAAATAATAATTCCTTCTCCTGAGCTGTTCTATGACGGATGAGATCGAGTCATACTGGTGCCTATAGAGTTCTATTACTCTAAGTCCTCTGTCGAAATAGTCGTTCGCAATAGCCCTGACCGCTGTCGATTTACCGGTTCCGGCATCTCCGTAGAGGAGGCAGTTATTGGCAGGTCTGCCCGATACGAAAGCTTCCGTATTGTCGGTAAGCTGCTTCTTTGCCATCTCTAGTCCTACGAGATCATTAAGTGTAGGTGCGGATAGATTCTCTATAGCGACTATATATCCGTCATCGAGTCTGAACGCTCTGTGCAGTCCGAAGAGGCCCGTTCCCGTCCTCGCATAGAAGTCCTCAAGGAGTGACAATATCTTATCCGCTGCGGGATTGCCCGCATTCCCCATTGATGCACCTGGAAGCATGCTGACTCTGATGATCTCACTCCTGAGGTCATCCATCCTTGCCCGGATCCTTGCGCTGTATTTATATCCAAAGAATCTCGTCGGTGTATCGGAAAGTTTGAAATCCGATACGACCTTAAGCTCGGGACATTTAAGTATCTTGGACAGCATGTCGAAGTCGACAAAGAAATAATCCTTAAGGATAGCTATATCACGGAGTGCCAGATCTCTGAGGCTTCCCGGACCGCCGCGTCTCTTCTCGCAGCTGAGTGAAAATGTATTCTCATCCGTCACTATCTTCTCGATCAAAAAACTCTGCCAGATATTCCCGGAGAAACCGCAGATACATGCATGCGCAGCGAGATCCCCCACCATACGAAGGGCTCTGCTCCTCATCCGCGATCTCTTATCCTCTCCGAATTCACTCTGTGCACAACTCTCTATGAGCTCAAATATCGCGCTCGCAGTGGTATCCGCTTTAAGGTTGTTATAGATTACCAGATCGTCCATTATCTCTCCGATACTTTAAAGTTACCCAAGATCTTCATATTTCTCGCTTCCTCGCGCAGTCCCCTAAGCGCATTTCTTACCGCAGGGTCTGCGAGATTGCCGTCGAAGTCTACGAAGAATCTGTATTCCCAACTCCTGTCGGGGATCGGTCTGGACTCTATCCCCGTCAGGTTTAGATCATTGTAAATAAAGTGGCTCAGCATATGATACAGCGATCCGCTCTCGTGAGGGAGTTCGAAGCATATGCTGATGCGGTCCGCATCATGGCAGAATACTCTCTGATTGGTAATGATGACAAATCTCGTAGAGTTAACTCCGGATGTATTGATACCTTCAGCAAGTACCGACAATCCGTAACTCTTGGCCGCATGTTTTCCTGCTATCGCAGCCTTGGTCTTATCACCGTCCGCAGATACTTTCCTTGCAGCGAAAGCATTATTAGCCATACTGATGCGGTTCCAGTCGTATTTATCGAGATACTCCGCACACTGCATCAGGCTCTGCGGATGTGAATATACGCTTGTTATATCGCCAAGCTCAGCTCCCGGTACTCCGAGGAGACAGTGAATGATGGGTATCGTGATCTCTCCTACGATGTAATTCTCATACTTCTCGAGGAGGTCATATATCTCAGATACTGCGCCCGCTGTGGAGTTCTCTATGGGAAGAACAGCGTAGTCCGCACTTCCGTCATCTATCGCACTCATCGCATCTCTGAAACTGTCGACATGGATATGCGGTACATCCTCTCCGAAATAAGTCTTCATAGCAAGCTCGGAGTATGATCCCTCCGCACCCTGATATACGACCTTTACGCCTTCCTTCTCGATACCGCCTATCTCGACGAAGGGAGTCTTACCCGAAGTGCCGTTTTCTGCCAGCTTTCTGTACTGCATCTTACGGCTGATGGACATGATGAGCTCAAATATCTCACGCACACCCTTCTTGTTGATATCTCCGGTCGCAAGCTGCTCGACTGCGGCGAGCTTCTCTTTCTCCCTTACGGGATCGAATACCTTCTTACCCGTGCCTGCCTTGACCTCTGCGACTTCTTCGCAGAGCTTCATCCTGTCCTCAAAGAGACCTACTATCTCCTTGTCACAGGCATCTATGCTTTCTCTTATCTCCAGTAATCTGTCCACTTACTTACCTTTCCTGTCCTTCTCCTGCGTGGCGATAGCTGCGCTCTCCGCCGCGCTGAATTTCTCATAATACGACGATCCGAGATATGAATGGTATGTCGCATAATCATCACCGAATGCTTTGAAATATACATACTGCGATGTGATATTGATCGAATTAAATGAACCGTTAGCTATTAAGACGGGCGCCTCTCCACTGTCATATGCGCAGTAGAGTCCCGGATTATCTCCAAAAGTCTGATAATACACATATCCGTATCCGACATTGAATCCTTCAACCTTAGCATCCGCTACGAGGTCGGTCTCATCAGTCGAAAGTGAGTATCTGTATAGTCTGTATCCGTCCCCGGGATCCATGTAGTAGATCCAGTCCCCGTCTATGGTCGGATTCCAGATATTACCCTCGAGCACAAGTCTGTACGAACCGTTCGACGCATTCATCGAGTAGAGATTGTGATCCCTGTCCGTACCGTTGTAGTAGATCGTTCCGTTTCTGGCAGAAGCAGGATTAACGAGTACTTTCGAGATATCTTTCCTGTTTGCTTTATCGATATCTATCCTGAAAAAGTAAGCTCCGTCATCTCCGGTTCCCTGCATGAAGAGAGTATTGTCGACGAGCTGCGCTTTGGTGATCGTCTCTCTTACAAGCGATACCGCCTTACTTCCGTCACGTCTCATCCTGATGAAAGATCTCGGAACTCTTACTCCTCCGAGGCCCGTAGCGCCCGATGCGCCCACCTGGAAGAAGTACACATAATCACCTGCTGCGAGCAGATTGTGAGGAACCGCAGTAGTCAGGCGCTTCACGTCCGACTCACCGGGAGTCATCGAGTAGAGCGCTCCTCCGTCGAATGAATTCGAGAAAAA
>DFKT01000022.1 GCA_002373595.1 Lachnospiraceae bacterium UBA3638 | reverse complement strand
GTGCTTGTTGGACTGGTGATCATCTTTAAAACCCAGATCACAAGTATAGTTAATTCACTTTTTGAAAAGATCACGGCACAGACATCACGGGTATAGTGTGAAAAAACTTATGCATAAAAACTGTAGCGGATATCTTACCGTATATATGACTCTCACAATGACGATTCTTCTCTCGTTGTGCCTCACCATGATAGAAGGTGCCCGGATGAGCACTATCAGACTTGAGAGCGAGATAGTCGCTCAGATTTCATTTAATAGCGCGTTGGCAGAATACCACAGAGAATTGATGAAGAGATTCAATATATTTGCGATAGACAGTTCTTATGGTGGGAAGCAAAGCGGCATATCTCATTTGGGAAACCGGATAATGTATTACGCTGATGTAAATACGAATCTGTCGGATGTTTTTCTAAGCAATACTTTGTACAGGGATTTTCTTGTCATGTATCCGGGGGGAGTAGATGTGACCGGAGTCAGATATCTGTCTGACGGTGAAGGAGATGTGTTTCGAAGAAGATGCGCCGAAGCTATGAAATCCGATATGGGATTGGATATTCTCGAGAGTGTGATCGAATGGGCGGATACGGTTACAAGTGAGGGATATGAGAACTGTGACCTTATGTCTGTAATCGATGAAAAAGAAGATTACATTGAGAATAATCGGAGAAAGATCTTTGAAGAAGATGAAGTTCCACCGGACTACTCCAGTCCTGTTTCATCAGTCAAAAGATTCGGTCGGAGCGGAATACTCTCCATTGCAGTGCCTGACGCGGATAATCTGTCCGGAAGGACTCTTAGAGAAGATACAATCCTTTCTTCGAGAAGAGCGACAGGGAAGATCAATGCAGGGAATATGGATCTGGAGGATGAGGCAGTTTGGGAAGATGTCACAGAGAAGCTGTTTTTCGCGGAATACCTTATGCGATATGTGGGGTATTACGGTCAAACCTCCGATGATGACGCGCTTCTATATGGAGTTGAGCAAACAATCTGTGGGAAGAATTCGGACATAGATAATCTAAGAGGAGTTGCGGACAGACTGTTTATTTTGAGATGTGGTGCGGACTATGCCTATCTTATGACTGACAGTACCAAGGTGGCCGAAGCAGAAGCGCTGGGAACTGCGATAGCATTACTTCTGCTCACACCTTCACTTGCAGATCCACTGAAAGAACTTATTCTGGCAGGATGGGCGCTGATGGAAGCTGTTTATGATGTCAAGACTCTGTTTGCGGGAGGCAGGATACCTCTGATCAAAAGCAAATCTACTTGGCATTACGGAATGGGTGCAGCGCTTGGAGGGAAAGAAGACAAAGGAAATAGCAATGGATCGGGTCTGTGTTACGGCGATTATCTAAGGATATTTATGTTTTTGACGGGAACAAAAAAACTTACTTCACGAGCGATGGATCTTATCGAGGCGGATATACGCCTCACTGCAGGTAATGCCAATTTTCGACTTGACGCATGTATAGACGCATTTGAAGCCAGTCTATGTGTTGTCAGCGCATACGGATATTCATATGAAATAAAAAGAAGAGCATGCTACGAATGAAAAGCGAGAGACCGCGGCGGAGTCTTCTTTATGAAAGCAGAGGTCTGAAGATATGTCTGAAAATTCAAGTCCTTCTCCCAAGCGAAAGCTGATCTTAAAAAGTCTTGCCCGAGACATTCTTTCTCTGCTCAGAGGCTGTAGGGGATACGCTGTCACAAAGCTCTGCATAGAGAAGACTCCGGCGCGATCTCTTGCCGGGAGTATGACGGTTGAAGCTGCGATCGTACTTCCGGTATTTATGTTCTTTTTTCTCAATCTGTCAGCGTCACTCGAAATGATGAGACTGCATGGCAATCTGGATCTTGCTCTGTTTAATGCAGGCAGCAGGATAAGTTCTTACGGTGCTGTATTCACTGATCCGATCCGAAACATGGATTCGGCTAAAGCAAGGCGTTCATCGGGGACAGATCTTTCGCCGGAGACATCAGAGGAATTGACGTCAGAGGAGAGTGAGATAATCAGTGAGATAGGGGATATCGCAATTTCCTGTTTCTATATCAAAAACTGCATTATTTCAGAACTGGGAGAAACCTATCTTGCCGAAAGCCCTCTGAAAGACGGAAGTCGAGGCTTAAATTTTCCGGAGAGCGAGATATTTGGAACTGACGACACGGTGGACCTGATACTTACTTATAGGGTGTGTACTCCTTTTGATATGGGAGGCCGAGTATCTTTCAGGATGTGTAACAGGTATTTTGCACATCTATGGAACGGGTACGGTATCAAAGGGGATAAGACAGAGATTACACAGGAAAGGATCGTATATATCACGGAGGACAGTGAGGTGTACCATACGACAGAAAACTGTACACATCTGAAACTTAGGATTTCGGAAGTGGATCGTTCTGAAATAGAAGAGATCAGAAATGAGAACGGAGGCAGATACAGACCTTGTGAGATATGTGCCAAAGGAGATGCTCCCGATTCATTCTATATAGGTGCTGAGGGAGACAGATATCATTACTCGTCCGAATGCAGAGGGTTGAAGCGGACGTATGTAGCCGTGCCGTTGTCGGATGTAGCGGATTCGCACAGACCTTGCAGTAGATGTGGAGGAAAATGATGGCATTTACAATTGTATTTCTTTTCTATCTGACAGTGCTGGCAATATGGGATATAAGGAACAAAGAGGTTCCGTTCATCGCGCTTGTTATAGGAGGAACGATTCTATGTATATATTTAATGACATCCGCTGCTCGTTCGGAGAAAGGTGTTGCGGAAATGATGCGGATAGTATTGGGATTGATACCGGGAATCCTGTTTTTGTTAATGGCATTCGGAACAAAGAAAGCCGGATATGCAGACGGGATAATAATCATGATGATAGGAGCGACAGAAAGTTATCTTGGGGCGATCCTGTCAGTGGGTATCGGCAGTCTGATCATGGCCATCGTAGCAGGAACACTGCTGGCAATGGGAAAGGTAAAGAAAAATACAAAGCTTCCTTTTTTACCAAGTCTTGCAATCGGATATGCAGTTTTTGTAATAGCAAGTGGGAAAACAAATTTTCTGTCCGCTTTGTAGATGCATATTTCACCGTCGAAGCTGTTATGATCCTTCCGATAGCTATAGGAGTGATCATACTGACCATGTATCTCTGGTTTTATCAATATGACAGATTGCTTCTTGATCAGGACGCTGCGGCTATTGCTTTAAGAAGTGCGAAAGGGGTTTCTGCCCAGGCGGGTCCGGGGACAAGATATTCTCCTGCAGAAAGAGTGACCCTGGCTGATAACGAAAGCAAAAGTCGTTACAAAGATAAATATGTCGCATGGAGTGAAGAAACCGCTACAACATCATATAGAAGAGGAATGATAAAGGTAGAAATGAAAGGAAGAGTAATTTTCCCATTTAAAAGCTTTTTGGATTTCTGGGATGGGAGTGATATGTGGGATGTCAGTACCCGGCATTCATCAGCTGTAAGATCGGAGATTTTGATCTTGCGGACATACAGGAAAGGGAAACAATTGGTAAAAAATTTACATAGCTAGGATTACTTTAAAGTGGAAAGGAGAAAAATGGAGACGGAATTCATAAAAGCAGGACAGTTTAATTATGCAAGGTATAGACTCGACGATGTACAGGAGAAGAGATATCAGTACAGAATGATCACGCGAGGTGGTATATCAGGATTACTTGATTGCAGTATGAGGAATATCAACGGAATTAACTTTCTATACTACGATATTACTTCGAAGCAGAGCATAAGGGACATGTTCAGGAAAAAGAAGATTGACCGTAAATGGATGATGAGATTTATTGAAAGCATAAAGAAGGCAGCATCAGAGACATATAGATTCCTTTTGGATTTTGGGAATATTATTTGGGAACCTGAACTCGTATTTCAAGATCTGGACGGAAGTGCTCCGGAGTATATTTACCTTCCGTATTGTGATCAGGATGCGGGTTTTGGGAAGATGATGGATTTTCTGATTGAGAGGCTGGACTATGCGGATGAGAAACTCGTTGAGACGGTATACAAAATGTATGACGCATTTGAACAGTGCGGGTATACATATCTAAAGGATCAGATATTCAAGGATGCTGAAGTGCTCGAAGGAGAAGATCATATTACCGCAAAAATCGAAGAGTCCGGGACTGTGGATAATGGTTTCGAATCCGAATCTGCAGATGCGGAGAAAATATTGGATTTTAAGAGATCCGGAAATGAGCTCACAGCACGTATAGGAAAGAAAAAGGGGTTCTTCTCCATACTTGATGGATCAAGGTCATATCGCAAGAAAGACAGAGATAGAAGAGAAAAATACTATACCGCCAATCTGTTTGAAGCAGAAGGGATCGCAGTGGCGGAGGATGAGGAATCTTCTGATGAAGAGGAGAGAACTGTATTTATCGATCTGAGTGATAATGAGGACAAGAGACACAGGCTCTTTTCTGAAAGTGGAAAGGTGATAGCTGTTTTAGAAGAGGATAATTATATTATAGGAAAAAAGGAAGGTGATTCCGACATTGTGATAAACGATCCATCCGTTAGCAGGATGCACGCCAGAGTATTTGTGGAGGACGGAGAATATTATATAGAAGATTTAAATTCCACAAACGGCTCGTCAAAAAATGGTATGAAAATGCAACCCTATGAAAAGAAGCGTCTTCACCCCGATGACGAGATCCTGCTTGGCGACTGTAGATTGTGCTTTAAATAAAGCAAATATAGAATCCAATGGACCGCAAATTTGCGGTCCATTTTATTATGCGAAAATGATATAATAGACCTTGATGATATAAACCATTTTTCTGATATACTTAAGTCCATAGGAAATGAAAAGGAGATATTCCCCATGGAACACAAAAATCCAATCACAAAAGGCTGCGGAAAAGACGAGTTCATAACTATCGGTGAGATCATGCTGCGCCTTACTCCTCCAAACTACGAAAAGATACGGATGACCACAAACTTCGAAGCAAGCTACGGCGGATCGGAGGCAAATATCGCCCTTGCTCTTGCAAATCTCGGAGTTGAAAGCACTTTCTTTACCGTAGTTCCCAACAACTCTCTCGGAAAAAGTGCCATCAGACTTTTAAGAAGCAATGATGTACACTGTACCCCCGTCATCCTCTCCACTCCCGAAGAGACCCCCACCCACAGACTCGGAAGCTACTATCTCGAGACCGGATACGGAATCCGCCCCAGTAAGGTCATTTACGACAGAAAGCACAGTGCTATCACAGAGTATGACTTTTCAAAGCTCGATATAGACGCTCTTTTGGATGGATATACCTGGCTGCACATGAGTGGAATAACACCTGCTCTTGCGCCTAATTGCAGAGAGCTTACAATAAACGTACTTAAAAAAGCAAGGGAGAAAGGTATTACCATCAGCTTCGACGGTAATTTCAGGAGTAAGCTCTGGAGCTGGGAGGAGGCCAGAGATTTCTGCAGCGAATGTCTCCCTTATGTTGATGTACTTTTGGGTATTGAGCCCTATCATCTTTGGAAGGATGAATCGGACCATAAAAAAGGTGATGTCAAAGACGGAATTCCGCTTCAGCCCACCTACGAACAGCAGGATGAGATAAATCAGGCCTTCGTCAAAAGATATCCCAATATAAAATGCATCGCCCGTCATGTCAGATACGCTCATTCCGGTTCGGAGAACAGCTTAAAAGCTTTTCTTTGGTACGAAGACCATACCTTCGAAAGCAAGCTCTACACTTTTACTATCCTGGACCGCGTCGGCGGCGGAGATGCTTTCGCCAGCGGCCTTATCTATGCTATGATGCATGATTATAAACCTATGGATATGGTAAACTTTGCCGTTGCCTCCAGTGTTATCAAGCACACGATCAGAGGAGATGCCAACATCACCGATGACGTTGAAAGCATCAAAAATCTCATGAACATGAACTATGATATAAAAAGATAATATAAAGAATCCGTTAGACCTTGATGATATAAACCATTTCGGAGATGCGTATGTGGATCTGGATCAACTGCATCCTATTGATGCTCGGAGCGTTGCTTCAGGCTGTAGGATTCAATTATTTCAACAGACATAAGAAGTACTCTCGCAAGACTGCACGATATATTTATCTGTACAATGTGACATCCGCAGCCTGGTGTATATCATACGGTGCGATAGGTATGATGACCAACTTCAAAGCTGCGGCCATCGTGCGGATCATTGGCATCTTTGCAACGGATGCTTTCTTTGTAAATGAAATCTTCTTCATATCCGGAATGTATCACAAGAAGGGAGAGAATCTCTTCGTGAGGGTGTTTACCTTAGCGCTGTCGATAGCGGACTTTATCCTCTTTTCAAACAGAAGTGCCAATATTTTCTATAGGGAAAAGAACTGGACCAGCTGGTTTTTCAACCAGGATTATATCTATCTGAGAAATATCCATTCCTTCTATATATTCATGGTCTTCCTGATCCTGCTCGTCATAGGTATCGAGTGGTTTAGGACCGTTACTCTACGCAGACAGAAGAAATTCCTCATCATGCTCTTCTTCGCGAACCTGATTCTGTATATATTCTCGTTGCCGGATCTTCTTCTGCCGTCACTGCATCTCAAGGCCATCCCCATCTCCGGTTTCGGTGCTGCGGGTTGCTCCATAGTAGTTGTTTATGCCGCGACTACGCTTAATTCCTTTGGTATAAGGATGGGAAATATTACCAGCAAACTGTACGATTTCATAGATGTAGGAGTTATCGCTTTCGATAGAGAGCACAGGATCGTTCTGGCTAATCCGTACGCCAGGAAGTCCCTCGGCACGGAGGAGTATACCGAATGCAGGATCGGAGACCTGTTTGAAACAAACGGATCCGAAGAGATGACCTATTTTGACAGTCTCCTCGAGAGTGGGAGCCATCACAGAGAAAAGGGAAAGGACGGAAAAGTCTATTCCGTTCAGATGAATATCGTAGCGGACAATTATGGTGAACCGTACTGTTATCTGTGTACCTTTGCCGATGTGACAGAGGGAGAGATGCTGATCCGCAAGCTCGAGATCGCCAACAATGCCAAGATGGAATTCCTCACATCCATAAGCCATGAGATCAGGACACCCATCAATGCCGTTATGGGGTTCAACGAGCTGATAAAGAGGGAGACCAGCGTGCCCTCACTCAAGGAATACAGCGGTCACATAGACAATGCAGCGCATCATCTGCTGACTATCGTAAATGACCTCCTTGATATGGAGAAGATGCAATCCGGAAAGCTGGTCATCTCGCCCGAGAGCTATGAGCCTAAAAAGGTGATTCAGAGCGTTTACTTTATGCTCGCACTTAAAGCGAAAGAGAAAGGTCTCGATTTTATCTATTCATACGATGAGAATATCCCCGGTAAGCTGTTCGGAGATGATGTGAGGATCAGGCAGATCATCATCAATCTGATGACTAATGCGATCAAGTACACTCAGGAAGGAAGAGTTGAACTCATCGCGGAGAAACGGGAATACAGCGATGATATGATTTCGCTCATCATCAGCGTAAAGGACACCGGCATAGGCATCAAGGAGGAAGACCAGCCTCATCTCTACGATCTGTTCGAGAGACTGGACCGTGAATCCAATAAGCATATCGAAGGAACGGGAGTCGGCCTCGCGCTTACCAAGACGCTGGTCACCATGATGAACGGAACGATAAGTGTGGAGAGTAAGTATGGAGAGGGATCGTGCTTTACCGTTATACTGCCGCAGCGTATCGTAAACACAATATCCGGACGTGAGACAAACCCGGCTAACGAAAATGAAAACACAGAGCGACGATTTATCGCACCCGGTGCCAATGTCCTGATCATTGACGATAATGATCTGAACAGAGAAGTAGCATTGGGACTCCTCAAACCGATAAAGGTAATGACGGAGCAGGGATCATCCGGAAAAGAGATGCTCAGAATGATAAAGGAGAAGAAGTATGACCTCATTCTTCTCGATCAGCTCATGCCGGAGATGAACGGATCCGAAGCATTGGCACACATGAAAGAGGACAGGACGCATCCCAATCAGGATACGCCGGTAATAGTGATGACAGCCAATGCGATATCCGGTATGCGGGAGAAGTATCTCGCTGAAGGATATGATGATTACATACCAAAGCCGATAGATCCCGCAGCACTTAATCGTGCTATATGCTCACACTTGGATCCATCGCTTATCGAGTATATAGACGAAGTAATGGACGAGACTCCGGCACCTCCTCTTCAGGCTACCGCTTTTCCTTATATAGAAGGAATCGACTGGAAGAAGGCACTCTCGGGTGCTACGGGACCCGATATGTTAAGAGAGATGGTGAAGACTTTCTGCATATCCTCCGACGGTGAACTTTCCGAACTGGGCGAGTATTATATAGAAGGCGTGGCCGGAAATAATGACAATATGCTGGAACTGTACGGCATCAGAGTCCATGCCATGAAAAACTCCGCGGCGCTCATCGGATATTCGGAATTGTCCGAGATGGCAAAGGAGCTCGAGTACGCAGCCAATCGTAAGGACAGGTCATTTATAGCAGAGCATCATGCACCGTTTATTACGGCATATGCGGAGATCACAGGAAAACTCATAGCGGCCGGATTTGGCGCAAGTGATGAATCGGAGTTTGTGGACATTGCTGAGCTCATCAAGGAACTTGAGACTGCAGAGGATGCGATGTCCAACTATGATACTGTTATGTTGAATAATATTATGATATTATTGGAAGAGCACAAGTACGCATCAGCCGAACTGGGCAAGATGATCAAGGAGCTGCAGGATTGTGTGAAGGATTTTGACAGAGACAGATTCTTTATCATCTCCAAGGAGATCCGGAATATCATAGATAATAAGTAATAAGATTGGGAACCGAGTATGCGTTTTGTACCTGCCAACGATCTGAAAGAAGGAATGGTACTTGCCTGGGATATCATTAATCCCGGCAAGACTTTCATACTTAAAAAGGGAATAGTCCTTACCAAGGACTATATCAGGCATCTGCGTGAGAAAGGTTATCTCGGAGCGTATATCGACGATCCCGATTCGGCGCATATCATTCCCGAAGAGTCAGTCTCTCCCGACAAGATCATAGACGGTATCAAATCTGTTGAAAATGTTGATATAGAAGGTATCATGAGTGTTTCGCAGGGCATTGTTGCAGATATGGAAGCCCGCAAGACACTCAGTGTGGAGATACTGGATCTGAGATCCTTTGATGATTATACATATCATCATTCGGTAAATGTAGCTATCTTCGCTGTGGCTGTAGGTAAGTATATCGGATTATCATCCGAAGAACTCGTCATGCTCGCACAGGCGGGGCTCAGCCACGATCTGGGCAAAGAGAAGGTTCCTATCAGTATACTGAATAAACGAGGCCGTCTTACGGATGAGGAGCTTGAGCTCATTCAGAATCATCCGAAGTATTCATATGACATCCTCTATGAAAATCATGAGATATCTGCTGCGGTAAGGCAGGCTGTAATATGCCACCATGAGAATGAAAACGGAAGCGGCTATCCCAACAGACTCACGAGTGAAAGGATACCGCCAATGGCGAAGATCCTTCATGCAGTGGATGTCTACGACGCTCTGATAACAAGAAGACCTTACAAAGAGCCATACACTCCTGCAGATGCGTTGGAATATATGATGGGTGGTAAGGGCATACTCTTTGATGAATTTGTCATCGATGCGATGCTCAAGGTCATCCCTCCTTATCCTGTTGCAACGGAGGTCGTGCTCTCAAACGGACAGCATGCGATCGTAGCGCAGCAGACAGAGGATCCGTACAGACCCTGTGTCAAGATCATCGGATACGAGACGATGTACAACCTCTCCAAGGAGGAGTACAAGGATATCATCATTGTCGCAAGCGGTATTGCCAGTCTCGACCACAGCCGAAAGGTTGAGAAACTCAACGAGGACAGAAACCAAGGCAAGGAGCATACATATAAGATAATGGTAGTGGACGATTCCGCTATCACGCTTCAGCAGGTCAACACTATACTGAGCCCCGAAGGATACGAGATGATACTTCTCCAGAGCGGTATAGCTGCGATCAACTATATCAGGGAAAAGGGTATTCCCGACCTGGTTATAATGGATATCGAGATGCCCAATATGAACGGCATATCTACCGTATCTACCATCAGAAAGATGGGTTACGACTATCTCCCGGTAGTTTTCCTCACGGCGAGAGGAGATAAGGAAACCGTCATCAAGTGTATAAAAGTCCGCGCAAAAGACTATATCGTAAAACCCGTCAGACCTCCGTATCTGAAGGCTCGTATAGCTATCGCACTCAATGCCGGCCTTGAGAGATAAGCCCTTTCCCGAAGGGCCGATAAAGGTTGTGATTATCCCCCCAATTTGGTAAAATAGACTCCGTATAGTGCTTTATGGCACGAAAGGAGCGGACGCCTTGAATATCAATATCTACTATGGCGGAAGAGGTATCATTGACGACCCTACGCTTACTGTCATCGACAAGATGATCTCTGTTTTCGACGAGCTGAGAGTCACAGTCAGCCGCTATAATCTCTATGAATATAAAAACACTATCCCGACGCTGTCTCAAACGATAAAGGAAGCGGACGGAGTCATACTCGCGACCACGGTCGAATGGCATGGGATCGGCGGATATATGACGCAATTCCTTGATTCCGTATGGCAATTCGGCGACAAGGAAAAGATAGCGGAGATCTATATGATGCCCGTTGTCATGTCACGTACTTACGGAGAGAAGGAAGCGAGACTCGACCTGGTCAATGCCTGGGAGATCCTCGGCGGTAAAACATGCAATGGTCTGTGCGGATATATTGAGAATTCTCTCGATCTCGAGATCAATCCGAAATATACCGAGATAATTGAGAAGAATGCGGAAGGATTCTACAGATGTGTCAATCAGAAGCCGATGTGCTTCCCTGCCAGCAACCGTGCGATCAGGCAAAAGGTTGCCCTTCCCAGCAATATCTCGCTTACACAGCAGGAATCCGAGCAGCTCTCAGAGTATGTATCAGATGATAAATACGTCCAGACTCAGAAGGAAGATATCCAGGAGCTCACCAGTATGTTCCTCGGTAAGATGGGAGCAGCTGACTCGGGAGATGAATACGTAGAAAGTATACAGAAAGCATTTAAAGCAAAGCCCGGTGTAAGCGGATCTTTCAAGATCCACATCGCGGAAAACGGAAAGAATATCGTGATGACGGTATCACCGACAGCGATCGAGTGTGAATACGGAGATACCAATAGTGCCGATGTTCTCATGGATATGAATAAGTCGACTCTGGATGAGATAACCAGCGGAAGGATGACTTTCCAGAGGGCATTCATGTCGGGAGCGATGAGCAGCATGAAGGGAGATTTCAGGATCCTCTGTGCCCTCGATGAGGTCTTGGAATTCAAATAAAAGGAGCAAATGAGATATGATCAAGGAAGACTGCATTTTCTGTAAGCTGGCAAACGGTGTGATACCTACCAATTCAATATTTGAGGATGATGATTTTAAAGTGATCCTTGATATGGGTCCTGCAACCAAAGGACATGCACTTATACTTCCCAAGCAGCATTCGGACAATCTCTACGAACTGCCCGATGAAACTGCTTCTAAGATAATGAAGCTCGCTAAAAAGCTCGGAACCGAGATGGTCGATAAGCTTGGTGCGGACGGCCTTAATCTTGTACAGAATAATGGCGAAGTCGCCGGACAGACCGTCATGCATTTTCATCTTCATCTCATCCCCAGATATGAGAATGACGGACAGAAGATAGGCTGGGTTCCCGGAAAGCCTTCTGCCGAAGAACTTGCGGCAACGGCAGACCTTTTAAAGTAAGGATCATTTCATGAGAGATATTGAAGTTTCCGCGATAGAGGATCTTGTAGCGAAGCTGGCAATAGAAGCCAATCATTCGCTTTCGCCCGATATGGTCAGGGCGCTCGAAGAGTCTGCCGATAAAGAGGAATCACCTCTCGGCAAACAGGTCCTTGGTCAGTTAAAAGATAATCTCCGAATAGCCGGAGAGGATATGATACCCATCTGTCAGGACACCGGCATGGCTGTTGTCTTTGTAAAGATGGGACAGGAAGTGCATATAAACGGGGGATCCCTCGAGTCGGCAATAAATGCAGGCGTCAGGAAAGGATATACGGAAGGATTTCTTCGCAAATCGGTTGTCTCAGACCCTATAATTAGGCAAAACACAGGAGATAACACTCCCGCAGTTATCCATTATGAGATAGTCCCCGGAGATGAATTTACTATAACCATAGCGCCTAAGGGATTCGGAAGTGAAAACATGAGCAGAGTTTTCATGCTCAAGCCCGCCGATGGCATAGAAGGGGTAAGAGACGCTATCATCACTGCAGTCAGGGACGCGGGACCGAATGCATGCCCTCCCATGGTGGTCGGCGTCGGCATAGGCGGCACTTTTGAGAAGTGCGCTGAACTCGCCAAGAGAGCGCTGCTCAGACCTGCAGGAAGCGAGTCTGATATTCCTCACATCAGAGACCTGGAAAAGGAAGTGCTTGAACTGATCAACAAGAGCGGTATAGGTCCGGGAGGACTCGGAGGAAGAGTGACTGCGATGGCTGTAAATATACTCACCTACCCCACACATATCGCCGGATTGCCCGTAGGAGTAAACATCTGCTGTCATGTCAACAGGCATGCGACCGGCAGTTTATAATTCGGAGGGATCATGAAAAAACACTTGAACGTACCTCTGAAAGATGAGGATATAGCACAGCTCAAAGCCGGTGATTATGTATTTTTAAGCGGAACGGTATATACCGCGAGAGATGCTGCGCACAAGAGGATGTACGAAGCGCTCAGAGCGGGAAAAGAGCTCCCGTTTGATATCAGAGGCAATATCATCTATTATATGGGACCTTCTCCAGCGAGAGAGGGCAGGCCGATAGGATCCGCAGGACCTACGACTGCGAGCAGGATGGACAAGTACACTCCCGAGCTTTTGGATCTGGGACTTAAGGGAATGATCGGAAAGGGCCGCAGGACCGAGGCTGTAAGAGAAGCTGTTATAAGAAACGGAGCGGTGTATTTTGCCGCAGTGGGAGGAGCCGGAGCGCTCATCTCGAAATCGATCACTTCGTCCGAGGTTATAGCATATGATGATCTCGGAACAGAGGCAATCAGGAAACTCACGATAGAGAATCTTCCCGTTATAGTCGTAATGGACAGGGAAGGTAATAATCTATATGACACAGCGCTAAAAGAGTATTCAGAAGTTTAAGAGGTGTGAAATGAAAAAAGGAAGTGTGATAGGAATTGTGATTGTTGCAGTCATAGCACTCATCCTTATCGGAGGATCGTTCTATTCGATAAGAGAGGAAGAGCAGGCTGTAGTATGTACACTCGGAGCACCCAAAGCGGTAACGACTCCGGGACTGCATTTCAAGATACCGATCATTCAGACCGTAGATAAAGTTAACACTACGATCAGAGGATTCAGCATAGGCTATACCAGCACAGGAGATTCCGAGGAAGCGATGATGATCACTTCGGATTACAATTTCCTGCATGTTGATTTCTATGCGGAGTACAGAGTGACGGATCCGGTCAAGGCGCTTTATGCATCTGAGAACCCTGAGCTCATACTCAGAAATATCGCTCAGAACTGTATCAGAACGACTATCGGATCGTACGGAGTCGACAGCGTACTCACTACCGGCAAGAACGAGATACAGGCAAACATCAAGCAGATGATCCTTGATAAGCTTGAGAACTATGATATTGGAATCCAGCTTGTCAATATCACTATCCAGGACGCAGAGCCTCCGACACAGGCGGTAAGCGCTGCATTTAAGGAAGTCGAAACTGCAAAGCAGGGCAAGGAGACTTCCGTAAACAATGCAAACAAGTACCGCAACGAGCAGATCCCCAGTGCACAGGCCCAGGTCGACAGGATCCTTCAGGACGCAGAAGCAGAGAAGCAGCAGAGGATCAACGAGGCAAACGGAGAAGTTGCGAGATTCAATGCGATGTATGAGCAGTATGTTAATTTCCCTGAGGTCACAAGAAAGAGAATGTTCTACGAGGCGATGGAAGATGTATTGCCCGGTCTCAAGGTTGTGATCCAGAGCAGCGACGGCAAGACGAGCACTGTTTTACCGCTTGACAGTTTTACAGGGGAGGAGAAATAAGATGCCGGGAATGGAACATTTTTCATCGGACGGAAAGTCCATGGATAAGAAGATAAAAGCACCTAAATTTAAGGGAAAGAGCGTCGGACTGGGGATTGTCGCGTTTGTTGTAATTATGATCCTTTGCAGCTCGATCGTGGTAACGCATCAGGATGAGTATAAGCTGATCAGACAGTTCGGTAAGGTTCAGAGGATAATATCTACTCCGGGAGTGTCACTGAAGATCCCGATGATAGAAACGGTTGATGTCATCCCCAATCAGATACTTCTCTATGACCTTAAGCCGTCCGATGTCATCACAGCTGACAAGAAGACGATGATAGTAGACAGCTACGTACTCTGGAGAGTAACGGATCCTCTTAAGTTCGCGCAGACACTGAGCGGATCGGTCGGAAGTGCGGAAGGACGTATCGACAACATCGTATATAACGCCACCAAGAATACTATATCCAATATGACTCAGGACGCAGTCATCTTAAGCCGTGACGGCAAGATGACGATCACTGTAACCGGAGAGGACAATGATGTTCAGTCAAACGATCTCGATGTGTCCGGAGAGACTCAGAAGGTCGTAGAGATCACGTCTCTTACCGAGGAGATCATGGCTCATATCAACAAGGTCGAAAGTCAGTACGGTATAGAGATCATCACAGTAGATGTTAAGAAACTCGATCTTCCCGATGACAATAAGCAGGCTGTATATACCCGTATGATCTCTGAGAGAGAGAATATCGCAGCGCAGTATACTGCAGAGGGACAGTCACAGGCACAGATCATCGAGAATACCACCAACAAGGAAGTATCGATCATGATGTCCGAGGCTAAGGCCAAGGCAGAGATCACCAAGGCAGAAGGCGAAGCAGAGTACATGAGGATACTTTCGGATGCATATTCCGACGAGGACAAGGCAGACTTTTACTCCTTTGTCAGAGCACTTGATGCACTTAAAGCAAGTATGGGCAGTGGTGAAGGCGACAAGACGATAATACTTACTGAGGATTCACCTATCACAGGAATCTTTTACGGAGAGTATTGATCTATATGAAAAAACCAAATACCAGTAAGGAAGAGTGGCCTTTTCCCAAATCAAGAATGGGATGGCTGTGGGAGAATTTAGAAGGCAGCAGGGGATTACTCATAGCGGCAATGATCGGCACGGTTGTATATAATGTGCTGCAGCTGACCGTGCCGTATTTTTCGGGGAGGCTGGTCGATCTGTTCCTTACGGGACCTGATGCGGTCAGTAATCTTCGCGACCGCAGAGATCTGTTTTATCTATTGCTGGGGTTAATGGTCGGTCTGACCATTATCCGCAGCATTATTGTTTATTGGGACTGTATGGCTTATGAGCGTGCATCCCAGAGCGCCCTCTATCGCATCAGGAATTTCCTCTACGATAAGATACAGCGCCAGGATATGAAATTCTACAGCACTTACAGAACGGGAGATCTCATGACGAGAGTCACCGGTGATCTTGATGCCGTCAGACACAACATCGCATGGGTCATCCGTATGCTGATAGAAGGTTTTTCACTCGTCGCAGCGACAGCCATTTATTTCTTCTACATGAACTGGAAGATGGCACTGTGTCTGCTTTCCATCGCACCGTTCATTTTCTGTATCATATTCCTCTTCAGGAAAAGAGTCGGCCCGATGCATGCCAATCTGCGTGAAAAGCTCGCAAACATGAATACCATCGCGCAGGAGAACATCTCGGGTAACAGGGTTGTAAAAGCATTCGCCAGAGAAAACTATGAGATAGAAAAGTTTGACGAGTGCAATACGGATTACAAAGAGACCAATGTTAAGACTTCGATGGTATGGATCAAGTATTTCCCGTATGTCGAGTCTATGGCAAACCTTCTGACGGTCATACAGCTCCTGGTTGGCGGACTCTTCCTGATAAAGGGAGAGATTACGATGGGTGAGTATGTTTCATTCTCCGGACTTACATGGGCGATCGCGAACCCGATGAGACAGCTCGGAAATATAATGAATGAGTTCCAGAGATTTACCGCTGCATCAAGGAAGGTTATGGAAATATATTATTCCGAAGCGGAGATCGTGGATGCACCTGATGCAATATCTCATGAAGGCAGATTTGAGGGATTGGTTGAGTTTAAAAATGTTAGTTTCCAGTATTCTGACGGCAAGCTCCCGGTGCTTAAGAATGTATCATTTACAGCAAAGCCCGGAAGTACCGTGGCTATCATGGGAGAGACCGGATGCGGCAAGACATCGCTCATTCATCTCATACCGAGGTTCTATGAGCCTACAGGAGGAGAAGTTCTTGTTGATGGAGTAAATGTAAGCAAGTACAAGCTGCATGATCTCAGAAGCGCAATAGGACTTGCTACGCAGGATGTCCTCCTCTATTCGGATTCGATAGACGGCAATATAGCATACGGCGACAGTAATATAACGCACCAGGAGGTGGCAAAGTATGCGAGGTATTCTGCGGCGGACGAATTCATAGCGAAGATGCCTGAAGGATACGATACGATCGTGGGAGAGAGAGGTGTCGGACTCTCGGGCGGACAGAAGCAGAGGATATCACTGGCCAGAGCTCTTGCGGTCAAGCCTTCCATACTTATTCTCGATGATACGACCTCGGCGGTGGATCTCGAGACGGAAAAAGAGATACAGCACAGCCTCGCGGAGCTGGATTTCCCTTGTACCAAGATAATCATTGCGCAGAGGATATCGACAACCAAGACGGCTGATCAGATCCTTATTATGGAACACGGTGAGATAACGGAGAGCGGAACTCACGAGGAGCTTATAGCTAAGGGCGGCTACTACGCACAGCTTGTTAAGCTTCAGAACGGATCGGAGGATTATGGCGCGTAATACATATAAGCAGGACGAGTCCTTAGAGACTCCCTTTAATGTAAAACACTTAATGAGAGCATCCGTATACATCAAAAAGTATGCGGCACAGATGATACTCGCACTCTTTATCTCGGCTCTCGGAGGTATCACGGCACTGTGTGCCCCCATCATAATCAGGAGGGGACTTGATGAAGCTGTTCCCGCCGGAGACACGCAGCTTCTGTATGCGCTGTGTGGAATGCTGGTCGGGACTTTTGCTCTCAGTGTTATCTTTGCAACGATACGTTCGAGGATAATGGTAAAGGTCAGCCAGAATATTATCTACAATATAAGAAAAGATTTATTTGAGCATCTGCAGAAACTTCCTTTTCAGTACTATGATGACAGACCGCATGGCAAGATCCTTATAAGAGTCGTCAACTATGTCAATTCCGTTTCCGATATGCTCAGCAACGGCCTCATCAATATTGTGCTTGAGATCATGAACCTTATCTTCATCGTCATCTTTATGTTTGCGGTGGATGTAAAGCTTTCTCTTGTTGTACTCGCCGGAGTACCGATCCTTGCGGTGTTCATGTTCTGGGTAAAGAACAAACAGAGAAAAGCATGGCAGCAGGTATCCAACAAGAACTCGAATCTCAATGCATATCTTCAGGAGAACATAGTAGGGGCTCGCATCACGCAGATATTCGCGAGAGAGGATGAGAACGCGGAGATATTTGCGGACCTGTCCGGAAACTGTCGCCGGACTTGGATGAAGGCAGTAGGATACAGTAACCTTGTATGGCCGGGAATAGATACCATAAGCGTACTTGTAAGAGGAGCAATATTCCTTTTTGGACTTCTTATATTCGGGCAGGGTAATACATCACTCGGAACTATAGTAGCGATATCAAGTTACGCTTCGAGATTCTGGCAGCCCATTATGAACCTTGGAAATATCTTCAATAACTTTATCAACAATATCGCATACCTCGAGAGGATATTCGAGACGATAGACGAGCCGGTTATTGTAGAAGATGCACCTGATGCAGAGCAGATGAAGGAGATAAATGGAAGAGTAGAATTTGAAAATGTATCTTTCTCTTATGAGAAAGGAAAAGAAATCCTTCACAATGTATCGTTCACGGTTGAGCCCGGAGAAAGCGTTGCACTTGTAGGACCTACCGGCGCCGGAAAGAGCACGATAGTAAGTCTCGTGTCGAGATTCTATAATCTCGACAGTGGCAGGATACTCATTGACGGAAAGGATATATCGAAATGCACACTTGCTTCGCTCAGATCACAGATGGGAATAATGCTTCAGGACAGCTTTATATTCTCGGGAACAATCGAAGATAATATCAGGTACGGCAAACTTGATGCCACGCGTGAAGAGATCGAGAATGCAAGTAAGATAGTCTGTGCGGATGATTTCATCAGGCGCATGCCGGATGGTTACGAAACGGAAGTCAAGGAAAGAGGAGCACTTCTCTCGCAGGGACAGAAGCAGCTCATATCTTTTGCGAGAACTCTTTTGTCAGATCCGAGAATACTTGTATTGGATGAAGCTACTTCGAGCATAGATGTACAGACAGAACGTGCACTGCAAAAGGGTCTTAATGCAATGATGAAAGGCAGAACCAGTTTTGTTATAGCGCACAGACTCTCCACCATAGTTAACTGCGATAAGATAATGTATATCGGTGACGGTGGTATTATGGAGTGTGGAAGCCATGAAGAACTTATGGCCAAGAAAGGTGCATATTATCATCTCTACACATCTCAGATGGAAGACATTGCATAAGGAGTACCATATGTATCACATCATTGCCAATCCGGCAGCAAGATCGGGAAAGGGCAAGAAACTTTGGGATAAGAAGATAGAGCCCTATCTGAAGAGCAATAATATAGAATACGAAATACACTTTTCAAAAGAGGCAGGAGATATAGCAAGCATCACTCGAAGTCTCTTGGGAGAAAAGGTTAATATCGTAATCGTCGGTGGCGATGGCAGTGTGAATGAACTTGTCAATTCATCGGATGATCTGTCTAATGTAACGCTGGGGCTTGTGCCGTGCGGATCGGGAAATGATTTTGCAAAGGGACTTGGTATTCCGAAAAATACTGTTAAAGCTCTTGATATTGTTTTTAAGAATAAACAGACGAAGCCTCTTGATATAGGAGAACTGTCATATACTGATAAAACAAGCAGGCGCTTTGCGGTAAGCTGCGGAATAGGATTTGATGCGGCGGTATGTGAGGAAGCAGCCAGAACAGGATTCAAAGGATTCCTGAATAAATTGGGACTCGGCAAACTGATATACGGAAGTATTGCACTTAAGAAGATTTTTGCAGCGCAGAGAACAGAGTGCAAATTAAAGGATGAAGAATCAGGACTGATCATAAATATCAAAGATCTCTTTTTCCTTACAGCGATGAATACCGCTTACGAAGGCGGAGGATTCAAGTTTGCACCGGATGCGGATCCGCACGATGGAAAACTTTCTCTTTGTATTGTAAGCAACATATCAAGCATGAAGTTTTTTAGAGCGCTGCCTTCAGCGCTAAGCGGAAAGCATTTTCGTTATAAAGGAATAGAACCTCTCGAATCATCTAAAGTAACTGTGATATGTGATGATCCGATGTGGATCCACACGGACGGTGAAGTTGAGAAACAGAGCGCAGGCTTTACCGCACATATCATCCCCGGCGCATTGAATGTGTTTATACCATAAGGAGATTGCTTGCTCGTTCCTAATTCTGCGCGTCTCTTTTGATCATGGAAACAATCCCCTGTTGCAAAAACGACCATTAGAATGTCATGATAAGAGGACGATATACTATTGAATGTACACCATACACTCTTAATTCATACCATGATTCATACCATGAATCCGCTTTGAGAACCGGAACATACATAGAATAAGCAACTATAGCCAAAAGGATAAGCCATTTTAATTTTGACTTGTTATTTCGGTTGACGGTAGAAATAAAAGCCGCTATATAACAGAATGCAGTAACAACCAAGTTCCCAAATAATGCTGTATACGCCATGGTCCCCGGATGGTAAGGAATGGGGTACTCTGAAACATAGTATGTCACTCCACATTGAAAGCCATGAGTTACTTGGAGCGATAAAAGGATTATGAAACATATAATATATGTTAAATTGTTTTTTTTCATTTTGCTCCTTTACGAATCAAAAGTAAACAAAAGAATCTGCATAGTATTTATCGGTGATAATTGTATTACACGATTAGTGTCTATAACCATTTTAAATACATTCCAACAGTTGCCTCGTACTCCGGGAGTTGTCTTATATTCGTATATTGGTGAACTGTCTGCCCCGCTGAATATTTAACCGTAGCATTAGACCGTGACAATACATTTTGGTCTTTTGCTCCATTGGAAGAAATTAATAAAAAAATGTTTCAATGAGGGTCCGAAATGTTTTTTCATATACACCAGATTCGTACCAAACTTCCATTTTAAGAGCAGGGACGAACATAGATTGGACTACTATGGCCAAAAAGATCAGCCATTTTATTTTCGATTTGTTTTCTCGATTGATAGTAGGAATAAACGCCATAATATAACACAATACAACAATAATTAAATTTCCTAACAATGCAGTGTATGCCATGGTTCCGGGGCGGTAAGGAATGGGAAACTTGGCAACATGGTATATAACTCCCTTTTGAATGCCATGGGTTATTTGAAGCAGTAAAAGAATTGAAAAACTAATGATGTATAAAAATCGATATTTTTTCATATTTCTAATCCTCAAATATACTAAATATAGTCTAAACACTTCGTCTTTAATTAATCTCCTATACGGACTAGAAATAGTCAAAGGAATTGGCATATGTGTTTATCGGTGATATATGTATTTCTTGTTTAGAATCTATGATCATTTCAAACACATTCCAGCAGTATCCTCTTGCCCCTGGTGTTGTTTTATACTCATAAAGCGGTGTGCTATCCGCCCCTCTGTATATTTTAACCGTGGCGTTAGAGTTTGACAACGCATCCGTTCCTATAGCCCCGGTGGTTGTATAATCATATATATAGAAGTAATACGTTCCTGGGACGAACTTCCTTAAGGTGACAACTTCAGGTCCGTAGGAGTTCCTGTCATCATAGTCCAGATCGGCTATCCAATCATCGGTCTTGGGAGATCCGATATCTTTTGTTCCATAATATAGATGGAATCGATCATTTTTTGCTTCGGAGGCGGGCCCGACAAGATGAACATCCAAATCTGTCGGAGTAGCACCCCACGTAAGAACAATACGCAGTGCATCGGGTTCAATGATGCCAACTCTGTCGAAGGCATCTGCTATTGCCTGCTGTTGTTCTCTTGTAAAACCGCATTTCTTTGCAGTAATAATTATGGATTCTCTTGCCTGCAGGAATTTTGAATTAACCGGGATTCCATATAACGAATGGTAGAAAACCCTTGCCCAGGTATCGTCCGCTATTTCCGATGTACGATCATCAGTCATCATTTTATATGCAGCAAGACTAAAAATTCCACTATATGTATGAATTCCCCCGTTGTCTTTTCTGTTTTCGTAGCTCCATTTACCACTGAACATATCAGAATAATGAGAAGCACAATTGTATTTATTAGGATTAGATAAATCTCTCTGTGTTTTACCAGAATCCTCAGCAAATGACCATTTTTCCTCATTGCTTTTTCCTTCTATTATAGCCCCCATAATGTCTGAATATGATTCGTTTAGTGCGCCGGTCTCGCCAGAGCGTTCCATCCGCTTTTGAGCGTGGTCAGATTCCGTCGCGACAACAATATAATCTATTACGGCATGTGTATATTCATGCGCGAATACATCTAGACAATATGTATTTTTTTTATCTTCTTGAAAAACTATCCACTTTTGGGAATAATCCCAATATGCGCAAAATGGTTCTATTGTATTATAATTATAACATACCGAAAGTTGCGAGCCTTTTCCGTCATACGAATCTCGATATAGTTTATTTTTATAGTAATCATATACATATTCCGCGTTTGCATGGACAGAGACCGCTTCTTTGTCTAATCCAGCGGTTTTCTCCGCCGAAACAAGTGCACCGGGCAACTCATAGTATTTAATCCATAAGATGTCTTTTATTTCAGTTGCTTTGTATGTTTTAATTCCTCTCTTTGTATCCTCAAGAATATACTCCCCATCTTCATAGGTTACATCAATACTTCTTTCTTTTCCAAGAGCATCTTTGGCGACTACAGTAAGATTTCTGTTGTTTGAAACTATTCTGAATACTTCTCCGGTGTTCGCATCAATATAGACTGAATGATTGATATTAAGACCCAAAGCATCCTCATCGTCTTCGGATTCCTGATAAACCAGCATGTTTCTCATAGCGACTTCATATACCAAACGAGGCTTGTCGTCTACTGATTCGCAATAGATATAGAAATCAGAATCAACGGTGGTCAATTGCATAAATTCATCCACGAGCTCATCGTATGTGACGGCATCCTCACCATGAGTTGATATTATCCGAGAGTATGTTCCGTCAAGGAATTCCTGTACATCGGCTAACGAAAGAAGATACTCCATAGCTGTAGCTTTTGCCTCGTTTTCACTGACACGAGGGGTGGTATTTGTTCTATTGATCCTTTCGTCATAAGAGTTTAGAACGGCATAAAGTGAGCCTTCGGAATCGACCATCAAAGTGATCTGACTTCCGAATACGCTGACCCCGTTAACACTTGGACAGTATCTGTAGTAATTGATGGTTTCATCGATCATTTGTGCTGACTGCACAAAAATATCGGACGTGCTTGCTGTAAAGCCTTCTCCCCAAAGAGACGAGGATGCATTTAGGAAATTTGCTGCATCTGCAGTAGATTTAATCTTCTTATCATAGAATGAGCCATATATTGAAGTGATATCGCCGTATTTGGAATAAGTGACATCAACATGTCCCATGGCTTTAAGGTACTCTATATCACCGAGATCAATGATATCATCAGACAGATTGTCGGTAACCTGTTTCCATCTTGCATATAATACGATATCTGAGTTGACAGGAGTACTGAAATCATATTCTGTGGTACTGTTTGAACGTAAAAACCAGCCCAGAAATGAATATCCGGGAAGAGAAGGCGATGTCGGCGTTTCGGCGCAGGAGCCTTTTAAGACATTCTGTTCCTGCGGAGGATTTACGGCATCTTCCGCAAGGCAGTTGAATGTGACTTTATAATATACTTCATCATTATTATCTTCGTTTTCATCATGATGGTCTTCTGAATTTCCGGATGTTCCGCCTCCGAAGGAAGCCTGTCTCAGTTCATAATCGGAAGGAGCGTTTTCGTCACCGGTACGCGTTCCGACAAATCCGAACTCCAATGATTCGCCGGGGGCTATGGTTGAATTATATTCGAGATTTCCGATTTTAAAGATGTGGTCTTCACACGATATAAGACGGGCACTCCAAATGTCCGTAATGTCTATGGAGTAGAAGAATTCAACACACCAACCGTTTATCGTCTCGCTTGAATTGTTGGTAATAATGATCCTTCCAAGGAAACTGTCATCCCAGCTGCTTTCTTCGCAATACTCTATCGTGCAGTCATCGATACAGCTTTCGGAAAATGAATCAAGCATTTTGCATTCGGACGGGAAGCCTTTGAAATCACCGTTACAGCTATATCCGAATTCTACGGAGCTTCCGGGAGCGATCCTTGAGTTCCACGAAGGATTCTTTATGTTGTAAGATCTGTGATCGGGAGTGGACATCTCTGCACTCCAGACGCCTGTGATCTGATCGATGGGATTAAATTGGATACACCATCCATTGATATCCTCCTCGCCGGTATTTTCTATATTTACATATACACAATAGCCGCCGTCCCATCTGTCGTCGAGACGGAAGGTTACTATCGCTTCGTCAAATTCAAAACTCTTATTTACTGATTCCGAAAAATTATCCGGAATGTCGGCGGGGGTTCCGGTAGCAAGAACTTTGAAACTTGATGAATCGATCAATATGAGCAGGGCTAAAAGAAATGATAATAAGCATCTTCCGATCCTCATGATTATCCTCCTGTCTGCAATGAAATGAGTGTTAATATACGATCAATGTAATATAATGGAATATGTATGAACATATCGAATCGTGTTAGTTGTATTAAAAATTTATGAATCTATGATCGAAAAAATGGGAAGGCGCGAGAGTTATGCAGACAACATTCATCGGGGATATTATAAAGAAGAAACGGTTTGAAATGGGTGTGACTCAGGAGCAATTATGTGAGGGCATTTGTGAGCCGATCACAATATCAAGGCTGGAAAACGGGAAGCAGACTCCGTCAAGAAATATTGTCATCGCCATATTGGAGCGGCTGGGACTGCCGGAGGACAGATATTACGGGATCCTGAATCGGCGCGAGATAGAGCTGATGGCTCTGCAGGATGAGATCAATGATTACAATGCCAGGCTTGCAGGGATGAGCGAAGCAGAGGTTAGCGACATAAGAAAAGAAGTCTTTGATAAACAGGCTGAATTGGAAAGAATGATAGATGACGGAGATCTGTTTTCGCGTCAACTGCTTATTGTGTCCAAGATCATGTGGAGAAATACGGATCATGAGTATTCCTCCGATGAAATGATAGAGAAAACGACAGAAGCGATAAGGTTGACCTGTCACGGATTCAAGATAGATTCAATTGGTGAAGGATTGTATTCCAAGTACGAGGCCAAACTGATCAATTACCTGGCTCACCTATATAAAAAAGCAGGGAAAACGCAGGAGGCGATGCATATTTACGAGCAACTGTTGGAGTATATGGAGGCTCATTCGATAAACGCAAGTTACGCGAGGTCATTTACAACTGTGATTTGTCTAAACTATGCGCTTTTGCTTAATAATGCCGGCAACTATTCAGAGGGGTTAAGGATAGCGGATACCGGGAGGCAAATATGCGTTGAGCACGGATATTATCAAAGCCTGTCGGGACTATTGTCCGCAATGGCAACTGCCAAGTATCATCTGGGAGACAGGGAAGAGAGCGAGTCGCTGTTTATGCAGTCTCTGTATATCTTCAAGGCGATAGGTGACAGGAGCCATTACGAAAGTACAAGACAGAATATGGAGATGCTTTTGGGGATATCAGTTAATATTTAGAAACCCCACGGTATACCATCGTCATCAACCTCGTACGTTTGGATCTGAGCAGGGTTATTTGATGAGCTTTCAGGTGTTAGCGATTCTGTATTGGCTGGTTTCGGGCAAAAGCCAATCAGTGTAAGCAATAATGTAAGTGCAGTAAGCAAATGTTTTTTGAATCTTTTCATGTTGAACCTCCTTTAAGGTGTTTTTCTGAATGTTACAATGAAGGAGAGCGAAGGAACATATCGAATCATGTTAGTTTATGATTTTACCGGAGGTATATAAAATCATGTTGACAAAAGCGCGGCGCATAGGTAGAATATCTCTTGCGTTGTGAAAAGATCCTATATAGATCGTGATTAATTCGAACTGTGGAGAAATACTCAAGAGGTCGAAGAGGCGCCCCTGCTAAGGGTGTAG
>DFKT01000099.1:12826-34635 GCA_002373595.1 Lachnospiraceae bacterium UBA3638 | reverse complement strand
GTGCCCTCCGATGAACGAAGGTATGCGAGCGCGAGGTTTTCCTCTATCGTCATGGAAGGTGCGGTTCCCTTAAGGGGATCCTGGAACATCCTCCCTATAACGCGGCTCCTCTTATGCTCCTCGAGGAATGTGATATCCTGGCCTCCCAGGATGATCTTTCCCTCATCCACGATAAAACTTCCGGCTATCGCATTAAAGAGCGTCGACTTGCCTGCGCCGTTCGATCCGATGATCGTTATGAAATCCGCATCGTCCACAGTTAATGAGAGATGGCTGACCGCCGTCTTTTCATTGACCGTTCCGGGATTGAAAGTCTTGGAAATGTCTCTTATCTCAAGCATTCTTTCTCTTCCTCCTCCTGAAAGCAGCCGAGGACTTGATCGTCGGGAATGCTATCGCAAGTGCAACCACTATTGCCGTGATGAGTTTAAGGCCCTGCACGGGTACTATACCGGTATAGAGAACGACAGCGTAGATCACACGATATATTATCGATCCGATGATCGCCGCTATGACACCCTTTACTACGGTCCTTCTGCCCAGCACCGTCTCACCTATGATGAGACATGCGAGACCAATTACGACTATGCCGGTTCCTCCGTTGATATCAACGGTATTCTGGTACTGTCCAACCATAGCTCCGGAGAGCGCAGTTAATGCATTTGCAACACACAGTCCGACAGTTATGGTAAATACCGGATTGACGCTGGATGCACGGACCATGTCTATATTGTCACCCGTTGCTCTGATGGAGAGTCCAAGACGCGTATTTAAGAACCATACAAGGAGTATCGCAGGGATGACTACACTCACTCCTGCAAGGATCGTTGCATAACTCTGCCCGCCAAATCCCGTGGATTTAAGCATGGAGAAAAGCGTTGCAACTTTCAGAAGGCTGACATTTGCCTTCCATCCCATGACCATGAGATTGATCGTATATAATCCTGTATTGGTGATGATACCTGCGAGTATGGAGGGGACTCCAAGTCTCGTCTGAAGAAATGCCGTGACATATCCCGCACATACTCCCGCTATCATCGCAAGGAAGACCCCTAATATGGGATGTCCCGCTACAGTACAAACGACCGATACGGCTGCTCCCAGAACGAAGCAGCCGTCGGTTGTAAGATCCGCTATATCAAGCACTCTGTAGCTTAAGAAGAGCGCCATCGGCACGGGAGCATAAAGAAGACCAAGCTCCAGAGCCGTTTTTAAAATGCTGAGAACTACGGACAAGTATTATTCCTCCGTGGTAGTAACCTCTACGATCTCACCCATTCCGTTGAACTTGGAGATATCTGCGCCGATCTTTGCGGCAGTCTCGGTATTGACGGTGATGATTCCGCCGTCCATGAGGTAGTAATCCTCCATACCTTCCATGCCTTCTCTTGCAGCCTTAAACGCAAGGTCAGCGGTCTTCTTGCCAAGCTCGGTGTAGTTGACACCGCAGGTAGCGAATGCGCCGTTCCTTACAAAGGAATCTGCACCGGCATAGTGAGGGATGCCTGCATCTGCAAAGGTCTCATATATAGCAAGCTCTGCTGCCATGATGACATTGTCGGTCGGGGTAAATACAGCATCGACCTCGGAATCAACAAAGAGTGCCGCTGACATAACTGCTTCTTCATTGTTATTTGCGAAGTAAGCAACAGTCTCTATGTTCTTGTCGGCAAGATATGCCTTAGCCTCCTCAATGGGAGTCTGGGAGTTTACCTCAGAAGTCGAATAGAGAAGTCCGACTTTCTTGATATCAGGATTCTGGGTGAACATCATATCCATGATGAAATTGGTATTAAGTCCGTCGCTGGTACCGGTTACATACTCAAATCCGGTAAGATCAGCTGCCTTGGGATCTGATACAGCCGCAAAGATTACGGGAGTCTTGGAATCCTGTGCGCTTCCCGCTGCAACCTGAGCTGCCATGGTAGCGATGGGCACGATAGCATCGACCTTCTGCGCGATAGCCTGGTCGCAGATCTGCTTGATAGTGCTCTGATCGTTCTGTCCGGAATATACGGTCACCTTGACCTCTACACCGTTCTGAGTTCCGAGCTCATTAAGCTGGGCCTCGATAGCACTGGCGATCTCATCAAGTGAAGCATGATCGAGCTGCTTTACTATCGCAATGTTTAAGGTTTTATTTCCGGCCTGTCCACAGCTGCAAAGTCCTACTGTCATTACCGCGGCAAGACAAACTGCCATTGCCTTCTTGAATAATTTTTTCATATTTCCTCCCCGGGGCGTCGCCCCAAATCACAAAACATAACTATTTTATTTATGTACGGCCCCGTATGTCAAGTGAGATATTTGCCTATTCACCCCTTGGCCGCCCTGTATGCAAGGATAAGTCTGACCACCCTGCTGTAGCTTATCTTGCCGTCGGATACGCCGTTTGCCTTCAGATTCCCGTCTATAAAGGCATCAGCGGCTTCACTGACCGTCTCCGTCGGGATCACGGCTTCCTCCTCTATCCTGTCCCAGTCCTCGCTGAGAACAAAGACATCATCCTGTGTGATCCTGGGATCCGGTTCCTCGAGACCTATACTCTCTATGATGGCGATATACTTATCGGGATCGGCATCTATCTGCTTATTGATATCCGCAGCGATATAACCAAGCACACTGAGGTCCCCACTGTATCTGAACACATCATCATCCGACTGTACGCAGGCGAGGTATCCGAGGAAATTGGCCTCATCCTCAAATATATATCCTCTCAGATGGCTGAGCTCATGGCACATGGTCGACGGAAGATTCATTATATATGCTACATTATTGTAATTGGCCTCGAGGGAAAAAGGAAAATAATACCCCAGCATATACTGCTGACACATGAAGTCCGATGAAAGCAGCGCCTTCGGTCTGGAATAATACCCCTTAAGTCTCGGGAACTCCTTCTCGAGATCATGCACCGCTTCAACAGCCTTATCCTGCATGTCACAGGCAGTGCCGTCATGAAGCACGGAACCCGAGTAGATGATCCGGCCTCTCTCATCTCTCTCCATGATATCGCAGAGCTCATTGCACTCTCTTACCATATCGTTGTACAGATATATAAGATTCTCGAAGCTGTCATACTCTGCGCCCGAGTCTGTCTGCTCGCATTTGCTGACGGCTTTCTCTATCAGGTCATTGCCGAACGGTGATGCCTGGTACAGTATGAAGCAGTTAAGCGTCATAAGCCAAGCTACAAATATCAGCTCGTTTCCCAGAAATCTCCAAAATCCTCTAAAGGGAAACCTCTTCCTTCCCTTTGCAAACCATGCGATGAGTGCGACCACAAGCAGCAGCGCCGCAAGGCCCATCAGACAGCCCTGTGCACCGAGAAGCCACTCTCCCACAGAGAAAGGAAAAAGGCCCGTAACTCTTCCGTACGAGCCCACCCAAAGCGGAAATATCTTATTCACATAGAAGTCACTGAAGGGGCGGGATAATCTTGCGATCAGATTAAGTAAGAGCACTCCCGCGATCAGTGCGGTATATATTACCTTCTTTTTCATCATTCGTATTCGAGGAGATTCTTGTGAGCATCCCAGAGGAGGCAGATCCAGGTCTTTCCCTGATTCAAGACTATCTCCTCACCGTCCTCGTCGTAATAGTACACGGGATCGTATCTGTCGAAGCCCTTGGACCAGCTTGCCTTTATCATCTTGCCCTCGGTAAATACATACGCCTCGTTGGCAGGGCTGGTGGAGTATACATCGAATACGAGATATCCGTTATCATCAAGGAAATGTCCGGATACTATCTGCACGATGACATTCTTCACTGCAACCGGCTCGTCATTCATCTCGTCGGTCATCTCGGTTGCTTCGCCGTCCTTGATAAAATTGTATCTGTGATAGAGTCCGTCCTCTTCGTTGTACTCAAAGTAGGGAGTGAGATGTCCGTATCCGGAATTATTGTCACCGTGACCTCCGAGCCTTATGATCTTGGCATCCGGGTTGTCATCATATGTAACGGGCTTTCCGTCCTTGGCGAAGAGGAAGTCCTGCTTGAAATTCTCACTGTACTCTGTGCGATATCCGAGTTCCTTGACAGCCTGCTCATAGCTCTCTCTGCCGCTGACCATCATAGCTCCGGTATACTCTGTGGAGTATCCGTCCTGCTGACGCTCCTTGGATCTGAAGAATGCATTGTCCCAAGGTCTTTCGACTCCCTCAACGGCTGCACTTACATTGTCGATATCGTCACTGTTGATAAGCGATCCTACATAAGCAACCGAGAGTCCCCAGTGGCATAGTATGCTGTCGTAGGGCATGGAATCTACCGCAAAATAGTGTCTTACGCTTCTGACGGGGCAGAAGTAATCTACATCATCATAATCCTCCACTATGGCAAGGAGTCTCGTATTGAGTCCACCCTCCATGGGAGCTTCTATTATAACTGAAGCCTTGGATACACCTCTCTGAGGAAATGCCGGCTTATTGTTTGCGATCGTGATGGCAAGGGGTCTGCGGTTTGCTACCTTCTCATCCTTCCACTCTCCGGTAAGTTTACTTCTGGCCTGACCGGGGTGGTTTGCAGCATCATCGTCTCCGCTTCCTGATCCGCCGTTTCCGCCGTTGTCCCCACCGTCATCCACAGTCGACTGACCCTGACCGTCTCCGTTTCCGCTGTCGGGATCTTTCCGCCCGCATCCCGACAATACACTGACGGAAAGCATTGTGAGCACAAGTATAAGAGATATCTTTTTGCTTATCTTATTAATCTTCATAGCACTTCATCTATCCTTATGATGCATATTTTCAAACAATAAAACATTGCGGGTAGCCGGACTTGAACCGGCACGGTGTCGCCACCGAGGGATTTTAAGTCCCTTGCGTCTACCTATTCCGCCATACCCGCAAAGCCAAATAACTGTATCACAGCGGCCTGAAAAAATCAAGGAACATGGATCATGATAGTCGCGGATGTAGCCGGCAGCGTGATCTGCATAACACCTGCACACAAGGGTATGGTCTTTCCTCCCATCTCATATCCGTCAGCGGTCGACTGCATAAGTATCTGCATGCTGCCGCTCCTGTGCGTACCTATTTCCCACACGGTTAATTCCTTGGTGACCTCATGATTATTGTTGTTGATGATCACGAGCATCTGCTCATCTCTCGTAAATCTGCCGTATGAGAGGAAATTATATCCGCTATCCAATGGCTTGAGCGATCCTGTACGGAATACGGGATGCTGTTTTCTGAGAGCTATTATATCCCTATGGAACTGTATGAGTTTCTCATCCTCTCTGCCCCAGGGGTATGTGCGTCTGTTGTCGGGATCGGTAAATCCGCAAACTCCCGCTTCATCACCGTAGTATATGGTAGGCGCACCGAACCATGTCATCTGAATCGTGACCGCCTCGCGGAATACCGCCTTGCTGATACCTTCCTCCGCTGCTCTGGGTCCGAGCGTACCCGTCCTTCCGACCTTGTGATTGGTCCTGGTGAGGAATCTCGAGTGGTCGTGATTGGAAAGTTCGTTCATCGCAACGAGCATACTGGGCGCGGTGAAGCTTGCATTGTGATGCTTCATCGCACCCCAGAAGCTGTCTGCATTTCCGAGCAGATCCTCCCTAAAGTCGTCGCTGTGCTTCTCCATACCTGTAAGGAACCAGGTTACGGGCTCCATGAACGCGTCGTAGTTCATTACAGTATCCCACTCATCTCCCTGAAGCCAATCTCTCGTATTGCCGTAGTGCTCCGCGAGTATGATGGCATTGGGATTGGCCGACTTGACCGCACGTCTGAAATCCTTCCAGAACTTATGGTTAAACTCCTGAGATCTGCCGAGGTCCGCAGCAACATCGAGTCTCCATCCGTCAGCGTTG
Source organism: Lachnospiraceae bacterium UBA3638 (assembly GCA_002373595.1). Classification (GTDB taxonomy): domain Bacteria; phylum Bacillota; class Clostridia; order Lachnospirales; family Lachnospiraceae; genus AC2028. The sequence goes on along the minus strand of DFKT01000099.1, from coordinate 28,814 downwards.
AACGGAGGGGATACCCATTTCTTTCCTATACCGAGAACATAGTCATACAGATCTCTTGATCCCTCGTAGTTAAGTTTCGGTAGCGTATCGTGTCCCCACCATCCGTCGTAGCTGTTATTGTACGGCCATCCCGGTCTGTGGAACAGGAAGTAATTGTGATAGGGACTTCCCTCGCTCACATACGCACCCTTTTCGTATCCGGGTGCATTCTCATATATCCTCTCGCGGTCCATCCATTTATTGAACGATCCGCAGTGATTGAACACTCCGTCCAGTATGACTCTGATCCCGCGTCTGTGCGCTTCCTCTACCACCTTGCAGAAAAGCTCGTCCGATGCGGTAAGATTGGCGTGCTCCGTCACACGGCTGATGTATCTGGTCGCATTCTTATTGTCTTTGTCGCCGGGTGAGAGCAGGTCTCCCCACTCGGTGACGATCTTTCCGAAATGAGGGTCTATATGATCGTAGTCCTGTATGTCATATTTGTGATTGGAAGGTGATACAAAGAGCGGATTGAAATAGATGACCTCGACTCCGAGGCTCTCTATATAATCCATCTTGTCGAGTACACCCTGCAGGTCGCCGCCGTAAAAGCTTCGCACATCCATTGATGCGGGATAAGCATCCCACTCGTCGACATGTCTTACGGGCTCGCCGATATAGCAGTATTCATTTGTCTGAACATCATTGGAAGGATCGCCGTTACAGAATCTGTCGACATATATCTGATACATGACAGCGCCCTTTGCCCACTGGGGAGTGTGAAATCCCGGGATAAGGACAAAGTCGTAATAGTCATTTGCTTCATTGACAGCACCTCTCACATCAAAAAAGCATGTGAGACGTCCGGACTCTATTTCGAAATGATATTGGAATTTCTCGGAACCGATGGACACACCGGTCTCATAATAGTCGAAATGCACCGCAGACTCGACCTTCTGCATGGGATATCTCCTCCCGCGCCATACGAGATAGACATAGTCCACATTGTTCTTGGCGGTGCGAAAGCGAACTTTAACCCAGTCTCCTTCATTCGGCTCCGAAGGGGAAACAAATCCTTCCGTCGTATCGGAGTAGAGAGCGCGCATGTTAAATACAGGGCGCATGTTGGAGATATACAGTTTCGTTTTCTTGAGTTTGTTACGCTTCTCTATGTCAAGCATATCACCAAATATTGTACCATAAATAGAATAAACCGCAAGACAAGCGAAAAGCGCCTTGGGGAAGGCGCTTTCCATAGAGAAGGTATTTCTTGGGGTATGACAAAAAACGAAATGTATTGGGGGTACGGTTATATACTAGCACCCACCCGGGTATCAGACTATACCCAAACTTCACAAATTTAACAATGAAAGTCCTTCGTTTTTGTCTATTCTGCACAAGGTTCCGGTTCTTTTTCTCCAAACAGAGCTTCGAACTCAGCGCGAGAGATCTTTTCCTTCTCAAGGAGCAGATCGGCACATTTGTGGAGAATATCCTCGTGCTGCTTGATTATATCTTTTGCCTTTGCATAGCATTCGTCGATTATCGCCTTGACCTCGTGGTCTATCTCTGCGGCGACAGCCTCGCTGTGAGACTTGGCATGGGCGAGATCTCTTCCTATGAAGACATTGTCATCATCATTGTCATAGCAGATGACACCGATATTGTCGCTGAATCCGTACTTTGTGACCATATCCCTCGCATGCTTCGTCGCATGCTTGATATCGCTCGACGCTCCTGTGGTGATATCTCCGAAGATGATCTCTTCCGCTATGCGACCTCCGAGTGAGACCATGATATCCTGCAGCATCTCCCCCTTGGTCCTGAACATATTGTCGCGATCAGGCAGAGGCATCGTATATCCTGCGGCTCCAACACCGGTCGGTATGATGGATACCGAATAAACAGGTCCTACATCGGGCAGTACATGGAAGAGGATCGCATGTCCCGCTTCATGATATGCAGTAATCCTTCTCTCCTTGTCGGAAACGATACGGCTCTTTTTCTCCGTTCCCATTCCAACCTTTACGAAAGCCTTTTTGATATCTTCCATCGAGATGAAGGCTTTGTTATTCTTTGCCGCTCCTATGGCCGATTCATTCATGAGGTTCTCAAGGTCCGCACCTGTGAATCCTGCTGTGGTCCTGGCGATCTGCTCGAGGTCGACATCATCGCCGAGGGGTTTCTTTCTGGAATGAACTCCAAGTATCTCCTCGCGACCTCTGACATCGGGGTTCTGCACAGTCACCTTTCTGTCGAAACGTCCGGGACGAAGGATCGCCGGATCAAGTATGTCGACTCTGTTCGTCGCAGCCATGACTATGATACCGGAGTTCTCCGAGAAACCGTCCATCTCTACGAGGAGCTGATTAAGTGTCTGCTCCCTCTCATCGTGTCCGCCCCCCATTCCGGTACCGCGGCGTCTTGCAACTGCGTCGATCTCATCTATGAATACGATACAGGGTGCGTTGTGCTTTGCCTTATCAAAGAGGTCTCTTACTCTTGATGCACCGACACCGACAAACATCTCTACAAAGTCGGATCCCGAGATGCTTAAGAAAGGAACTTTAGCCTCTCCCGCAACTGCTTTGGCAAGGAGTGTCTTACCTGTTCCGGGATTTCCCTCAAGCAATACTCCCTTGGGGATCCTCGCACCCAATGCGGTATATTTGGAAGGATTCTTGAGGAAATCAACTATCTCTTCTAGTTCTTCTTTTTCTTCCTTCATGCCGGCGACATCGGCAAATCCTGTCTTGGTGTCACCCATCGAGAGAACTGCGGGACTCTTGCCGAAGTTCATCATATGGCTGTTACCGCCGCCGCCCGCTCCGGAGAACAGTGCGGATATGAGAAGTACCAGAGCGAACACTATAACCACAAGAGGAATGAGAGTATTAAATATCCAGGTCTCCCAGGACTTATCCGTGATGATGGGATCGTACGAATATCCCCTTATCTCCTTCTCGGCATCCGATACCGACGTGACATAGAGCTTGTCTTCCGTACCGTCCTTGTGTGTCACATACACATATCCCGTTGTGCTTCCGGCATCGGGTGTAATGCGTACCGCTACGACATTACCGGCCTCTAAATCTGCCACCATCGAGTCATATGAATAAGTACGGCTTCTGTTCCTTGCATTGTAAGTGAAAAAAATGATAACGAGCAAAACCATCATCACAAAGAAATATGATCTGAACGGTCTGCTCTGCGGAGTCTTGGTATTCAATCTTTTACCTCATCAAATCTGACCACTCCGATATAGGGAAGATTCCTGTATCTCTGGTCGTAATCAAGTCCGTATCCGACAACGAATTCATCGGGGATCTCAAAACCTGTATAGTTTACATTAACGGGAACGACTCTCCTCGAAGGCTTATCGAGAAGCGTGCAGAGTGCGAGGCTCTTCGGCTTGCGATCATTTAAGAGCTCAAGGAGATAGCTGAGAGTGCGTCCGCTGTCCACGATGTCCTCTACTACTATGACATCCTTATCCTTGATGGGATCGTCGAGATCCTTGATGATCCTTACCACGCCGCTTGATTTGGTATCTCCTCCGTAGCTCGATACTGACATGAAATCAAGTGAAACAGGAAGGTCTATTCTCTTTGCCAGTTCACACATAAAGAAGCTTCCGCCCTTGAGTACGCATACCAGATGAACTGATTTTCCTGCATAATCTCTGGTGATTGCTTCACCGATCTCCTGGATCCTTCTGTCAACATCAGCCTCGCTGATCATTGTTTCAACTCTCTCAGTCATAATCCATCTCCATTTCCCAATTGCCGCCTGTATTTACGATATGCAATCTCGCTTCACATCCCGTGCCGTCCGGCTTATATGCGTCGCTCAGCCTCTCTCCCGCGATCCATATCACTTCGTCATCCATTACGGCCAGCGGTATGTCGTCTCTTAGACTTGCGGGGATCTTGCTGTCGATCATGTAAGCTTTGACACTCTTTGAGAAAAATCCTCCATTGCCGTCCGATAAGCGGATACTGTCTCCCTCTTTCCTCGTCCTGATCCGGAGAGCATTTTCGACTATTTTATCACATTTGATAAACACCGTATACTCATTTTCAATGCTGTCCGGCGCATCACATGTGCCTATCGTGATATCGTCATAACTCCTCGCAGCTGTTATCCCGAAGGGAAGTGACACCTTCCTGTTGCCGTCCCTCTCTGCGAGCTGCATCACTATATCGATATGCTTGGAAGTGATATCCCTGGCATGGGGTGAAAGAGTGAAAAGTATATCATAAAGTATCGCTTCTCTTACTGCGATGTGTTCTTTCGTCAGATCATCAGCTTTTATAATGTACAGACTTCCGGCTTCGTTTGTCTTAATGATACGCGAGGATACTTCCTTTGCATACGCTGTCACAAAATCATCTATTCTGCGAAGACGCTTTGCAGTATCACTCATGCGCTCTATACTGCCCGGCGATATGGCGAGCGCTTCGGGAATGATGCGATGCCTGATGATATTTCTGGTGTATTCGTCAACGCTGTTGGTCTCATCCTCCATCCATGCGATGCCGTTATCCTTAAGGTACTCCTCAATCTCATCACGCGATACTTCAAGGAGCGGTCTTATTACTTTTCCTCTTACGGGCGCGATACCGCTTATGCCTTTGATACCGGTGCCTCGTACGAGATTAAAGAGCATGGTCTCCGCATTGTCACTCATATTATGTGCAACAGCTATCCGGTCTGTACCTGCTTTTTCAAAAGCTTCGTATCTGACCTTGCGGCCCGCTTCCTCCTCCGTAAGTCCCCGGTGCTTTGCAAGTGCGGGTACATCTTCTCTTACTATCGTTATATCCAGTCCGAGATTACCGGCAAGCTTCTCTACATACTCCGCGTCTCTGTCCGCAGTCTCTCTGATACCGTGATGAACATGTATCACTTTGAGATCTAAACTGATTTCTTTTTTTATCTCATTAAGCAAAAATAAGAGGCAAACCGAGTCTGCCCCTCCTGATACACCTACCGCAACGCTGTCGCCGCTCTTAAGCATATCGAATTTATATATTTGATTTTTTACTTTGGTAAGCAGTGAATTATTTTTCAACTTTGAATATGATCTCGTCCTCTTTGACAAGTCCGAGTTTTTCGTGCGCCTGATCCTCCGCGTAAGCTTTGGTCTGAGAATACTTTTCAAACTCCGTTATCTCAAGTGCACGTGCCTCTTCGCTTTCTATCTTCTCATTGATGAGTTCTTCCTGTTCGGAATAATTGCGAAGCTTGGAACGTGTGTCCAGACTCTGGATATTGATGAGGAACGCTATCACGAGGATCATGACAGCGAGGATCATATATCCCATCGCACCTGAGCGCGCTCTTTTTTTGTTGATAACGGTTTTTGCCATAACAACTGTATTTTACCAAGTGCATAAATTTATGTCAACCGATAAGCGAATATTTGATCATTCGCTATCGCGGAATCAGAGCAGTCTGTAGAGTTCAGCAGCGCCGTCCTTCTTAACAGTTTCCTGGACATCCAGAACTTCTGCCCGCACTTCCTTGTCTCCGAATCCTATCGCGATTATGTCACCCTTCTTTACTTCGGTACCTGCCTTCGCGACCTTGTCATTTATCTTAACGCGTCCGGCATCACATGCTTCGTTTGCGATCGTTCTTCTCTTTATCAGTCTGGATACTTTTAAATATTTATCGAGTCTCATTTTTTTCTCCGATAAAAACTGGGTGCGACATGATTGCCGCACCCAATCTTGTTTGCTTTTCAGCTAAGCCGGAATCGCTATTACTTGTTAACAGCGTCCTTAAGAGCCTTACCAGCCTTGAACTTGGGAGCCTTTGAAGCCTTGATCTTCATAGCCTTGCCGGTCTGAGGATTGCGGCCCTCACGAGCAGCTCTCTTAACAACTTCGAAAGTTCCGAATCCAACGAGCTGGATCTTGTCACCCTTCTTAAGCTGCTTGGTTACAGTGTCGGTGAAAGCCTTAAGTGCGCCTTCAGCGTCCTTCTTGGAAAGACCGGTCTCTTTTGCGATTGCAGCAACCAATTCACCTTTGTTCATTTTAATACTCCTCCTATTAAATGAAAGATTTGCTAGTCGCGGTTTTTCAAAACCACTATAGACATTTATATAGTTTTTATGCGGATTTGTCAAGATTTTTTAGCAGAAAATCCACATTTTTCAGTCACTTTCTTCGAGTGCGATAAAGGAAAACGTGACATCCCGGTCCTCTCCGTCGACTGTCACCGTGTAAGACCTCGTAGAATAGCCTGTTTTACTGAGGGTAATGACATGCGATCCTTCCGACTTTTTAAACGAACACGGCGCAACTCCCACATACGCACCGTCGAAATATACTTCAACTCCTTCAGGAGAATCAACAAATATCTTGTAATAAGAAGTGGATGTCGTACTCGTCGTATCCGTTTGCTGCTGCGTATTCTCGGTGCTTGATGAAGTATCGGTCGATGTTTCTTTTTCGTTTTCTTCCATCTTCTCAAGTTCGATATCGAGTCCCGCAGTTCCCTGTCCTACCGTGATGTATCTGGTCACGGTGCGGTATCCTTCCTTCCTGCACATGATCTGATGGATACCGTAAGTAAGCTCTATTGCAGCGGATGCATCCGCCTCCTCGCCGTCGATAAAAAGCTGCGCTCCCGCAGGCGATATCGAGAAGAGCACTGTTCCTTTTTTAGGAGCTTCTATCTTTACATCACTCAGATCGAGCAGACTTTCTCTTCCTCTCTTGATCGTCATCTCGCGCGTGACATTTGCAACGGGAGAACTGACAACAATGTCATATGTTCCTTCCGGTACAGTGAGCAGCATATCTTCGGTGATCTTCAGGATGACTTTATTCCCGACTTCTATCCATCCTCCGACGAATGGTTCCTGTCCTGCCACGCGTAAGTATCCGTGTCCCTTGCTCACGATGACGCTGTAAACTGTATTTCCGATTCCTTCAAAGATGAGAGTGTCCACATCCGCAACATCCTCTCCTTTGATCTCTTCGCTGCCTGTAAAGTATACCGCATCGGAACTGATCTTATATACTTCATCTCCGATACTGAGTTCCTTTTTGATCTTATCGATCGTATATCGCGATGTTTCATCCGTCGTCCATGCATCCTTTGACAGCGTAATCTTCGTCAGGTGCTTTTTTGGTTTTAAAAATCTGACATCGGTAATGTCTCCGATTCTTAACATATCCACGCTGATCGCTGTGCCATGTTTATCGGCAAAGACAGTCGTTCCGTCATAAAAAAGAGTATATCTTTTTGCTATATCCAGATTTAAGAATGTAAGAGTTTTATTCTCGGTATCTTTGGAAACCAGCACTGCCGTATCTTCGGAATCGTAATCATTAATACCGTAGACGATAATGCCTGTACTTTCCTTTTCGTTTCCGGGATTCTGCACAGATACGCCTGCAGACGGATTGCCGCCTGTCTTTCCTGTGCAGGCGGTCAATACGGATATACTGATTACCGCCGCGAGAAAACACTTCACGCGGCGGTATTTATTTTCCTGATCATTTTTCATTTGAAATACTTTTCGCACGGGATATAAGTATCTCCTTGGTATTCATTGCAGGATCGTCTATGACTTCCTTCAAAAGTTCGTTAAGAATCCTTCCGATCTCAGGACCTGGCTTAAATCCTTCTTCCATCAGATCGTTCCCGCCTATTGCCAGATCTCTTATCTCAACACACTCACCCTTTGATATGATCTCATCATAGAGCATCTTCCACTCTTTTAACTCGGCGAGCTTTTCTTCCTTCATGTAATCGCTCTGAGCAAGCGTGTCCGCGTGTTTTACTTCTATATACATCGGATAGAGATCCTTGCCGATCTTGGCGATCGCACGTCTCACATTCTTGGGCGTGGGCTTTAAGTCATTTCCGTAGTCGTGATATCTTATCATCTTTACCACGCTGTCTACGGTATTGTTATCGAGCTTCCATCTCCTCAGGATCTGTCTGCCCATTTCGGCGCCGACCTCACAGTGTCCCTTGAAATGAGTGATGCCATTTTCATCGATACGAAGAGTCTCAGGCTTTCCTATATCATGAAGGAGCATTGATAGCCTGCGCACCTTGTCCGGAGCTATACTCTTCATCGACTCGATGATATGATCTCCCACATCATACTTGTGATGGATATGCTTCTGCGGGGTCTCCATCGCTTTATCGAACTCGGGGAAAAACACTGAAGTGAGTCCCGTCTCGTAAGCAATACGGATCCTGTCCGGATGGTCGGAGCAGATGATCCCTATGAGCTCTGTCGTGATCCTCTCGGCACTTACTGCTTTCAGATTATCATGGAGCTTGTCTATCGCCCGGATGATCTCGTCATCGATCGCAAATCCAAGTCTCGCAGAAAATCTTATCGCCCTCATCATCCTGAGAGCATCCTCTCCGAATCTCTCTTCGGCCCTTCCGACACTGCGTATTATTCCTTTTTCAAGGTCTTCGCATCCTCCGAAGAGATCGACGAGGCCGTCTCTTTCGTTGTATGCCATCGCGTTTATCGTGAAGTCTCTCCTGCAGAGATCTTCTTCAAGCTTTGACGTAAACCGGACATTGTCGGGGTGCCTGCCGTCACCGTAGTCTCCGTCGATACGATATGTCGTCACTTCATATCCCGTACCGCCTCTCATGACCGTAACGGTTCCGTGCTGCAATCCTGTATCGATGGTCCTTCCGAATATCTTTTTTACATCTTCGGGAAGGGCTGATGTCGTGATGTCCCAATCCTTGGGCGTAACACCCAGGAGACTGTCTCTTACGCAGCCACCTACAGCGTAGGCTTCATACCCCGCGTTCTCGAGTTTATCGCATATGTATCTGACATCAGTTGGCAGTGTTATCTTCTGTGTCACTTCCCGTATTGTCTTCCGTTCCATCTGCGGTTCCGGTTGCAGCGTCTGCATTGGCTGCAGCAGCAGCTTCGTCAGCCTCCTGCTGGGCACGCTTATCATCGTAAGTGATCTTCTTGCTAAGGACTTCTACATCGATATCCTTGGTGATCTCTTCAATATAGTCTGCTGCCTTCTGAAGAGCTTCATAGTCTATGGTGTCCTCTGAGGAGTCATCATCCGATGCACTCTCTGCTTTGAATTCATCCGATTTTGCTTCGTAGAAAGCCATGGTTGCAAGTGAATCCTTTACGTAGCTCTCGAGGCTCTTCTCAGAAGCATAGCTTCCGAAGTTTGCATGGTAGTAATCGGCTGCGGTAAGTCCCGATGACTTGATGCTCTCATTAAGCTCTGCAATGTAATTATTGTAATCCTCGGTGACGTCGTACTGGAATCCTTCCTCTGCCATAGCCTTCTTGAAAGCTGCATTCTCTTTCAGTTTCTCAACGGCCATCTCCTGGTAGAACTCATCGAAAGTAACATACTCATCATACATCGCAGTACCGGACTGTTTACTTACATCGATACCATAGTACTGAGCGAGCATTGTTCCGTAAGTGCTCTCATATGAATTCTTGGAAAGATTGTAATAGTACTCATATTCCGGTCTTGATATCTCGCGTCCGTCAACCTTTAGCATCTTTTCGTTCTTATCGATCACTCTTCTGACCGGGAATGATGCAGCAAAGATCACGATAGCCAGCACGATAACAATGCCGACGATCCTGAGAATATTCTCTTCACGCGCCTCTCTTACCTTAGCCTCTGCGCGCTTCTGCATCTTGCGATCGTATTTGGTAAGTTTCTTTTCTGTTTCCTGTTTCTTTTCGTTATCCATGTTCTCCCCTTACGACGTGCGACTAATGCACGGTCTTAATAAATCACCGATACATTTTAGCCTATTTCCGGCAAAAAGGAAAGTTAGCTTTTCGCTTTTCTGTACTGAACGGGAGTGACTCCGTATGTCTTTTTGAACAGTCTGTTGAAATGTTCTACATTCTCATATCCGACATCGGCGGACACGCTTTCCACGCTTCTCGGGCTTCCGTCCGGATTGCTCTCGCGAAGCAGTGTGCACGCTCTCTTCATCCTTTCGTTCCTTACGGCATCCTGGAATGTGAGTCCGGACTTCTCCTTTATATACTTAGAAAGGTAAGGAGGGGAGAGATGGAAATTGTCAGCAAGCTCCTCAAGAGTTACTTCCGCATAGTTTCTCTGGATATAGCTGAGCACCTCTACAAGTCTCTCCTCTCTGCCACTGCGGATATGCTGGTCTGCTGCGATACGGTTGACTGCTGCCGTGAGAGCAGCTATAGATGCTTTAATGATATCCTCATCTATACCAACGCCCCAGTATACTTTCTCACCGGTGGCATCCTTTACATTCAGTCCGAAGTAAGCAGCCGCCTTGGAACTACTGGTTCTGGATACCGCATGTTCCTCATACGTTCTGACTTCATAATTGATACCAAGGAATGTCTTGATCGCATTGCTTACGGCATCGAGACGTCCGTTACCCATACAAGCCACTTCCATTCTCTTATCCTTATGCTCGATGGTAACCGTGGCTTCGATGCCCCCCTCAACCTGTTTGAAGTGACACTCGGGGATAGCAAAGATACCGCGGGGATTTACATACTGCTCCTCGAATATAGAATAAACTTCTGCGGGCTGGATCTCCGAATGTCTCCTGTCGGATACACCCTTGATGAGATATCCGACTTCCTCCTTCATGGCTGCGGGGAGACTCAGGCCGAACTGCTGCTTGAGGACAAATGCTACGCCGCCCTTTCCGGAAGTCGAATTGATACGGATGACATCCGACTCGTATTCTCTGCCAAGATCTGAAGGGTCGATGGGCAGGTAAGGGATATCCCATCTCACTCCGGTCTTTCCTTCGTTCCTCCAGTTCATACCCTTGCTGATAGCATCCTGGTGCGATCCGGAGAATGCGGTAAACACGAGGTCTCCGGCGTAGGGAGTTCTCTCATGCACTCGCATATTGGTATATTCCTCATACTTTTTCCTGATATCCATGATGTCGGAGAAATCGAGTCCACTGTCAACGCCGTGAGTTACCATGTTCATGGCTACAGTCACCAGATCAACATTACCGGTTCTCTCACCGTTTCCAAAAAGAGTTCCTTCAACTCTGTCAGCTCCTGCAAGTACTCCAAGCTCGGCATCACCCACTCCTGTTCCTCTGTCATTGTGGGGATGAACGCTCAGTACCACACCGTCGCGATACTTCATATTCTTGCTCATGTACTCGATCTGGCATGCGAAGACATGAGGCATTGCAACCTGCACGGTCGAGGGAAGATTGATGATCGCTTTGTGCTCGGGAGTGGGCTTCCATACATCCAGCACCGCATTGCAAACCTCCAGTGCAAACTCGGGCTCAGTCTGTGAGAAGCTCTCAGGGCTGTACTCAAACATGAAATTGCCTTCGGTCTCATCGGCAAGCTTCTTTAAAAGCTGAGCTCCATCAACTGCGATCTTGATGATCTCACTCTTTTCCTTCTTAAATACCTGCTCTCTCTGCTCTACGGAAGTTGAATTGTAAAGATGTACTATCGCTTTGGGCGCACCCTTTACAGCCTCAAACGTTTTCCTTATGATATGCTCCCTCGCCTGAGTGAGAACCTGTATCGTAACATCGTCAGGGATCATATTCTTATCTATAAGTGCTCTGATAAATTCGAATTCCGTATCGGACGAAGCGGGGAATCCTACTTCGATCTCTTTGAATCCGACATCCACCAGCACCTTGAAGAATTCGAGCTTGGTCTCAAGGCTCATGGGATCGATAAGGGCCTGATTTCCGTCCCTTAAGTCGACGCTGCACCATATCGGAGGTGCGGTTATCGTATCTTTTTTAACCCAATCATATGCATTTTCAGGTGGCATATAATATGTTTTCTGATACTTGTCCTTGATTTTTATTTTACTCATATTTCCTCCTATTTTGCCATTGAAGGCAATTATTTTCCCTTGAATGCGTCTATTCTAACACTACCCCATGGCAAAATGCAATATCTATTTTATTTTAATAGTTGATTTATTTTAATCTCTCCTCTGATATATCTTCTTGCTTAAATTTACTCATCTTGTGTTTTCTATGGATATAACATACAATTATAGAAGTTTTTGTTTATAAGGATAAATTTGTCGGAGGTGTACAGAAATGGCTCGTGAGAAAACCAACACCAATAAATATGGAAGAAAGAAGAAAAAGTGGATAGTAGTGACCATCATAACAGTGGCTGTGCTGGTCGGACTGGTGGCACTTATCCTCAAGATCAAAAAGGCCGGGGAAGAACTCCTTGCCGGCATGAACTCTTTTGATACGGAGGAAGTAACCGTAAGAGATCTGACATCCAGTATCGGCGCTACCGGTAAGATAGTCAGCCTTGAGACTACAGATGTTAATCCCGAGATCACTTCCGTCAAAGTCGATAAAGTCCTTGTCGAAGTTGGCGATATGGTCAAAGCCGGCGATCCTCTCATCACTTTTGATATGTCCGATATCGAAGAGAACCTCGAAGATGCGCAAGCTGCGTTAAATCGTGCCAACCAGTTAAACGCACTGTCCGCAAATGCTGCAGCCCAGAGCGTGGCAGATGCTCAGAGAAACAGCATAAACACTCTCGAGGACTGCCAGAAAAAGATCAAAGATCTCGAGAACGACTACGAGAAACAGTGCAACACATATAATGATTACAGAGAAAAAAGAGAAAAGCTTGAGAACGCTTACAAAGCAGCTGTAGCGGCTCTTCCCGGATATCGGGTCACTCTCGAGACCAAGGAGGCGCAGCTCCGCGCCAATCCCGGAGATGCAGCTCTTATCGCTGATGTCAACACTCTCAACACTCAGATCTCTGCCGCCAGCGAGACGATATCGACTTATACCGAACTGAAGGCAAATGAGACCACTTGGGGTGATACCGCAAACAATACATATTTCGAACTCGAAGATGCCAAGAAAACCTATGAGCGCACGATAGCCGCTCAAACCAGTGCCATCACAAGTGCGCAGAACTCGCAGGCTACAAACCGCCTCAGCAATGACACTACAACCCAGAGAAGAAATGTAGAAAAGCTCGAGGAGCAGCTTCAGAGCGGAACTCTTACCGCACCCGTATCCGGTATGGTTACCTCGGTCAAGGCTGAAGCAGGTCAGACTGTAGGCGCCGCTGCGGGAGCACTCGTAGTCATCCAGGATGTTTCCTCCTTTGAGATAGAGTCCGAAATATCAGAGTATGATATCAGCAATCTGCAGATCGGACAGAAGGTACTCATCAAGACCAAAGCAACAGGCGATCAGTCCTTTACCGGCAAGATATCAAAGATATCTCCCATCGCTACGATCCAGACCAATCAGCTCTCGAGCGGCAGCGTTACTTATACCGTCCGCATCACTATCGATCAGCCGAACGAAAAGCTCAGACTCGATATGTCGACATCACTCAGCATCATTACCAGCGAGAAAAAAAATGCAATGACTGTTCCGTACAATGCGGTTCAGACAGACGATGACGGCAAGACATATGTCGAAGTCATCGATGAAGGCGTTGATCCCGAGACCGGTCTGCCGGCATCTCACACCGTATATGTAAATATCCTCTCAGAGAATAATTACTATACCGAAGTATCCTCACCCGAGCTTCACGAGGGCGATAAGGTCAAGATCATCAAGACCGAGACCAACCCCATGGATATGTGGATGCAGTTTATGTAATTGATTGGCAGGATTTCAAATGGAACCCGAAAAGAAGAAGATAATACAGCTTCAAAATATAATAAAGAGATTCTACATCGGAAAGCCCAATGAGCTTCAGATCCTGAACGGCATATCCCTCGATGTATATAAAGGTGAATTCGTATCCATCGTCGGTGCGTCCGGATCCGGTAAGTCCACACTTATGAATGTGATCGGACTCCTCGACAGACCCACCGAGGGAAAATATATCATTAACGATATAGATATCGACGATGCATCGGACGAAGATCTTTCATATATCAGGAATCAGGAGATTGGATTCGTTTTCCAGACTTATAACCTCGTCCCCAAGACAAATGCCCTCAAAAATGTCGAGCTTCCTCTCCTCTACGGACATGTTCCCGCAAAGGAAAGACGCAGAAAAGCCGAGGAACTCTTAGAGCTTGTCGGTATGGGCGATAGAATGAAGCATATGCCCGAGGAACTCTCAGGAGGACAGAAACAGCGTGTTGCGATAGCAAGGTCTCTTGCCAACGACCCTTCCATCGTTCTGGCCGATGAGCCGACAGGTGCTCTGGACTCTCACACCGGACGAGTTGTTATGGATCTCTTCCATAAACTGCATGAGCGCGGTACCACTATCCTCCTGATCACTCACTCTCCGGAACTTGCGGAAGAAACGCAGCGGATCATCACGATCCAGGACGGATATATCACCGGAGAAAGAGAAGGAAAGGCGGTGCGAAATGCTGATTAAAGAAAACATACGAATGGCTATCACCAGCCTTCGTGCCAATCTGTCCAGAACGCTGCTCACTATGCTCGGAATCATCATAGGAATAGCATCGGTCATTGCCATTATGACCGTCGGTAATTCCCTTACTCTGTCGATATCGTCCGAACTCCAGTCCGCAGGCGCCAACAACATCACCGTATATCTGAATTATAAAGACGATGTCGATGAAGATACCGAAGACGAAAACGAAAATGGGATCGTATTCGGTAAAATAGCTTCAAAACGCGGGGTCACCGATTCAGATCTGATAAATGATGAAATGATATCGGCACTCGTTGCCAAATATCCCGATGAAGTAGCAGCGATATCCATGAATGAATCCATCGGTTCCACCACATACGAAAAGGGACGCCGTTCCATTGGTATTGAACTCTACGACGCCAGCATGGGATACTTTATGGCCAATGAGATAGAGATCCTGGCAGGTATGAACTTCAATCAGGATGCTATCACCAACGGAACCAATGTGTGCCTTATCGAGGCTCCGTACGCGGATCAGTTCTATGATGGAGATTACCGCCGCGCAATAGGTGAGGAACTTACTCTCGATGTAAACGGACGAACGATCATCCTGACGATCATCGGTGTTTATAAACCCAAGCAATCTCAGATGATGATGATCGCGAACGGCTCATCCAGCACCGCAAACTGCCTCATCCCTGTTAAGACTAAAGAGAATCTCTTCCAATCATCCGGGCATTACTACTTTGACATCATCACCACGGTCGGAACCAATCCCGATGATTTTGCAAACAAAGCTGCCGATTTCTTTAATGCATACTACAGATCCAGTGATACATTCGTAGTGGAAACATTCAGTATGGCTTCCATGGTATCCATGATGGAGACATCAATGAGCGCCATCACAACAGCGATCACCATCATCGCAGGTATCGCACTTCTCGTCGGCGGTATCGGAGTCATGAATATAATGCTCGTATCCATAACGGAGAGAACAAGAGAGATCGGAACAAGAAAAGCACTCGGTGCTACCAACGGATCTATCAGACTTCAGTTCATCACCGAGTCGATGATCATGTGTCTCATCGGAGGCGCGATAGGAGTTGTTCTCGGACTGGGAATGGGATCGGCAGGAGCAAAAGCAATGGGATACCCGGCTGCTCCATCGATCACAAGTATAATCGGCTCACTTCTTTTCTCGCTTGCGATCGGAGTATTCTTCGGATACTATCCCGCTAACAAAGCTGCCAAGATGAATCCGATCGACGCACTCAGATACGAATGATGTAAAAGATATAGCGCATATATTTTCATTATCATAGAAATAAAAAAAGAGTCCGGATATCCGGACTCTCTTTTTATTCTGCTTTGGAAATTACTTCTTTGCAGCGGGCTTCTTAGCAACAGCCTTCTTTGCTACGGGCTTCTTTGCTACTGCCTTCTTTGCTACGGGCTTCTTTGCTACTGCCTTCTTAGCGGTGGTAGTCTTCTTAGCAGTCGTTGCCTTCTTAGCAGTGGTAGCCTTCTTTGCAGTCGTTGCCTTCTTTGCGGTGGTAGCCTTCTTTGCGGTCGTTGCCTTCTTAGCGGTGGTAGCTTTCTTAGCTGCGGGCTTAGCTGCAGTCTTCT
>DFKT01000099.1:0-12735 GCA_002373595.1 Lachnospiraceae bacterium UBA3638 | reverse complement strand
CTTCTTTGCTGCGGGCTTAGCTGCTGCCTTCTTTGCTACGGGCTTCTTTGCAGCGGGCTTAGCTGCTGCCTTCTTTGCTACGGGCTTCTTTGCAGCGGGCTTCTTTGCTGCGGTGGTGCTTGCTTTCTTTTCGGTTGCCATAATAATCATCCTCCTTAAAAAAATTGCTAGCAACTTTTTAAAACCTTCCACAGACATTGTAAAACAAGTTTTCAAAAATGTCACGAAAAAAATAACATTTATGTCGGAATTTTTTGAATAGTTTTTTCGCCTGTGATAAACTGAATTTATAAAACTTACTCCGAAAGGAAATGCGATTATGAAAAATCTCATCGATCTTCATCTTCATCTCGACGGATCTCTTTCAATAAACAATATCCGCAAACTCGCTGACTGCGCGGGTTTGCAGCTTTCTCTTTCGGACGGAGAGATAAAGAAAAAACTTAGTGTCGATGAAAATTGTCGCGACCTAAATGAGTATCTTGAGAAATTTGATTACCCTCTTTCCTTTCTTCAGACCGAAAAACAAATTTCCGATTGCGTAAAAAATTTTGAAGATGAATTGCTCTCACTGGGATACATTTATGTCGAGATAAGATTCGCACCGCAGCTTCATCTCCAAAACGGATTATCGCAAAGAGATGTAGTACTCGCTGCCATTGATGGAAATAACAGAAGCGCACTTCGTGCAAATCTCATTCTCTGCACGATGCGCGGACGTAACAATAGAGATGCAAATCTTGAAACGGTAAAAGTCGCTTCAGAGTTTCTCGGCAAAGGAGTATGCGCAGTAGATCTCGCCGGAGCGGAAGCTCTGTTCCCCACATGCGATCACAGATATGTTTTTGATCTGGCATCGTCACTTAATGTTCCGTTTACGATCCATGCAGGCGAAGCAGACGGACCGCAAAGCGTATGGGATGCGATAAGTTTCGGTGCAAAGAGAATAGGGCATGGTGTGCGCAGCACGGAGGATCCGATCCTTCTTAAAGAATTAAAACGCAGAGATATCTGTCTCGAATTATGTCCAACCAGCAACCTAAATACGAATATCTTTTCATCATATTCGGAATATCCGATCCGTACATTTATGGAATATGATATTCCATTCTCAATCTGCTCGGACAACATGTCAGTCTCCTCGACTGATGCCATACGCGAGTTCGATATCATATCCGATACTTTCTCTCTCTCCGAGCAAGAAAAAAAGAGCATCTTATTAAATGAAATAAGATACTCTTTCGCAGATGATGATCTTAAACGCGAATTAGAGAATACTGTCCAGCTCGTCTAATCCTTTGATAAATACTATCTTGGCGCGATTTTCCTCCGGAAGGAATCCTTCTGAGGTCATATGGTCAAGCATTTTCTCCAGATAGTCATAATACCCGTTTACATTATATATAATGCATGGCTTCCTGATCAGATCCAGTCCCCTGTGTGACATTATCTCGGATATCTCCTCCAGAGTTCCCACTCCTCCGGGGAAAGCGATGAAAGCATCTCCAAGCTCTATCATCTTTGCCTTACGCTCAGACATGTCGTTTGTTTCAAAAAGCTCGGCAACTCCTTCGTGAAGTCCTGCCTTTTCGATCAGAAAACCGGGCTGGACAGCGGTCACTCTTCCGCCTTTCTCCACTACTCCGTCACAGAGAAGCCCCATGAGTCCGGCATGGCTTCCACCATATACCAGCTCGTGTCCGTTCTCGCCGATCCAGTTGCCCAGAGCCTTTACTGCTTCCGAATATATCTTCTCTTTTCCGAGAAATGATCCGAGATATACCGTTATCTTCATCAGATCACCTTAAGCGCATTCTCGATATCTTCGATGATATCATTAACATCTTCGATTCCCACGGAGAGTCTGATAAGATCTGCTCCTACTCCTGCTGCCTCCAGTTCCTCATCGGTCAGCTGGCGATGGGTCGAGCTCGCGGGATGAAGCACACAGGTATGTGCATCTGCAACATGAGTCGCGATCATCGCGATTTTAAGTTCTCCCATGAACTTCTCAGCGGCTGCTCTTCCGCCCTTTACGCCGAAGGCAATAACACCGCAGGTTCCGTTCGGCATATACTTCTTTGCTCTATCATAGTATTTATTTCCGGGAAGTCCGGGATAATTAACCCAGGCAACTTTTTCATTTTTCTCAAGGAATTCGGCAACTTTCTGTGCATTTGAGACATGCTGCTTCATTCTAAGAGCAAGAGACTCTATACCGAGATTAAGCATATAGCAGTTCATCGGGGAAGGGATGGATCCGAGATCTCTCATCAGCTGAGCGGTCGCTTTGGTGATATACGCTCCCTCTTTACCGAATCTCTCAGCGTAAACTATTCCATGATAAGATTCATCGGGAGTGGTGAGTCCGGGGAACTTGTCCTGATGAGCCATCCAGTCAAACTTGCCCGAATCAATGATGCAGCCTCCGACTGTAGCATCATGTCCATCCAGATACTTGGTCGTGGAATGGGTAACTATATCAGCCCCCCACTCAAAAGGTCTGCAGTTGACAGGAGTTGCAAATGTATTGTCTACGATGAGAGGTACTTCGTGTGCATGTGCTGCCTTGGAGAATTTCTCAAAATCAAACACCTCGAGTGACGGATTGGATATCGTCTCTCCGAAAACAAGCTTGGTATTGTCTTTAAATGCGGCATTAAGCTCTTCTTCGCTGCACTCCGGGGTGACGAAAGTAAAATCGATGCCCATCTTTCTCATCGTTACATTGAAGAGGTTGAATGTTCCGCCGTAAAGAGCGGAAGAAGCTACAACATGATCCCCGGCGGTAGCAAGGTTAAATACCGCAAAGAAATTGGCCGCCTGTCCGGATGATGTCATCATTCCGGCTGTTCCGCCTTCAAGTGCGGTCAGTTTGGCCGCTACATAGTCATTCGTCGGATTCTGAAGTCTGGTATAGAAATAACCTGACGCCTCGAGATCGAAGAGCTTTCCCATATCAGCACTGGAATCGTACTTAAAAGTCGTACTCTGTACTATGGGGATCATACGGGACTCGCCGTTTTTAGGCTCATATCCTGCCTGAATGCATTTGGTTTCCTGTCTCATTATGTATGTACCTCCTGCTTGTGGAATATTAACTTTATCTCGGTGCCGACACCGGGTGTACTCTTCATCTTGACTTCGGCATCATGATACTGTGCTCCGTGCTTTACTATGGAGAGACCGAGTCCGGTTCCCCCTATCTCTTTGGAATGGCTCTTGTCGACTCTGTAGAATCTCTCAAATACTCTCGCCTGATGCTCCTCGGGGATACCGATACCGGTATCGATAACGGAGAGCACGACATCGTCGAAATTCCTGTTGATGTCTATCGTAACGCTTCCTCCGGGTCTGTTGTACTTGACCGCATTGTCGCAGAGATTATATATCATCTCGCTTAGGAGCTCACGTACACCCATGATCACCTCTTCGGTTCCGGTGATATTGAGTGTGACATCCTGATCCTTCGCTTCTTCCTCGAGTTTCGCAAGGACATCCTTTGACAGATCGTAGAGATTGACTTCTCCCTTCTCGGGTGCCGCCGTTTCGGTATCCATCCTTGAGAGCTGGACGATATCTCCGATGAGCGTCATAAGTCTCTTTGCTTCTCTTCTGATATTCTTAATAAGTCCGACTTCTGACTCGTCGCTTATCTTTCCCTCTTTAGTCATGGTCGAGAGCTGACCGGAATAATCCGCGATCTGTGTAATGGGGTCGCTGATCTCCCTGGATATGCTGGCTGTGAAGTCACGCCTCATCTGCTCTCTCTGTGCTATTTCATTCTGTATGGTGAGCTTCTGCTCCTCTACTTTATCGATAAGGGGTGCAAGCTCGGGGTATTTATTTGCTTCCGGATGATCGAGGTCCAGAGCATTGATAGGAGTGACTATCTGCTTAGCTGCTCTGAATGAAAGTATGGTCGAGATGATAAGGACAAGTATGAGGATCCAAAGTACAGGACTTACTGCCACAAGCGCATATCTGAGTGCGCTTATCGGGCGGCTTATCCTTAATATATTTCCGTCCTCACAGACTATCGCATAATACATGACGGACTGACTGTCCCCGGATGTCTTTCTTACCGCGATGCCGTCTCCCTTAGCCAGCGCAGCCGCTATCTCCGAACATCCGGACTGATTGTCCGTTGCGGCGGGAATATTGCTGTCATGAAGGACCTCTCCGGAGGGGGATATGAGCATCACTCTGTCATCTCCCTTTATCAAATCAAGATAGTCCGTACCGGACAATCCATATCCCTGAGTGGCATAAACGGCCTCTCTGCGAAGAGTTTCCGATATCTCATCCTGTCTCTGGGTATACTGAACTCCGAAAAACAGAACAGAGCATAATATGAGCACTGACATTCCGACCAGGAATGTGTTTCTGAAAATGGTTTTAGTCATCGTCCAACCTCCCGCAATCAGATATTTACGGCACGGAAATAATATTACCATATCCGGCGCCCGAAAAAAAGTTTATCTTTTCATAAAGAGTTATTTCTATTATAATATCTTTGTTGCGCATATTTTAGTTTTCAGGATGAAATATGGGATTATCTGAAATAATCAGCCTTCTTTCGGGCGTCGCGCTCTTCCTCTTCGGAATGGCTCTAATGGGCGACGGATTAAAGAAGGTATCGGGCGATAAACTCGAGCCCGTTCTCTTCAATCTAACGGGAACACCGCTCAAAGGACTTCTCCTTGGAACGGGAGTCACCGCAGTCATTCAGTCTTCGTCGGCCACATCTGTTATGGTCGTCGGTTTCGTTAACTCCGGAATGATGAAGGTTAAGCAGGCTATACCTGTTATCCTCGGAGCTATCCTCGGAACAAGTATCACGGGCTGGATCGTATGCCTCAGCTATGTCGGCGGCCCCGGCGAACTTGAGACCCTGCTGTCCACGGCCACCCTTACCGGTATCGTTGCAATCATCGGAATACTCCTCCGAATGTTTGGAAAGAGTGTTACGAAGCATCACATAGGCGATATCATGATGGGTTTTGTCGTACTTATGTCAGGAATGAGCATGATGAGCGGATCTGTTGGGGGACTCGGCGAATCAGCCGGCTTCCAGGCTCTCCTCACCGGCATGTCCAATCCGATCGCCGGTATCATGGTTGGTATACTTTTCTCGATAGTCCTCCAGTCGGCTTCGGCTGCAGTAGGTATCGTACAGGCACTTTCACTTACCGGAGTAATGTCCCTCGATATCGCACTTCCCCTTCTCATGGGAATATCTATAGGAGCTTCAATGCCTGTCCTTCTCTCCGCTCTCGGTGCGGGAACAGCAGGTAAAAGGACTGCAGCCTCATACCTGGTTGCCACTTTTTCCGGCGTTATGACCTGCGCTTCCGTCCTCTACATCGCCGATTCCATTTTCCGCTTCGAGTGGATGGGAACTATAATGAATCCCTTCTCCCTCGCTGCGGTAAATACCATATTGAGACTCTGTATGCTCTGCGTACTCGCTCCGTTTACCGATATACTCGAGGCGGCCGTGGAGATCATCATTCCCGATAAGCAGAACGTCTCCTCTCATCCCGTGCTCCGCCTTGAGGAAAGATTCATCGCCCACCCCGCTCTCGCTATAGGTCAGAGCCGTACGATCATCTGTGATATGGCAAAGGAAACTCTCGAGGGTCTTCGCGATGCGGTCATGCTCATCACCAAGTACTCCGATGAGGGTTATGCTCGTATAGAAGAGATGGAGAACAGAGGGGATCATTACGAGGATGTCCTCGGAACATACCTTGTTAAGCTAACCGGTCAGGAACTCACAGCCAGGCAGGGCCGTGAAGTGTCGATATTCCTTCATACGCTTTCAGACTATGAGAGAATATCCGATCACGCACTCAATATCGCAAGGAACGCAAAAGAGATCCATGAAAAGAGGATCGATTTCTCAGATGTAGCAGTGGAAGAGATGAAAGTCATGACCAGCGCCGTACTTGAGACACTCCGTATGACGGTCAACGCATTCATAGGCAGTGACCTCGATCTGGCATCACAGGTCGAGCCACTCGAGGAAGTCGTTGACGATATCTGTGATACTATGAAGCTCAACCATGTAGACAGGCTTCAGAAAGGCCAGTGTACTCTCGAGCACGGATTTGTCTTTAACGATCTTATCACCAACTTCGAACGTGTATCCGATCATTGCTCCAATATCGCAGTTGCACTTATAGAGCTTGAATCAGGATATTTCGATACGCATGAGTATCTCGGCAAAGTCCGCGAGAGAAGATCCGATGAGTTTATGAAGACCTATGAGACATACCATGCAAAATATAATATCTAAGATCCCTGAAATACTTAAATGCATCAGACTCCCTTACCTCTTATGGTGTATCGCGGGAGTCTTGTTTTTTATCTATGCGATCATTATCTACCGCGTCGGGAGCGGGACCACATTCTTCATGCTCTGGTTTATCGCTTCATTCTGCTCATTTTTGATGCCGATCGTATTAAAGTTTGGATTGTGGCTTAAAGTACCGCGTCCCTTACGCATTACCTTTTGGATCCTCTTTTCGATCGGATCAGCGATCTTTATCCTGGTAGAGGGTCTTGTGATCAGCGGCTTTTTCTCCAAGCCCGGCCCCAAAGCAGACTGTATCATCGTGCTCGGTGCGCAAATAAGAGGAGACTATCCCAGCGTAGTCCTCAAGTACCGACTGGACAGAGCTTATGATTACCTGTGCGAATACCCTGATACGATAGCAATAGTCTCCGGCGGTCAGGGAAGCAATGAACCTCTCCCCGAAGCAGAAGTAATGAGTTCATATCTTGTTTCGCGCGGAATAGACCCATCACGCATCTTGATAGAGGATCAATCGACCAATACTATTGAGAATATTAAGAACAGTTTTAAGCTGGTCGATCCGAAAAGCACACGGATCGGTATCGTCACCAGCAATTTCCATATATTCAGAGGAGTCGCGATTGCGCGCAGACAAGGTGCAAAAAATATCTGCGGTATACCCGCAGATTCTCATAAACTCTATATGCTCAATAATGTGGTAAGGGAATTCTTTGGAGTCGTTAAGGATAAAGTGCTTGGAAATATGTGACAGGCAAGCGGATCAATACTTCCTGCGATTGTTTCTGCCACGATAGAAGTTTCCTTTATCCTCATACATCGCCGTGTCGGCGCTCTGGAATACAGCCTTAAAGTCTTTATGGACAGACGAATTGTATATTGTATATCCTTTAGCCGCCGCGAGTTTTGCTTCATAAGCATGAGGGATCTCATTTATCTTTTTGATTTCAAGCTCATACTTATTCATGAATCCCTGAATATCATCCTCGATCACATTTTCCATAATGGCGATAAATTCATCACCGCCAATCCTGTAGACCTTGTCCGCTCCGAATGACGCCTTTAATACAGTCGACATATCTATGATAACCAGATCTCCGTACTCATGTCCCTGGGTGTCATTTATATGCTTAAGTCCGTTGATATCAAATATCGCTACAGCGAAGTCCGCAAGTCCCTCCTGTATCTTCCTGTCTATGGTTTTGACCATATCGAGATATGCAGTCTTATTACCGACTCCACTGAGTGCATCTGTATATGCCTGCGTGTGAATATAGGAGATATACTCCCTCATCTCCTTTGCTACCATCCTCAGCTCATCAGCCAGCTTTCCGACTTCATCCTTGGAATGATAGTCTATGGCTACATTAAGCTCACCCTTTGATATTCGCGATGATGCCACGGTAAGTTCCTGTATGGGCTTTACTATCCATACAACAACTCTCCACACGATAAAGAGAAGAGCTATAAACATAACCGCCAGCACGCTGATCATATTTCTCAGCATATGCGTCATCGGGTTCATTATTTCGCCTTCAGGTGCAAGTATGGCCAGTATCATACCGTTTTTGAGCGGCGCTCCGACCACCCAGTTCTCAATTCCATTCCACTTGCATTTCCCGATCTCATGCCTGGTCGCCTTGCCGAGAGTGATACATTCCGATACCTGAGACATCTCCTCTCCGAAGAGGATCTTCTTCAGTCCCTCAGGATATTCCTTATGATATATGAGATTGCCGTTGGGACTCATCAGGAAACCCGATCCGGCCGCAAAATCGATGGTGTCTATCACACTGTGGATACCGGACATGGTCTCATCCATACCGACCACTCCGAAAAACTCTCCGTTTATTACGATGGGGGAAGCATACGAGATCATGTAGACATTGATATTCATGTTGTAATAGGGATCGGTCCACATTGCACGGCCATTTTCCTTCGGCCCGTAATACCACCCTGCATGTTCCATGTCATCTTTCTCATACATGGATATATCGCTGCCGGGTATCCTGATAAAGCCGTCGTTACCATTATCTACATAGAATACGCCCGTAGTCTTGCCATATATATCGGGATCTGCTTTGAACCAGACTGTTGCCACATTTCCGGCAATCTTGGCCGCATCGTATGCATGCACAGCCAGATCGTCCATATAGTCTCGCATCGCACTCTCGTCGGCTTTCAGTTTCTCGGGATTGGCGGTGGCTCTGATATACTCTTCCAAACTTGAAACTGCTCTCTCTGCCTCCTCAAACTGAAGATCCAGTTCCTGCGATTTCTCCTGTGCGAGCATGGTAAGCATATCCCTCGCATTGGATTCAACCGAGGACCGTATGTAATAGATGCTTATCCCTGC
Source organism: Lachnospiraceae bacterium UBA3638 (assembly GCA_002373595.1). Taxonomy (GTDB): domain Bacteria; phylum Bacillota; class Clostridia; order Lachnospirales; family Lachnospiraceae; genus AC2028. The sequence goes on along the minus strand of DFKT01000099.1, from coordinate 4,060 downwards.
AAGCAGGGAATAAATAAGCATTACCACAACGCTTATGAGTGCGATCAGTTTTGTTCTGACTGAATGCAAATAGACCTCCTAGCTGCGCTTTACTCCGTTTCCGCCCATTTCCTTTACGATATAGCAGGCCTGAGCGGCTCTGTAATAGTTTTTCTTGATCGTATCGGACAGTCTGACTTCCGTTACGCCAAGTGATATCGTCACTCTGCCGTCCTTCTCCACTTCCCTGACGAACTGTCTGCAGATCTCCGTCGCAAACTCTATTGACCACTCCATCAGGACAGCGAATTCATCTCCTCCCCATCTGAAAATTTCCGCATTGTCACCGAGCGTCTTCTTTGCACATTCGGTTACCATGAGAAGGATCTTGTTTCCGTCCATCGTATCATTGGCTTCTTTAAAGAAGTCGATATCAAATACGGCGATCGATTTATACCTTGTCGTGTTAAAGATGCCTCTCTCGCCGTATACTTCCTTGAAGTAATTACGGTTGTACAGACCTGTCAGCGTATCCTTCTTATTGTCATAATGATTGTACTTGACGGACCTGATGTCCAGCTTCTCGTCTCTTATACGGAAATACCCAAGTGCGATCAGCAGGACCGTGATCGTGATCATCAGCACGATCGGTGTCGGGCTTGCCCCTCTTCCCGTATCCGCGCCGTATTTCTGGATGACCAGATACCAGTTAAGCTGTTCGATATACTTGGTTATGACATATCCGCCGACTCCCTTGGGGGTATATACACACTGTCCCGTCTGAGAAAGAATCTGCTTTGCATGATATACGGTCTCTATATTTATATTGTTCACATCGGCCTGGACCAGTCCGTTCTCATCGACCAGATTGATCTTTACGCCGTATCTGGTCTCATATTCTCTGAAAAGATCCTGTATATCCTGCATTACGACCCCGACTCCGCATACACCGAGTAATCGTCCCGCATCATCTCTGATCTTTACATCGAGAAATACTGTCCATGCCTTTTCGTTTACTTCATCAACATCGACATCAAGGGCAAATTCATTATCCTGCTGAAGGAAGACAGAATACCATATATCATGTGCATCCCCTTCCGTATTTACGATCTTGAATATCCCATCCGGAGTATAATATCTCTTTGTCTTATCCGAGATCACAAATGCGGTGGAATATCCTGCGCTTTCCTTCAGTCCTTTCAGATACTCCATCATCAGACTCTCAACTTCCTTTTCGGATGTCGCGTTTTCCTGCATCAGAGCATCTATCAGGAAGGAATCATTGGCCATTGCCATCGAGACTTTGAGCGGAACATTGAGTCTGTTCTCAATGGCATCGTCAATCCTCTCTGTGAGCAGGATGCTGAATTCCTTATCCTCATCCGCGCTGTTCAGAGTGGCAGCATAATATGCGGTTATCCCGATCAGGCACAGAATCGCCAAATAGATCGACGATATCACCCACGCTTTATTCTTCATACATGCACCGTCCCTGCATCATCGACCACTTCCACTATCCATATGACTTTCTCAAGTCTGCCGTCGTTAGCCCGTACTACCGGTACAAAACGGCAGCAACATTTATGGTTCCTGTTGTTAATAAATTCCTTCTGTATCGCCTTCTTGTCCTGCAGTCTCTCATCGAGAGTATCCAGCGATATAAATTCAAAGATTCCCTTTTTGAATCTCTCATCCGTTATGGCATCCATGTTTACGCGAAGTGTATTTTGCGCTTTTTCGTGCTTGTCGATCAGAGAGATATTCATCCGATCTTCTCCCACCGAGATCTCACTGTAGCTGTCCTTCGGTATATTGATGAGCATCATCTCTTTATATGTATTCGCCACCGCGGCAAGTTCTTCTGTGACAACTTTTACCTGATGCTGTCTCTTCCTGACTATAACAAAGACATGCGTGATCAGGATGATGACAACGAGAAGCGTGATCACAAACATAAAGTACACTCTGACCAGAGATCCATACATCACTTTCTTTTCAACCACATTGATACAGTACCATTCTCCGCCTATCATAGCCGAGAAAACAGCATACTTCACGCCGTTATACTCCACTGTTGTATATAACCTATCGACGCCCTTTATCCTTTCATATAAGACCTCTCCGAAATCTCCACATTTATCGGAATAGTATTTACCGATCTCATCAATATCTGAATGCGTTACTACAAATCCGTCTGAATCGATTATCATCGAGTACTTCCAGATATTATTAGCCGCATTGCTCTCCGTTCTGGTCTGCAGACTGTCCAAACTTATATCCAGCGATACGGCGCTCTTTTTATCGGCCAGGAGCTGTGAGATAGACATCATCACGGTATGTGTCTGTGAATCTACATAAGGCGTGACAAGGGTGATTTCACCATCCGCTTCCTTGGCTGCGATATACCAGGGGCGTTCCTCTGCTACCCAGCCCTTCTCCGGCACCCATCCTGCTCCGTCAAGATAATGACCGCCAAATACTCCGTAGAGTCCGGTGAAACTGCTGTCCAGGTAATCTGAATAAGCATCCGTCGATCTCGTCAGATAATCCAGTATCTGCTCGTCGGATGCGTTGCTTGCCTGCAGGTTATCGATATATCCGCCCACAACACGCACAGTATCGATGCTCTCCAATAGGAAATTATTGATATCTATCGCCTCGTACATCGACTCTATTTCTTTGTTAGTGATGAGATTGTTTCTGGCTTTATCGTACAGAATATAGAAATTAACCGTAATGGCAACAATAAAGAATACCATCGATACGATGAATATGATCAGAGTTTTCTTTTCATCAAAAATCTTCTTCATAGACGCATCTCCGTTATCAGGCAGTCATCAGATCATTTCCTGCCGATCTCACTTCGGATCTGTGTTCCCGCTTCTTCGAAAAATTTAATAGCTATACTTCTGAGCATCTTGGCGCTGCCTTCATCAAGTCCTCTTGCCGCACTCAGTATCTTGTTCATATTTTTCAGCGGGCTTTCAGCGAATGCAATCCTATCGTTTGCATCACACGAATCGATGATCGCATACATACAATCACTGAAACTCTTCCTCTTCTCTTCATCAAGCCCTTCAATCCACTCGTTGAATGTAGTGTCGAAGATCCTCGCGGGTCCTTTGATATCATCTCCCGGCGCAAAGTCCCTGTCTTCGACAGTCCAATTGTAGATCAGATGCTGTGAAAGACCTATTGAAGAGCTCTTTATGACCTTGTATATCCGGTCATATTCCGCAAGCAGTCCGACCACGCTGGACTGAGGGATCAATTTGACTATCCTATCCCTTATATCATCATACTTGGATCTGTTTATGACTTCCTTTCGAAATCCCGGCCCATCGAAACTGTATATCTTCGTTATACGATCCCGCGTCTCCTGCGGTGCATTCATAGATGCATATACAGAGAGATTTCCTCCCTTAGAATGGCCGCCGACGATGAAACATCCATCGATCAGTTCCGCTTCCGAAGTCAGGTACTCAAGTGCGCTCTTCTGCGCAGGAACAGCATCCAGGTAGGTCATATTGAAATCTTCTTTCCATCCTACAAGTGTTTCATCTGTACCTCTAAAACAGATATACACCTGACCGTCCGGTAAGAGATATGTCACTGCACAAAACTGGATCTGAGTTTCCTTATCAATGATATTACGGTAATCACGAAGCCTGACATCGCAGAATCGTTTACCGCTTATCAACAGTTCAAATAAATGCCTGTTGAGTTTTTCATATTTCTTATCAGCAAAAAGACCTTCGTGATCTTTATGCTCCGATATCTGTCTGAGTGAGATACCTTCCGGATCATCGGAATAATCGGGGATAAGTCCGTCGAACTTAAGATAAACCAGCTGACACAAGATAGCAGAGTCAACATTATTAAAACTTACATCACTTAAAGAAGTGTCCCCGTATTTTTTCAAGTAATCCAAAATGTTGTCAGACATGATATGCTCCAAAAAAAAGAGAGATGTTCTATAATTATACTAAAAAAAAGAAGTACAGACAATCTGTACTTCTTAAATGTGCCCAGAGCCGGAATCGAACCAGCGACACGAGGATTTTCAGTCCTCTGCTCTACC
>DFKT01000105.1 GCA_002373595.1 Lachnospiraceae bacterium UBA3638 | reverse complement strand
GGACCGATGCCTTACACTCAGAGACAACATCAAGCGCAAAGGTCTCTCCCACTTCATCGGAAAGGGGTGCATCAATAAGCACCAGATCATAATACCTCTCGAGTATACTTCTCCTGGCGAGCGATGCGCTCCGCTTCGATTCTATTGTCACATAATCCCTAAGCGATCTTTTTACAAGTGAATCGAATCTATCGGATGGCGAAACTATTAATGCTGAGTGTTGTAGATTATACGACATACTCTGTAAGGATACCCTCAGGAACAATGCCGTTTACAAAGTCACTTCCCGAGGCATATTTAGCAGCTTCCTTCTTCGATGTAGGAAGCATTGCAGCCGTCTCATCCGACTCCTTGGGAAGTTCGAGTTTCTTTTCAATGCCTTCAAGTCCGGCATAGATCAGAAGCGCATACACGAGATAAGGATTGCCTTCCGCATCAGGGGACCTGAGTTCCACTCTCGTCTTATCCTTATACTTCTCGATATAGATGAGTTCGGATTCCTCCTCGCCCGACCAGTTGACCTTGCCGGGAGCAGTATCATTTCCGAGTCTGGAATACGACTCCTCTCTGGGATTCAGGAATATGGTAATCTCTCTTATCTTTTCGATGATGCCTGCCGCAGCATACTTTGCGACATCTCTTCCCTCACTGTCCGTTGCAAAGATATTGATATGATATCCGTTGCCCGGCTGATCTGTAAGAGGCATCGGTGAAAAATCAGCCACAAGACCGTACCTATTGGCGATGGTAGATACTACCATCTTGAATGTAGTCATCTGGTCCGCAGCTTTTAAAGGCTTCGCATAATGGAAATCGATCTCATTCTGTCCGGGTCCTCTCTCATGATGAGATCTCTCGGGGACAAGTCCCATCCTCTCTATCGTAAGGCTTATCTCACGCCTGACATTCTCGCATTTATCGGCAGGTGCTATATCCATATATCCTGCATGGTCATAGGGATTCTTGGTCGGATTGCCCTGCTCGTCCTGCTCAAAGAGATAAAACTCGGCCTCAGTGCCGAACCTGAACTCTATACCTTTTTCCTTTGCCTTATCTATGGCATCCTTAAGGATCTTTCTGGTGTCGGCCTCATACTCCTCTCCGTCCGGAGTATAGAGTCCGCAGAACATACGAAGAACCTTGCCGTTATCCGGTCTCCAGGGAAGTATGGCCATGGTATCCGGATCGGGCTTCAGATAGAGATTGGCATAGGGACTGTTCTTAAGCCCTGCGATGTTTCTCGAATTGATCGCAATACCATCCTCAAATGCCTTCTTTATCTCTCCCGGCATAACGGATATATTTTTCTGTATACCGAAAGCATCGCGGAATGCGAGTCTGATGAACTTCACATCCTCCTCTTCGATATATTTCATTACCTCTGCAAATCTCTCATCCATATATCAGAAGCCTCCTGTCAATTTCTCATTTCATTATAGCATTCACATGCCGCGCCGACAAAACCTTTGAAAACGGGATGAGGTCTGTTCGGTCTGGACTTAAACTCAGGATGGAACTGTACCCCGAGATAGAAAGGATGATCCTTTATCTCAACGGTCTCAACGAGCACCTTATCCGGTGACGTTCCTGAAATGACAAGTCCCGCATTCTGAAGTACTTCTCTGTAATCATTATTAAACTCATATCTGTGTCTGTGTCTCTCCGATATGCTATCGCTTCCGTAACACTTCTCCATAAGAGACCCCTTAAGTATGTCACAGGGATAACTTCCGAGTCTTAAGGTTCCTCCCTTATCCACGCTGTCAGACTGACCGGGCATGAAATCGATGACCTTATGCTCGGAAGGATTATGGAACTCACCGGAGCAAGCATCCTTGATACCGGCTACATTCCTTGCATATTCTATAACTGCGATCTGCATTCCGAGACAGATTCCGAGATAAGGGATCTTATTCTCTCGCGCATATCTGGCGGAGAGTATCATACCCTCTATTCCTCTGTCGCCAAATCCTCCGGGAACGATGATAGCCGACAGATCCGCAAACTTCTCCTCATAATCCTCCTCGGTGATGGTCTCTGAATCGAGCCATTTGATATTGATATGCGCGCCGTATTCATATCCTGCATGAGCGAGAGCTTCCGCAACGGAGAGATATGCATCATGGAGCTGTACATACTTTCCGACAAGTCCTATGGTTATCTCCTTGTCTCTCTTTTCGATCCTTCTTACAAGTTCATTCCATTCGGAAAGATCGGGAGCAGGAGCATCTATACCAAGTTCCCTGCATACCACTCCTGAGAAATTGCTCTTCTCGAGCATAAGAGGTGCCTCATAGAGACTGTCCAAAGTCCTGTTCTCGATTACGCAGTCTTCTTTTACATTACAGAACATTGATATCTTCTTGAAGATACTCTCCTCCAAAGGCTCATTACAGCGAAGGACGATGATATTGGGTGCGATACCCATTCCCTGCAGTTCCTTGACAGAATGCTGTGTCGGTTTGGATTTGTGTTCGCACGATCCGTGAAGATAAGGGACAAGAGTGACATGAATAAAGAGGCTGTTGCCCGCACCGGCTTCAAGGGATATCTGTCTGGCAGCCTCAAGAAAGGGCTGTGATTCTATATCTCCTATGGTTCCTCCGATCTCCGTTATAACGACATCCGCTTCCTTCTCCTTGCCGGCGCGATATACGAATTCCTTGATCTCATTGGTGATATGGGGAATTACCTGAACCGTCGATCCGAGGTACTCTCCTCTTCTTTCCTTATTGAGAACATTCCAATAGACTTTACCCGAGGTGAGATTCGAATATTTCGTAAGATCCTCATCTATGAATCTCTCATAATGTCCGAGATCGAGATCCGTCTCCGCTCCGTCCTCGGTAACATATACTTCTCCATGCTGATAAGGGCTCATCGTACCGGGGTCAACATTGATATACGGATCCAGCTTCTGTGCTGCAACCTTAAGACCTCTTGATTTAAGGAGTCTTCCCAGCGATGCTGCAGTAATTCCTTTACCCAGTCCGGATACAACACCTCCGGTAACAAAAATATATTTAGTCATCATCCATTTCCTTTCCTACAGATTGCTGTATCCCATAAGTGCTTCATCGACTTCCTTAGCCGCTTTTCTGCCCTCGGCTATCGCCCTTACGACGAGCGACTGTCCTATATGCATATCTCCTGTGACATAGATCCTGTCCGCGGATGTGGCATGCTTGCCAAGTCCCGTCTTAACATTTGTCCTGGCATCAAGCTCGACTCCGAAATCATCAGTCACATATTTCTCACTTCCGAGGAATCCGGCAGCTATCAAAACAAGCTGTGCGGGAACGGTCTTCTCCGATCCTTCCACGGGTATCATTTCAAATCTTCCTGTCTCCTCATTCTTCCTGGATTCAAGAGAAATGAGAACGACTTCTTTGAGATTGCCTTTTTTATCTTTGACGAATTCCTTTACGGTTGTCTGATATATCCTCGGATCATTTCCGAATACTGCTATCGCTTCCTCCTGGCCGTAATCGGTCTTAAGGACTCTAGGCCACTCGGGCCAGGGATTGGATGCTGTCCTGCACGCAGGGGGCTTCGGCATCATCTCAAGCTGTGTCACGCTCTTTGCTCCGAGCCTTATAGAAGTACCGACACAATCATTACCGGTATCTCCTCCTCCTATAACAATGACATCCCTGCCCTTTACAAGATCCTCGGGGATCTTTTCGAAATCACTGTCAAGAAGCCTCTTGGTGACCTCTGAAAGGAAATCCACGGCAAATCTGATACCGTTTGCATCTCTTCCGGGTGCTTTGATATCTCTCGGATTTGACGCACCACAAGCAAGTATTATCTTATCAAATTCTTTTAACAATCCGGATGCCGGTATATCCTTGCCGATATCGGTGCTGATCACAAAATTGATACCCGCTTCTTCCATAAGTTTTACTCTTCGGTCTATCACCGACTTGTCGAGTTTCATATTCGGTATACCGTATCTGAGCAGTCCTCCTATACGGTCGCTTCTTTCATATACGGTCACACTGTGTCCTCTCCTGTTGAGAAGCTGCGCAGCTGCAAGACCGGAAGGACCGCTTCCTACTACAGCGATTTTTTTACCCGTTCTGATCTCGGGTACCTCTTCCTTTACCAGACCGTTTTCATATGCATACTCTATGACAGCCCGCTCGTTTTCCTTGGCGCAGACCGGTTCATCGGAATATCCGCAGGTACATGCAGCTTCGCAGAGCGCCGGACATACTCTGGATGTAAACTCCGGAAAACTGTGTGTGATCGAGAGTCTTCTGTATGCCTCCTCCATCCTTCCTCTGTATACGAGATCATTTATCTCGGGTATAAGGTTATTGAGAGGGCATCCGGACATCATTCCCGATATCATGAGTCCCGCCTGACAGAAAGGCACACCGCAGTCCATGCATCTGGCTGCCTGCTCTCTCTGCTGCTTTAAGGGAAGACTACCGTGAAACTCCTTAAAATCCTTCAGCCTGTCCTTCTCACTCCTGACAGGTCCTACTTCTCTTTTATACTCCAGAAATCCGCTTGCTTTTCCCATTAGTTCTCACCTCCGACAAAGGATCTGAATGCTTCGATCTTGGCAGTCTCGGGATCTGCTCCCTGTTCCTCGAATCCGGCGATCTTTTTAAGCATCGTCTTGTAATCCGAAGGTATTATCTTTTTGAATGAAGGAGCATACTCATCGAAATGATCAAGGATCTCCTTTCCTTTTTTCGATCCCGTAACTTCCACATGCTCAGCTATGATCGCACGGAGCTCCTCGAGATCATTCTTGTGCTCGACATTCTCCATAAACACAAGCTGCTTGTTGAGATTCTTGTACAGCTTGTTTCCTTCATCAAGCACATACGCGATACCGCCGCTCATACCTGCAGCAAAGTTCTTGCCGGTCTCACCGAGGATGACCACACATCCGCCGGTCATGTACTCACAGCCATGCTCGCCGACTCCCTCTACTACAGCAAGTGCTCCGGAATTTCTGATACAGAATCTCTCACCTGCCATTCCGGCTATGAACACTCTTCCGGATGTAGCGCCGTAGAGAGCCACATTACCGACGAGGATATTCTCATGAGGATCATACTTTGCTTCCGCAGGTGCAGCCACTGACAGTTTTCCGCCGGAGAGTCCCTTTCCGAAATAGTCATTGCTGTCTCCGGTAAGTCTGAGCGTGAGGCCCTTGGGAATGAATGCTCCGAAGCTCTGTCCGCCCGAGCCCTTGCAGTCGATCACTATGGTATCATCATCAAGTCCTTCGGGATGATTCCTTGTAATCTCAGCACCGAGAAGCGTTCCGAAAGTTCTGTCGATACTGTTGAGTTCAACCGATATCGATGTCTTCTTTTTTTCTTTTATAGCTTTCTTTATGTCCTTGGAAGCAAGGAGTACCGTCTCATCCTTGGTCTTCTCGAGTCCGAAATCATAGAGCTTGGCGGGATCAAAGAAGACTCCTTCTCTGCTGTCATCGGGAGTGCCGCAAAGTATCCTGGAGAGATCTATATGATCCTTGTCTGCTCCGAGATCATCCTTTCTCTTAAGCAGGTCTGTCCTTCCAACCAGTTCATTGACTGTACGTACGCCAAGGCTGCTCATGATCTCACGAAGCTGTCTTGCGATAAAGATCATAAAGTTCTCTACATATTCCGGCTTTCCGGCAAATCTCTTTCTAAGCTCGGGATTCTGCGTCGCCACACCCATCGGGCATGTATCCGACTGACAAGCTCTCATCATTACACATCCGAGTGTAACAAGAGGAGCCGTGGCGAATCCAAACTCCTCAGCACCGAGGATAGCTGCGATCGCTACATCTCTTCCACTCATAAGTTTACCGTCGGTCTCTATCATGACTCTGTCTCTCAAGCCGTTGGCGATGAGTGTCTGATGAGTCTCTGCGAGTCCGAGTTCCCAGGGCATACCTGCATTATGTATCGATGAAAGAGGTGCAGCTCCGGTACCGCCGTCATATCCGGAAATGAGAATGACTCCGGCTCCGGCCTTTGCAACACCTGCTGCTACGGTTCCTACGCCTGCTTCGGATACAAGCTTTACGGATATTCTTGCATCCTTATTTGCATTCTTAAGATCGTATATAAGCTGTGCCAGATCCTCTATCGAATAGATATCATGATGAGGCGGAGGCGAGATAAGGCTCACACCGGGAGTTGAATGTCTGGTCTTTGCTATCCAGGGATAAACCTTCTTGCCGGGAAGATGTCCGCCTT
>DFKT01000110.1:6900-13047 GCA_002373595.1 Lachnospiraceae bacterium UBA3638 | reverse complement strand
GAGGAAGAGAAGTACCTCAACTCCGAAGCCGAGCTTCGCGATATGATAACCGGTCTCATGGGCGGAAGAGCTGCCGAAGAGATAGTTTTCGGCAATGTCACGACGGGCGCTTCCAACGATATGGAGAAAGCCACCAATATCGCGCGCAACATGATCACCCGCTACGGTATGAGCAAACGCTTCGGCCAGACAAGCTTCGCCACCGTCGAGAGTCAGTATCTCGAGGGACGCACAGAGTATAACTGCTCCGAACAGACCGCAGCACAGATCGATGAAGAGATCGTTGAGCTCATAAAGGAAAGTTATGACAAGGCTCTCTCGATGCTTAAAGAAAACCGCGAGATCATGGATAAACTCGCTGACTTTCTCATCGAGAAAGAGACCATCACCGGCAAGGAATTCATGAAGATCTTCAGACAGGAAAAAGGTCTCCCCGAGCCTGAGGATGAGAAAGAAAAAGCCAAGGACGCAGAGGACAGTTCCACAGAGGATAGAGAGTCGGGCGCCGATAAGGATCCCGCTCCCGAAAAGGAGAGCGATCCCACCCCTTCGCCCATCCCTCCTCAGATAGAGCCCGACCCGGATGAAGGCGTATTCTCTCACAGCAAACTCTAAAATGAAAAAGTCCTTTGCAAGAAAGATCATATATGGATTAATCACATGTATGCTGATCGTCACCGCGGATCAGCATACTTTTGTTGATGCAAAGGCTACATCCAAAGATATCGATGCAAGGCTTGAGTACAACCGCTCTCTGCCCGTTCAGACAGCGACTATAGACAACTGGCCTGTAGGCCCTACAGTATCAGCCGAGGCCGCTATACTCATGGAGGCAGGCACAGGCGCAGTCCTCTATGCCAAAAATATCCACGAAAAAGAATATCCCGCATCGATGACCAAAATCCTTACCGCAGTGCTCGTATCGGAGAACTGCAGCCTGGACGAGATCGTCACCTTCTCACATGATGCGGTCTTTGACACTCCCAGAAACAGCAATCATATCGCGATAGATGAAAAAGAACAGCTCACTGTGGACGAATGTCTCCAGGGTCTCCTCGTACGAAGTGCAAATGAAGTGGCTTTCGCACTTGCAGAGCATGTAGGCGGTGGCAACAGGCAGGCCTTCGTAGATATGATGAACGAGCGTGCCGCAGAGCTTGGCTGTACCGATACGCACTTTGCCAATCCCAACGGACTGCCCGACGAGAATCACTACACAAGCTGTTATGACATGGCTCTGATCGGAAGACAGTTCTTTGACAACGAGCTTCTCTGCAATTATTCTCTGCAGCGCGGTATCCATTTCTATCCCACCGAGCATCAGAAGGACGAGATAATAGAGACCAATATCACTCAGATCCTTCCCGGCAAAAAGTACGGCTATGACGACCTCGTCGGCGTAAAGACAGGATATACCGAAGTTGCAAGGAGCTGTCTCATTTCATGTGCCAAGCGCGGCAATATGAAGCTCATCTGTGTGGTAATGAAGGATGAATCGCCTCAGCAGTATGAGGATACCATCGCACTCTTTGACTATGGCTTTTCAAACTTTGACACTGCGGTCGTCAGCGAAGCCGAGACCAAATACAACATCGGAGGAAGCGCCATCTCCTTCGGCGATACCGATATATTCGGCAGTTCCAAGCCGATCATATCCTTAAGCAAGAGCGACTATATCGTCGTTCCCAAGACCGCGGAATTCTCCGACCTGACCAGCACGATATCGTATGAGACCGATGATCCGGGACAGGTCGCACTCGTAAACTATTCATACCATGGCGAATACCTTGGAACCGCATCGGTCATCTTCCTTAACAGCGATACGGAAGGATACGAATTCGACAAGGACGAAGAGGAAGAAGCGCCGGCAAAGAAGGGTCCTAAATTCGTATTTATCAACGTTGTAAAGATCGCACTTATATTGGCTGCACTTGTCTTTTCATACTTTGCGCTCCGAGTCTCTTATACTCTTTGGAAAAAGTATCGCGAGACACATCCAAACTGGAGACGCGAATACAGAAAAGACAGGCGCCGGCGTCCCGAGCACACTGCCAAAAAGAAAAGGAAGCGGCCTAACCGCTTCCGTGATTATGATTATTGATGCATCCGCTTAATCGGACTGCTTGTTCTTTTGCTTGACCTTATTGTATTTGCTGCGTATCTCCGCAGCAGTCTCCTTCGAAACAAGCTTGGATGTCTTTACGACGAATACCTTACCGTCTCCGGTTCTCTGTATCCGGACCTTGCCCTTTAAGATACCGTGCTTATCACAGTTTGCCAGAGCATAGTAATGTCTGTCGTTGGTCGTAAACCAGTTGAGTTTCTTCTTCAGTACTTTTCCGCACTTATAGCATACCATCGAGGAGACCTTTTCATCCTTAAGTGCGCTCTCCTTGTCCTCAAAAGTGGATGAGATATATTTGACATATGTTCCGAAGTCGACATTTATCTCATCATCGTGCGATGCGGGCGGATATGATATATCATACGATACATACTGAAGCACATCCGGTCTTTCCTTTGCGATCCTCTCGAATATCTTAGCCGTGTAATATGCATCGCTGAAAGCTCTGTGAAAAGGAATATCCTTCTCTATATCCAGCTGATCTACAGCGCTCTCGAGCGCTTTCCTATTCTTGCTGCCGTTCTCATATACAAGTGAGAAAAGCTTCTGCGCATCGATATATTTCACAGGAGCGTTTCCGAGCAAGGGCAGATCATAATATGCCAGATTCCTCTGCAGCTCAGTGAGGTCTGAACTTCCCCACGTACAGAAAATGTAATCCTCCCCGCACCAGTCAAAGAATTTCTTTGACACTTCCGGAAAAGGATCGCCCGTCTCAAGCTGGCTCATCTGAATATGAATGAGCTTACTCGTATAGCTGTGCATTTTCTTGTAGACCTGAGGCTTGACGAATTCGCTGAACTCGCGGATCATTCGATAATCATCGGAAAGCCCTACGGCTCCGATCTCTATTATCTCGAACGGGATCTTCTCCGTCTCCGGCTCATTCCCCGTACTGCTCTGATTCCATTCAAGGTCAAGAACTATGATCTTCATTATCCCTTATAACAAACCGTGAGAGGAAATCTCTCTTTAAGCCATCCTCTGACCAGTTCTATCCAAGAAGCTGCATGCTCCTGGAATTCCTTTCCTTCTCTTCCTGCGGTAAGTTCATCCGCGGTGGACAGTCCGTGTCCTCCCTTTTCAAATATGTGGAGCTCAGTTGAAATCCCGTTTTCTCTGAGCGCAGTCGCAAAGCACAGAGAGTTCTCCACCGGTACCGATCCGTCTTCAAAAGTGTGCCATATAAAGGTCGGAGGCGTGTTCTTATTTACGAGGTTCTCAAGCGACATGGAATCACAGAGCTTATCGCCGGGGTTTCCGTGCTCCTCGCCGAGAAGTGCCATGAAAGATCCTCTGTGTGCATATTCTCCCGATGTGATAACAGGATAGCACAGGATCATTCCGTTGGGTCTGAGCAGCTCTCTGTCATTCTCACATCCGACAGCATCGATGACAAAATCTTCATTCCACATGCATCCATAGGATGCCGCGAGATGACCTCCCGCGGAACATCCCTGGATGATTATTCCGTTAGGATCCACTCCCCATTCCTTGGCATTTTTCCTGATGAGCGCAACCGCACCCGCAAGTTCCGTTATCTGCACCGGAAATCTCGAAGGTGCACAGGAATAGTAAAGTATGGCCGTGTGATATCCCATTGCCGCGAACTGCATCGCCAGCGGCTCCGACTCTCTGGCAGAGGTGTATTCATATCCGCCTCCGGGACAGAGAAGTATGAGCGGGCGTTTCTTTATACCGATCTCCTCCGGCATATCCTGGATATACGTGACCAGTCTCGCGTAATCCTGAGAGCCGTCAGTTTTTACCTGAAATGTGGAATGGAACATTAATATGCCCTCCCCCAGTAAACCATCTTCTTGGCAGGCTTTCCGCAGCATACGCATACATCGCTCAGTGTCTCCTGATCAAAAGGCATGCAGCGGCTCGTTACCGAGAGGTCTTCCTTGATCTTGTCCTCACAGGCTCTGTCTCCGCACCACATAGCTTTAACGAAGCCGGACTTCTCGGAGAATATCTTCTTAAACTCCTCATAATCCTTTGCAACGTATGTATGCTCATCGCGATGAGTTCTTGCTCTCTCGAGCATCTCATGCTGGATCTGATCCAGAAGCTCGGGAACCTTGCTCTCGAGATCAGTCAAAGCCACTTCTGTCTTTTCTCTGGTGTCACGTCTAACGATGACACACTTGCCTGCTTCGATATCCTTGGGGCCTATCTCGACTCTGATCGGATATCCTCTCATCTCAGCTTCCGCAAACTTGTATCCGGGAGTCTTGTCGGTATCGTCCACCTTAACCCTTGCGATACCCTTTAATCTGTCACGGAGCTCATATGCCTTATCAAGCACGCCTTCCTTCTTCTGCTGGATGGGAACGATGCATACCTGGATGGGAGCAACTCTCGGAGGAAGAACGAGTCCGTCGTTGTCTCCGTGTACCATGATGATGGCTCCGATGAGTCTCGTCGTCACCCCCCATGAAGTCTGGTGCACATACTTGAGAGTGTTATCCTTATCGGTGAACTGTATGCCGAATGCCTTGGCGAATCCGTCACCGAAGTTGTGGCTTGTTCCGGACTGAAGAGCCTTTCCGTCATGCATGAGAGCCTCGATGGTGTATGTAGCTTCCGCACCTGCAAACTTCTCCTTCTCGGTCTTCTGTCCCTTGAGAACAGGGATGGCAAGTACCTCCTCGCAGAATGCCGCATATACGTTCAGCATCTGTATGGTGCGGGCCTCCGCATCCTCTGCAGTAGCATGTGCGGTATGTCCCTCCTGCCAGAGGAACTCTCTTGATCTGAGGAAAGGTCTGGTCTCCTTCTCCCATCTGACTACCGAGCACCACTGATTGTAGACCTTGGGAAGATCGCGGTAGGACTGTATATCGTTTTTGTAGAAGTCACAGAAGAGAGTCTCCGATGTAGGTCTGACACAGAGCTTCTCCTGAAGGGGCTCAAGTCCGCCCTGGGTAACCCATGCAACCTCAGGTGCAAATCCTTCTACGTGATCCTTCTCTTTTTCAAGCAGACTCTCGGGTATGAACATCGGGAGGTAAACATTCTCTACTCCCGTCTCCTTGAATCTGTCATCGAGCTGACGCTGTATGAGCTCCCAGATCGCATATCCTGCAGGCTTTATGACCATACATCCCTTTACTGAGGTGTAATCGATCAGCTCCGCTTTCCTTACTACATCCGTGTACCACTGGGCGAAATCGACATCCATCGATGTGATGTCTTCTACCATTTTCTTATTGTCTGCCATAATATATATCTCCTTCCGATCGTTTTGAAATTATAATCTGTATCCGCGCTTAAGATCTATATTCTCCTGCACCCTTGCGGGACAAGGAGCCTCGGATATTATCTCAAATACTTCATCGGTTGTTTTGCATATCCTGGTCGCGCCGCTCTTTTCGAGGCTTTCACGCGTCCTGAATCCCCACTCTACAAATATCCCGTCGAGTCCGGAATTCTTGGCCGTCAGGATGTCCACCTCGGAATCGCCTATGTACACGGCATCCTTTGCTTCTATCCCGAGCGAATCAAGCACCAGCATAACTTCGTCGGGTGCGGGCTTTCTGTTCACTCCCGCATGCTCTCCTATTGCTTCGTCAAAGAGCCCCGGGAAATATTTCTCTGCAAGATCCTTGACCGCAGTATCGGCCTTGTTGGAAACCACCGCCGTTTTGATACCTGCTGCCCGAAGTCTCTCGAGGAGCTCCTTTATGCCGGGGTATGCACAAGTAGTGTCGGCGGAATGCTCAGCATAATAAGGCTTAAAGATCTCATGGAGTTCATTAAGCTCATTTTCGGAAAGGCCCTCGGGAGCTGCCAGTTCAATGCTTCTCCTGATACCGTTTCCGACTATTATCCTCATTTCCTCGACGGTCCTCTCGGGATATCCCTTTGCCTTCAGCGCGTGATTCACGCCCGAAGTCAGGTCTCTTATCGTATCGAGAATGGTCCCGTCCATATCAAATATAGCAAGTTTGTACATCAGAATCTGTGACCTCCGCCACCGCCCGAGTGATGGCCACCGCCCGAGTGATAGCCGCCAC
>DFKT01000110.1:0-6837 GCA_002373595.1 Lachnospiraceae bacterium UBA3638 | reverse complement strand
CCCGAGTGATAGCCGCCACCACCGCTTCTGCCGCCGCCTCCTCCGGAGGACGAGCTTTGAACAGGTGAATATGTCTTGGTCTCATTTACAAAATAGACCTGCGGATCGTTTACATTTACATCCTTGACCGCTCCCTTTATCAGCTCGGATGCAGGTGATCCTTTGAGCTTGGAAGCTCTGTTGACGATACCGAAATTGATCATCAGTGCAAGGAGTATCGAAAGCAGGAGATTGCTCGCGTACTTCATCGGCTGTGCGATGCGCTGACCGTCGAGCACCTTATATACCTGCTCGAATGCCATCTGTGCGCAGGTATAATAATCTCCCTTTGATGCATAAGTGTATGTATTGTCGGTTATCGTATTGGCAAAACTCTTGCCCAGTTTCCTGTAGATCGCACCGTCAAGCTCGAGCCAGAGATATCTCTCATCCATATCGACGACAAATATCGCTCCGCTGTCGTCTCCCATCAGATTATCGTAGTAGTTCCTTGCATAACTCTCCGTTGATGAGTACGGATTGTCGCTGATACTCTTAAAGACAGCATTTCCATATTCCGTTACGGGCTTCATGTACTCTATGAGTCTTGCGACCTCATCCCTTGTAAGGAGCTCCGCATCATCCTCAATGAGGATATAGTATCCCGTCTCCGAATTGGCATAGGTGATATCAGCCGCCTTTGCAGATCCTGCATATCCGATGATGAGCAGTCCCGCAATGAGCACGCATATAATATTCTTAAGATTAAATATCCTCTTAGTCATAATTGTACTCGTCGCCTCCTCTCTTTTCGAACTGAGGAAGCTTACGTGTGGTAAGCATATTGTGCTGCTTCGCGATATCGAAGTATGTGAGTATAGTCATGATGATCGTGATCGCAACTCCGCCATAGTAGTAGATATCCTGCGCGGGTGCTACGATAAATACGGCTATACCTCCTACGATACCTGCTATAAGCTTGATAAATGAAGGTGCCTTGTCCGCAAAAGGTACTTTGACTTTGACCTTCTTCTTTTCCACCTTCAGTTTGGGCTGATCGCCCTTACCCTTCAAAAGCGCGGATCCTATGGCAACTGCAATGATCGCACCCCATCCGGTAAATATCGCAAGCAATACAACGATTATCCAAAAGATCGTTTTGCCGACATCTTCGTAAGCCTTGGTCTCCACCTTGGCTTTGATGACATCAGCCCCGGTTACGGGCTGTACCGACTCGAGTCCTTTGTCATCGAGATTGTGCTCTCTCCTGTAGATGGCAGCGAGCTGGGAACCCGATATGATCATGCTGACTATCGCCAATATGATCGAGATGAAAAGAAGTGTTCCCGGCGTAATGGTCAGGTTAAACACAAAGCTCAGCAATACGAAGATCGGTGCAGCCAGTCCGAGCGAGATCGCTATGTATTTTGCGAAATCTATAGGTATATCCGCTGCAACCTTTCCGGTCTGTCCGTTTACCACCGCATAGCTGATACGGTTACCCACCTTAGTGGACAGGAACCATACAGGGAAAAATGCCGTTTTTGCTTTCTGCTGACTCACTCCTATCGCATTCTGTACCGACTTGGTATTGGATACGGAGTAGGACCTGTATGTCTTGTTTCTGATTATCGTATTGGTAAGATCCGCTGTGATCACTGCCTGCGCTTCCTCAGCATAGACCGAATCATCAACATCGGCGCTGTCGGCATAGAATCCCGAGAGATATGTCGGCACGAAATCCACGGACTCCTTGTAATCATAAGGAGCAATGGCTTCGCTCAAATTGTCGGAGAAGGTAGATGCCGCGTCAAACGATATTCCGTCGTAATGAGCATTTACCCTGGATACGAGATTGTAATGCTTGGTGTAGATGTAATCTCCGCTCCTGTGGCTCTTCGATCCCTTTACGACTACTTCTTTGTCATTTACATTTAAGTTGTATACCCAGTAGGGCATGTATATACCGCGGAATCTCTCGACCGTAGTGTCTTTCCTGAAATCACTCGGTGCAAAGAGCGCTCTTGCTATCGTGCTCTTGTACTTCTCCTCGCACTGCTCTTTGGAAAGTATGAAAGGAATGATCCTGTCCGGTTTTCTCTCCTTAACCATACGGCCCTCAAGTATCGTCTGGGATCCGCAATAGCTGCAGAAAGTCGCCGCTGTATTGTCATATGAAAGGATGGAGCCTCCGCAATTGGGGCAGGTATACTTTATCGAATCGAATCCTTCATCCTCGGATACCACTGCCGCTTCTACCGCAGTACCGGAAAGCGTTCCCGATCCTTCCTGAGACGTCCCCGTATTTACACCGGTCTCGGCAGCAACGAGCGCATCATATTCAGCGGTGGTATACTCCGATCCGCAATAATCACAACATAATTTCTGACGAGCCGGGTCGAACTTGATCCCGCCGCCGCAGCTTGGACATTTCATAGATTTCCTCCGCTCGGATTGTAGGACAGAAAGTTAAGACCTTTATGAGTGAAGCTTTCTGAGAGCTTTTTCCCCAATGATCAGTTCAGCATGTTCCCTAAGGATATCCTCGCATCCGTCTCCGGCTCCCGCCACGGTCGAGAATTCAAGCGCTTCTCCGCACGCTTTGCTGAATTTATCATATGCCGCTCCGCCCCTGTGCATATAGAGATAGAAATAATCATCCATCTTGTACAGTCTGGACTCCACCCTCAAGGTACGTGGCAGAGAATCGGCATAATTCATAAGATAAGCTATATTGTCAAAGCAAAATACCGCGTCCTGTATCTGAACGGGCGCTGCTTCCTTTTCAAGCGGGATATCGGTCAGGCTGCCGGCGATCTTTTCAGCAAGCTTATCGGCAAGGCTGTCCATATTCGGAGCTGAGCCGGTCTTGCTGCCGGTCTGACTTATATGCTCTATAAGACTCTGGAGATTCTGCATGAATCCGGCCAGTTTCATATCCGTAAGAAGGTCCATGGGGTCCTTTTCCGAGAATGTGAGCACCATTCCCTGCTCCGGGACCATCATTATCTGGATCTCGAAGGGCTTCTTGGGCGGCTCATAGTCCAGCTGCTCCTTGGCCTCCTCCATGATCTCGCTCATAAGGCGCTGAGCCTTGTCATTGCGCGACAAAAAATCATGGTAATCGACCTCGTATTCCTCGAGTTCTTCCATGGAAAGATAGCATTTTATAGTTTTGTCATCGATCCTTTCGATCTTCATAACAACCCCTCGCTATTTGGCTTAATGATACCATATTTCGCAAAAAAGATAAAGTATGCTATAATCACATGCAGGCATGAAAGGAGCGTTTTTTAGCGTGGAAAAATACCTTACAAGTTTCGTAATACCCTGCTACAGATCGAGCAATATGATAGGCGGTGTCGTGGATGAGATCGAGAAGGCCATGACCGGCCGTGACTATGAGATAATCCTTGTAAACGACTCGTCTCCGGACGATACTTTTGAGACCATCAAAGGGCTCTGCGAGAAGAATCCGAAGGTGGTCGGCGTCAATCTGAACGAGAATTTCGGACAGCACGCTGCTCTTATGGCCGGATTTCACCAGGTAAAAGGGGATGTGATAGTCTGCCTCGATGACGACGGCCAGACTCCCGCCGAAGAGGTCGGCAAGCTCCTCGAGAAGATAGAAGCGGGATACGATGCCGTTTACGCCAGATATGCTTCCAAGAAACATTCCGGCTTCCGCAACTTCGGAAGCACCGTGAATGACTGGATGCTCAGATTCATGCTTAATAAGCCCAAGTCACTCAAGGTATCTAGCTATTTCGCAGTTAAGCGCCTCATCGTCGATGAGATGATAAAGTATACCAATCCCTACCCCTACGTAATAGGACTGGTACTTCGCTCTACCAGGAATATCTGCAATGTGGACGTCAATCACAGGGCCCGCACGGAAGGAACCTCCGGATATACTCTCGGAAAGCTCCTCTCCCTCTGGATGAACGGATTTACCGCATTCTCCGTAAAGCCCTTACGCATAGCGACCGGAATAGGCGCTCTGATGGCGTTTGGAAGCTTCATCTACGGTATCGTGACCATCATACTCAAATTGGTCGGTATCAATTACGTAATGGGATTCAGTTCACTGATGGCGGTCACCACCTTCATCGGAGGACTCAATCTCCTCATGCTCGGAATAATCGGGGAATATCTCGGACGTATATATATATCCCTCAATAAGTCCCCTCAGTTCATAGTTAAAGAAAGAATAGATAATAGGTAAAAAATGTCACGCTTCTCTATATTCAGATCATCCATTGCAATCATTGCAGTTTTAATATGTATATTCGCATATTCGGATAAGGCTCATGCCACATCCGAGCCGGCTCACAAGGTATCGGTTTCTTTTTCTTCCGCTAACGGCGCATCCACCGGCGGACTCGACGATTCCAACTACGAAACCAACTGTTCATTTAAAGAAGGCGACGTCATAACAGTCACCTCGGGCGAGCCTGTCTTCGGTCTGTATATACGCTGGAGACTGGTACCCGGAAGCTGGACTCTTACCCATGACGGTACAGAGCTTGCATGCGGAAAGAACGGATTCCTGCATGAGTATGTAGCTATAGAGGGCGGTACCACGTCGGCGCAGATAAGTCTCCCTTCAGGCGGTCAGATCTGTGATATCCTCGCTTACTCGGACGGTGAACTTCCCGGAGATGTGCAGGTCTGGAAACCTATGGCGGATAAGGCCGATTTCCTGGTATTCTCGACCCATGCCGATGATGAGATACTCTTCCTCGGAGGAGTGCTCGCTACCTATGCGGGAGAAAGAGAGCTCGCCGTTCAGGTCGCATATATGACCAATTACTGGAATGCACTGCGTGTAAGAGAGCACGAAAAGCTCGACGGTATCTGGGAAGTCGGCGTTCGCAATTATCCTCTCATCGGACCCTTTGATGACAATTACGCTGCAGACCTTGCAGCGGCCGAGAGCGTATATGATTATGACAAGGTAGCCGCTTGGACCACCGAGACGATAAGGCGTTTCAAGCCCCTCGTAGTCGTAACACAGGACTTTAACGGAGAGTACGGACACGGCGGACACAGACTCCTTGCCAAAGCAGTCGCAGAATCCGTAGACAACAGTGCATCCGAGGATTACAGACCCGAGAGTGTGCAGACATACGGCGCTTATGATGTTCCGAAGACATATTTCCACCTCTATGATCAGAATAAGATCGTGCTCGAGCTCCATCATCCGATCGAAAATCTCGGCGGACGCGATGCCGTAAAAGCAGCCTCTGACGCTTATCTCAAGCACGAATCACAGCAGTGGTGCTGGTTCTATGTATCTGACGATCCGAACGACTCCAGATCAAGCCAGATCAACTGCTCTTATTTCGGTCTCTACCGCTCCACCGTAGGAAGTGATGTAAATAATGATATGATGGATAACCTCGTATCCTATGAGGAGCAGGCTCGAATAGAGGAAGAAAAGGCCGCCGAAGAAGCAAGACTCGCCGAAGAAGAAGCCGCCGGAAAAGCCGCTGAGGAAGAGGCTGCAAGACTTGCGGCAGAGGAAGCCGCAAAGGAGGCTGAGACGGATAAACCGAAAGAAAAGACCGATTCCGAGAGTGATCCTCTCGTTACGGTCCTCATAGTTGTGATAGTTGTTTTCGTGGCTGTAATGGCGACCATGGTCGTCATGTATATGCTGAAATCAAAGAGACGGAGGCGTTAAGCCGTCCGTCTCTTGTCTTATGGTTTTATTCACGGTGTGCCGCTGTTTTATACTTTTATTTCTCCTGCCAGCACCTTTCTGTAATCTTCAAGGTTTTTCTTCAACAGTTCCGGTGTATTTAATTCATACGGACAATGAGCAGTGCATTTCCTGCAGTTAAGGCAGTCGTCTATCTTTGCCATCTCGCTCTGCCACTCATCCGAGAGCCATCCTGAAGAAGGAGCACGCCTTATCATGAGCGACATCCTCGCGCAGTTATTTATCTTTATACCGACCGGACAGGGCATGCAGTAACCACAGCCTCTGCAGAATTCTCCTGCAAGTTCGGATTTCTCCTTCTCAATATAATCCTTTATCTCTCCGGTGTATTCCGGAACCTCATCCATGAATGCAAGCCACTCTTCGAGTTCAGACATCTTCTGTATGCCCCAGATGGGAAGTGCATTCGGATAGAGAGTCATAAATGCCATAGCCGCATCGGATCTCGTGATAAGCCCTCCGGCGAGTCCCTTCATTGCAACAAATCCGACATTGTTTTGTGCACAAGTCTCTACGAGCTTTATCTCTCTTTCCGCTGCCAGATATGAAAACGGGAACTGGAGAGTCTCATAGAGTCCGCTCACAGCGATCTCCTCCGCAACTGCGATCTTGTGAGCCGTGATCCCGATATGCCCGATCTTCCCCTGTCTTTTCGCTTCGAGCATGCACTCATACATACCTGTGCCGTCATCGGGCGCGTAACATCTGTCAGCCATATGGAACTGATATACATCGATATGATCAGTGCCCAGCGTGGTGAGCGATGTCTCGAGATCCTTCCAAAATGCTTCGGGAGTCTTCGCCATAGTCTTGGTCGCGATATAGATCTTGTCGCGAAGTCCCGGTTCGGAGAAAGCCATGCGAAGTTTCTCCTCGCTGTTACTGTATGCTCTCGCTGTATCGAAATATGTCATACCGCCTTCATACGCACGGCGAAGGATCCTTACGGCTTCTTCATGATCCGTACGCTGTATGGGCAGTGCTCCGAATGCATTCTGCGGGGTTACTATTCCCGTTTTTCCGAGTGGGGAGATATTCATTGTTCTATACTGTAATCATAAAAATATAATCTTATCCACAAAAGGGGAATTATTCCAGCTCTATAAGTTCTTTTCTAAGTTCTTTAGAGGATA
>DFKT01000010.1 GCA_002373595.1 Lachnospiraceae bacterium UBA3638 | reverse complement strand
CTTTTCCCCGGAAACGAAGTAAGACTTATGAATGCGTACTTCGTGACTGCGACATCTTTTGAAAAGGACGAAAACGGAAATGTGACGGTCGTTCATTGTACCTACGATCCTGCCACCAAGGGAGGAGATGCTCCCGATGGAAGGAAAGTGAAGGGAACCATTCATTGGGTATATGCGGATACCGCAGTAAATGCGACTGTCAGACTCTATGAGAATATCATTGACGAAGAGAAGGGCGTATACAACGAGGACGGAAGCCTGAACCTCAATCCGAACTCACTTACGGTAATGACGAACGCAAAGCTTGAGCCTGAATTCAAAGGAGCGAAACCGGGCGATTCATTCCAGTTTGTACGCCAGGGATTCTTCACTGTTGACAGCAAGGATTCGGCAGACGATGCACTCGTATTCAACAGGATAGTTTCATTAAAGAGCTCATTTGTGCTCAAGAAGGACTAGAAAGGAAATAGGTTATGGGACTTTTCTCCGGATTTGAAAAACTCGGACTCGGCAATCTCTCCGGCGCCGATCTCTACGGCAAGGAAGAAAAGGTCAAAGAGAAGGCAGCTGCCGCCACAAAAGAGAAGGTTGAGATACAGGAAACCGACTGCATATACGAGAAAAAGTATAAGTGTCCCGTATGTGATTCGGATTTCTCCGCAAAGATCATGAAGAGCGGAAGGACAAAACTCATCGGAACGGACTTTGACTTAAGGCCCAAGTATGACGGAATAGCTGCCGAGAAATATGATGTTCTGCTCTGCGACAGATGCGGATATGCTGCTCTCGGAAGGTATTTCACGACACTCCTTCCCGCTCAGTGCAAGATGATAAAGGAGCAGATCACTGCAAATATCGAGCTCAACAAGTATAACGACGAGATCTATACCTTTAAGGAGGCACTCGAGAGATATCAGATCGCTCTTGCATGCGCGATAGTAAAGAAAGCCAAAGCAAGCGAGAAAGCATATATCTGCTTAAAGACGGCATGGGTACTCCGTGCACTCAGAGAATCTGTCGAGGCGGGCAAGGACAAGTATCCCGAAGGAATGAGCGCTGAGGACGTTACCGCACAGGAGGAGGAGTACCTCAGAAACGCATATACCGGATTCATCGAGGCGAGACAGTCGGAGAGCTTCCCCATGGCCGGTATGGACCAGACCACTGTGGACTATCTGCTCGCACAGCTCGCATTCCATCTCAAGGAATTCGATGTGGCAGCCAAGATGGTACAGGCACTCCTTACTTCGCCCGGAGCAAATTCGCGTATCAAGGATAAGGCGAGAGACCTTAAGGACGAGATCGTGGCAGCAAAGAAAGCCGCCGGAACCTGACGCGGTACGAAGATTCCGGCGCCGTAAAGCGCCGACAATAAAAGAAACGGCACCCTCGGGTGCCGTTTCTGTATTATCAAAGCTGTTATCTGAGGTTATTTGATCTCTTTGGCGGAGACATCCTCGTCATCCTCATCAAAGAATTCCTCGACGGTCTCTGCGGCTTCCTTAGCCACATCCTTTACTGTCTCCGAGAGGGGAGTGAAGTTGTCCTCCTTATCGGGGGTCAGGGAGGTGTAGCTCCTCTCGGATGAGTCATCATCGTCATCATCGTCGTCGAGAGAGATGGGTTCATCCTCCTTAGACTGATTGTAATAATATGCTACTGCAGCTGCTGCGGCTGCAACAAGTGTCGTACCAAGAAGAAACTTTCCAAATTTTTTCATTGCGGATCTCCTTTCGGTAATTTTTTCGATAGACTGTTATAATTTTATACTATTTCAGCCTAAATTGAAAGATGTATTTATTTGGCCTGCCTGTATGCGGGATCCGCGGGATACCCGCCTTTTAGCTTCTGCATAGAGCGCTGAATCGAGTCTTTGGAGTTTTTCCAGTCAGCATCCTTGTTGCGATAATCGAATTTCTCGACCATCCAGGATACGTCTTCGTGTATTCTTTCAAGGTTTTTCTCGGAAAGCGGCAGGATCACGGAGTAAAAATCCTCAAGATCCGATCCGGAGAGTTTGCTGTCAGCTCCGTCACAGAGGTCTCCTAAGTGAGGGAGGCAGAATCCTTTGCTGTTTTTTACCTTTTCGCGGAAGGCAGGGTCATTTTTCCAGAGATAGAAAAATGTGTCCAGATATCTCGCATAGGTCTTTTTGTATTCATCGCAGATATAGCAGGTCGATTCCTTTTCGCGGACCCACATCGAGATGCGGTTTCCACTGTCCCCTTTGGAAAAGAGAGACTTTTTGCCGGGCTTGAATCCTTTGGACACATCGCGGAGCTCGCCGAGCATACGCTTGGTGTGAGTCTTAAGTATCCATGCGTTCCCCAGAGTATTGCCATAATCAAACATGGCCTTGAAGTGACGTCTGCAGAAGCCTTCGCGGTCGGTCATATCGCGGATGTCGGACTCCATGTATGATGACTGAGAGCCGAGCGCGAAATCCATCATATCCTGCTCTACTTTGCGCTCTATATAGCAAAAGGGGCATTCGTCATCTGCGTTTACCGCATCGTTGAGGGGAATAGTATACAGTTCTTCTTTCATGTGCACCTCCGGATGATAGATTCTTTGGCATAGAAAGTCCCAGGCTTTTATAATAACAGATGAAACGATTAAATTAAAGATTTGCGTATGATATAATTATTCTTGTCTGAAAGGAGTGATATATGAAGTTTATATCATGGAATGTCAACGGGTTAAGGGCTTGTATCGGAAAGGGTTTTGAGGACTCTTTTGCTAAGCTTGATGCCGATATTTTCTGCCTCCAGGAGACCAAACTCTCCGAGGGACAGCTCGAACTGGACCTGCCCGGTTATCATATGTATTGGAATTATGCCGAGAAGAAAGGCTACTCGGGAACTGCTCTTTTTAGCAAGAAGGAGCCGCTGTCGGTATCGTACGGGATAGGCGTGGAGGAACACGATCATGAGGGCCGTGTCATCACGGCGGAGTATGACGATCTCTACTTTATCACCGTTTATGTTCCGAATTCTCAGAGGGAGCTTACGAGGCTTTCTTACAGGATGGAATGGGAGGATGCTTTCCTTTCATATGTACGGGAACTTGAAAAGAAAAAGCCTGTCATATGGTGTGGCGACCTTAATGTCGCACATAAGGAGATCGATCTGAAGAATCCTTCCTCCAATCATCACAATGCGGGATTTACGGATGAGGAGAGAGAAAAGTTCTCTGCGGCTCTTGATGCGGGATACATCGATACATTCAGGTACTTTTATCCCGACAGGGAAGAGATATACTCCTGGTGGTCATATATGTTCCATGCGAGAGAGAAGAACGCAGGGTGGCGTATCGATTATTTTATAGCT
Source organism: Lachnospiraceae bacterium UBA3638 (assembly GCA_002373595.1). GTDB lineage: Bacteria > Bacillota > Clostridia > Lachnospirales > Lachnospiraceae > AC2028. Next base: position 20,816 of record DFKT01000010.1, on the reverse strand, counting down.
TCGGAAAAGTTGAAGGACAGACTTGTAAGCGCTGATATACATACAGATATCCAGGGGTCTGACCACTGCCCTGTAGAGCTGGTCATTAAATAAAGTATTTGTGGTTGCGGAGTAAAACTTGGGGAAGTACGGATTTGTCTTCGGACCGTCATGTTCGGGGAAGAGTACAGAAATATATAAAGAACTCCTGACAAGGAGCGAAGCGGAGCGAGACAGGAATTTCTTCATCATAGTTCCGGATCAGTTTACCATGTCCACTCAGAGGAGGATGTGCGACTTAAGCGGATCGGACGGAATACTGAACGTCGATGTCTTAAGCTTCGGAAGACTTACGCATCGCATCCTCGAGGAGGTGGGATATGAGAGATATCCCGTCCTTGATGATACGGGCAAGAGTCTTGTCTTACAAAAGATAGCTCATGGATGCGCGGATGAACTTCCTGTCCTGGGGAGCAAAACCAAATCTGTCGGATATATCCATGAGATCAAAAGCGTAATATCTGAATTCATGCAGTACGGCCACACTCCCGATGATGTGGAGAGGATCATAGGAACGGCCGGACTAAGCGGCGCGCTCAGGGCGAAGCTTAAAGATCTGAATACAGTCTACGGATATTTCAAAGATTATCTCGAAGGAAAATACATAACGACTGAGGGGAGACTTGATCTTTTGACGGATCGACTGGTCAGATCTTCGCTCATTCCGGGAAGCGTAATCTTTTTTGACGGATTCACGGGATTCACTCCTATTCAGCTTCGCGTGATAAGTGAACTCATAAGGATCTCGGATGAAGTGATCTTTGCCTTTACCTTTGAAGGAGACCCTTATGCCGAAACACCGGAGCAGGATCTTTTTTCGCTCACGCGAAGAAGCGTTAAGAGCATAATGCGCATATCGGAGGAGATAGGCGCTGAGAAAGAAGAAGACAGATATATCACCGGCAGCTATAGGAAGGAAGTGCTCTCGCACCTTGAGAGAAATGTACTGAGGTTTTCATATGAACAGTACAAGGCAAGTGATGAGAGTAAAAGGGTAGAGCTTCGCGGACAGCTGCGTATTGCGGAATGTATGAATCCGGATGCTGAGTGCAGAGAGGCGGCGGTTCGCATTTCGGATCTGACCAAGCAGGAAGGATATAAGTATTCCGATATAGCGATAGTGGCCGGAGACCTCGAGGAGTATGCACCATTCCTTGAGAGAGAGTTTGCAAAGCAGGATATACCTGCATATTTCGACAGGACCAGAGCGATAAGGCTCAATCCTTTGACTGAAGGGATAGGCAGTCTTCTCGATATGGTGAGGATGGGATATGAACCGGAGTCTGTTATCAGATTTATAAGGAGCGGATTGTCGGGCCTGTCATTTGACGAAGGCGATAAATTTGAAGAGTATATCAGACTCTCGGGCGTAAGAGGTCGCAGCAGATGGGAGAAGGGCTTTGAGAGAAAGACTCGCAATATGCCCGAGAACGAAAAGAACGAAAGGCTCTATGAGATAAACCTGATGAGAGAAAGGATAGTATCTCTCGTGGGACTCTTTGCAAGTGCAAAGACTGTAAAAGACTATGTGTCAGCTTTGAAACGTGCTCTGGAAGAAACACATGCGCAAGAGATAATTGCGGCATATGCCGAAGAGTTTAGAAGGATCGGTGATGCCGCATCGGAGAAAGAATATGACCAGATATATGATCTGACTGTTTCAATGATCGATCAGATGGAAGAATTGCTGGGAGATGAGGAAACTGATATCTCAGAATTCGCAGAGATAGTAAAGGCCGGATTTGCGGAGATAAGGGTGGGTACTATTCCTCAAAGTATCGACAGAGTGCTGGTCGGAGATATTGAGAGAACGAGACTAGGAGAGGTTAAGGTTTTATTCTTCCTCGGAGTAAACGATGGCAATATCCCCAAGGATGGATCATCCGGAGGACTCATATCGGAAATTGACAGAGAAGTGCTCGAGGAAGCAGGGATAGAACTGGCACCCACACCCAAACGTCTCATGTACGATCAGAGACTGTATCTATATATGAACCTGACAAAACCGTCAGAAAAACTGTTCATTTCATATTCTCTGACTGACAATGCGGGAGGCAGCAGGAGAAAGTCCTACCTTATTCCTGCACTCTTCAAGATATTCCCAGATCTGCAGACGGTTCATCCCGAAAAGAGCGATCTGTCCGAAAGAGTGGCGGGAGAGAAAGATGCACTCGTACAGTTTGCGGGGAGTCTGCGTGAATATGTTTCCGGCAATGAATCAGTAAGGACGGAGAGCTGCACTCTTAACGAAGCACTTTCGGGCAGAGCGGAAGACAGAAAAGTGATAACCGATGCGGCATTTAAGAAATATATTGATCTGCCCCTTTCACCCGAAGCCGTAGATGCGGTATACGGTGATAAGCTTACGCTCAGCGTCAGCAGTATGGAGAAATATTCCGGCTGTGCTTATGCCTTTTTCCTAAGGTACGGATTGGGATTATCCGGTCAGGAGTATTACGAGATAGCTTCCGTTGACGGCGGCAATGTGATGCACGGCGTCTTGAAAGAGATAGTGGATGATATATCAAATACAGGAAATGATCTGCGCGATGCATCGGATGAGCATATCACCCAAAATGTTCAAAGGATCCTGAGAAACAATGCGGATGATTATCTTGACGGTATATATACCGATACGGAGAGAGGCAGATATCATCTCGGAAAGCTTGAACATACACTGATAAGGAGTATCAAAACGCTAAGAGATCATCTGCGTGCCGGTGAGTTCGGAATATACAGGACCGAATATAAATTCATGCAAGAGCTCTCTGCGGGAGAAGGCAGGAAGGTGATGCTTCAGGGAACCGTGGACAGAGCCGATATTTGTGAGAGTGATGACAAGGTTTATCTGCGGATCATAGATTATAAATCAAGCACTCATAAGATTGATGAGGAAAAGATAGAAGAAGGAAGAAACCTTCAGCTTCCCGTTTATATGAAGTATATGCTCGGAGAGGTGGGAAGAGAGAAGAAAAAAGATGCAGTCCCTGCCGCTATGGTATATTTCAAACTTGACGATCCGATAGCGGATTATGCGGAAGGTCAAAGCGATGAAGAACTCGAAAAGAAGATCTACAGAGAGATGAGAGTGAGGGGAATGCTTAACGAAGATGAAGAGAGCATATCCCGTCTGGACAGTAGATTTAAGGGAATGCCTCCGGGGACAGATTCGGATATTATGGGATTCAAGATCAAGGCAAACGGAGAAATCTCACCATCGGGAAATGATTCGGTATCTGCAGATAAGATGGCTGAGATCATGGACAAGAGCATGGAGGCTGTGGAGAACGGAAGTAAAGAGATCTTCAAAGGGGTGAAGACATGCAGCCCTTACCCGGATGCGTGCAAGTATTGTGAATTTGCCGGAGCGTGCGGATTTGACCGCAAGATACCCGGATATGATATGAAGAGATGATCTGAAAATATGGGATTTACCAAAGAACAGCAAAGCGTGATAGATGCGCGTAATACGAATATCCTTGTATCGGCTGCCGCCGGAAGCGGAAAGACGGCTGTGCTTACCGAACGCGTTTTTTCGCTTACATGCGGGGATCCGGAGGCAAGGAGAAATGCTGCGCAAAACGGTGCGCCCGATGTGCACGAAAAACTGACTGATATCGACAGGATACTGATCGTTACCTTCACCAGAGCGGCCGCGGCAGAGATGAGAGAGAGGATAAGGGGCAGGATCTCGAAGGAACTTGAGAAGTATCCCGATGATGAGATCTTGCAGAGACAGGAAACTCTCATTCACAGAGCTCAGATAACTACAATAGATTCGTTCTGCATGAATGTCCTCAGGAATCATTTTGGTGATATAGGTCTGGATCCTGATTTCCGTATAATGGACTCCGGAGAAAAGAGCCTCCTTGAGGAAGACGCTCTTGCAACTGTAATGGAGAGATGCTATGCGGAAGGCGGAGATGATTTCAAAAGATGCGTGGACTTTTTCTGCCCCGGGAGAAGTGACGATGCGATAGGAGGATATATCAAAAAGATATATCAGGCATCGGAATCGCACCCTTATCCGGATGAGTACCTGTCTGAGTGCAGAGAGAATGTAAGGATAGGTGACGAGGAACATTTCTATGAATGCGGATTGGGAGGTTTCTTTGCCAAATATCTTGCAGGGGAAGCGAGGGGTGTGGAGCAAACATTCAGGGTGCTTCGCGATACAGCACTTCTGTCTGAAAGCCTAAGCGCATATGTATCAACGGCTGAAGCTGATCTCGAAAATGCGGGAAGGCTTGTTAAGTCCGCACAGCTTTTGGAAACGGTTGCGGGATCGGGTGATAAAAAAGCATTGGCGGATGCGGTGGCAAGCCACGGAAGAGAACTTGATATCGTAAAGGATGACTTCGGTAAATTGCCCTCGGTAAAGAAGACGGGCGATGAAGCGGATGAAGAAAGAGAAAAGTATAGGAAATCCCGTAATGCCGCCAAAGATAAGATAAAAGAAAAATATAAGGAATTCTTTGAAAGACCCTTGTGTGATCTGATATCAGAAAGTGACGAATGTGTCACATATCTGCAGACTCTTATCGATACGGTGTATAAATACAGGGATGAGATAGCCTGCAGAAAGAAAGATAAAAAGATGCTCGACTTCAGCGATATAGAGCATCTCGCATTGCGGATACTCGTACAAAAGACAGAGGACGGAACTGTCTGCCCGGATACCGCGCTGGAATACAGGGACCATTTCGATGAGATAATGACTGACGAATACCAGGACAGCAATCTGGTACAGGAATATATCCTGAGCGCGATAAGCCGCAAAGGTAACGGGACTGAGAACAGATTCATGGTCGGCGATGTGAAGCAGAGCATCTATGCATTCAGACAGGCAAGACCGGATCTTTTCATAGAAAAGCAGATGACATATACGGATCATGCCCCTGATCTGCGTATAGATCTCAACAGGAATTTCAGAAGCAGAGAAGTGATCACACAGGCTGTCAATGCCGTGTTCGAGAGAATGATGAACCCGGAAACCGGAGAGATCGTTTATGATGACAAGGCTGCGCTCTATCCCGGTGCCGAATATCCCGAATATGACACGGGCGGTAATGAACTGCTGCTTTTTGAGTCTGCCGGAAAGGACGATGAGGAATCGGATTTCGAGACGGAAGCGAGGATCATCGCTGCGCGTATCAAATCCCTCATGGACAAGGGCTATATGGTCGCAGAGGACCGTAAACCGAGCAGCCCGTTAAGACATATAAGATTTAGGGATATTGTCATCCTTATGAGGAATATCCCCGATGAAGCGGAGAAAGCACTGAGGAAAGTGTTTGAAAAAGAGGACATTCCTCTGTATGCGGAAGCAAGGAAGGGGTACTTTGACGCTCCTGAGGTAAGCGACCTCGTCAATTACCTGAGAGTGGTATCCAATCCTTTGCAGGATATACCTTTATTTGCAGTGATGCGCTCCAGGTTCGGAGGATTTACGGATAACGAGATCGCGCTCATCAGAGGTAAAGACAAAAAGAGAAGACTCTGGAGTTCTCTCAAGGATGCTGCGGAGACGGATGAACATACCGCGGAATTTGTGAGCAGAGTAGAATCGTACAGGAGACTCAGTACATACAGGACGGTAAGAGAACTCACCGAAAAGATGATAACGGAATCGGATTATCTCGAGTACGTATCGGCTCTTCCTGCGGGAGACAGAAGAAGAGCAAATGTCCTTATGGTGCTCGGATACGCATCCGATTTTGAAAAGACGAGTTATTTCGGACTTCACAGCTTTGTCAGATATCTCGATCAGGTAAAGAAGTACCAGGCGGATTTCGGAGAAGCGGGTGTCATAAGTGAGGATGCGGATGTCGTGAGGCTTATGACCATACATAAGAGTAAGGGTCTGGAATTTCCTGTGGTATTTATCGCAGGACTTGGAAAGCAATATAATATGCAGGATGTGAGCGACAGAGTAGTCATTCACAGACGGCTTGGTATAGGCAGCCAATATGTCGATATCGGCAGAAGGACAAAGAAGGATACTCTCAGAAGGAAACTGATCTCTCTTGCGATAAGAAGGGAACAGATCGAAGAGGAGATAAGGCTTCTGTATGTCGCATTTACGAGAGCTGAGGAGAAGCTGATACTTGTCGGAGTAAAGAAGGATTGCGAAGCGTCTATCCGGGAAATAATGAACAGGGAGACAGGCTCGCGTCGACTCGATGCGGGCAGATTGATGAATGCGGTATGCGGAAATGACCTGTTGCTGCCGGTGCTTCCTCTTGATGAGATCAGGATAGGACAGGTGACTAAAGAGAGCCTTACGGAAGATACTCAGAGACAATATGAAAAACTCTCCGAAAGACTGAGTATTATCTCCGAGTCGCAGAAGTATGCGGACGCAGAACTGCTCGCGAGACTTCGAAAGAAATTTGAATACAGATATGCATACGGTTATCTCGGAAAACTCTTCTCCAAGACCAGCGTTTCGGAACTTAAAAAAGCAGCTATGGAAGAAGCGGACGAAATACCTCCCGCACAGATCATATTTGGCGATAATGCCCAAGACTCCTCCGACGAAAATGGGGGAACTCAGGGCAGTGTGGCCGGAGCAGAAAAGAAAAACAGGAAAGACAGCAGTGCGACGGACAGAGGAGATGCATACCATAGGTGTATGGAACTGCTCGACTTCGACAGAGTGCTCGGACCGAGTTTGGTTACCCCACCCGCAGATTATGAAGAGTACAGAGAAAAGGTCGTCGCATCTGAAGAACCGATCATTTCCGAGATGAAGAAATTCATCGAAGAGGAAAAGGAAAGTTTAAGACTTCGCGAGGATTATGTCGGGTATATAGATACCGCGGATATATTTGAATTCCTGAAGAGCGAACTGTCATATCGCATGTGGAAAGCGTACAGGTGCGGAAAGTTAAGAAGGGAACAGCCTTTTGTTTTCAGGATCCCCGCATCGAGAGTGATAAAAGACGATGACCCTCAGATGGAAAAAGAGAGCGTGCTCATACAGGGTATCATAGATGCTTACTTTGAAGAGAACGAAGAGATCGTGATACTGGATTACAAGACCGACAGGGTAAAGGCTCCCGATGAACTGGTCAGGAGATATAAAGTGCAACTGGAGTATTACAAAGAAGCTCTGTCCGCACTCACGCACCTTCCGGTACGGGAGTGCAGACTGTATTCTTTTAAACTCGGTGCAGAGATACCGGTTATGATGTAGCCATCTGCCTTACTCGTTCGAGAGCTTTTTTGACCGCAGGAACGGATATCACAAAAACGGTGATGATACCTTCGCCGAGGATGTAGGCGTAATTGTAAATGATGGGGTAAACCGCTGTAAGAGATTTGGGGAATTCCTCAGGCATATAATCCATCCAGTACAGATAACCTCCGATGGCATGAAGTGCACCGCGAAGAGCTATACCGATGAGGTATCCGATAAGCAGACCGTTCTTTTTGTCCTTAAAAAAGCCGGAAACGCCGAGCGCGCTAAATGCTGCAAAGTAATCGAGACACACCTGAAGGGGATTGAGGACATATGATCCGCCTTGGAAAAACTGAATGATTCCATAGATGAGAGCGCTGTACATTCCGACAGCCGGACCGAAGAACCATCCGATGATCGAGACGAAGAGCATTGAGCAAAGTGTGACGGAACCGCCCCAGGGGAAACGGAAGAGTTTGACGTAAGACAGTGCGAATGCGATCGCAAGGCTTACGCCTGCAAAGACAACAGACTTAGTTTTCATTTTTTCTCCTTTCGCCGGCATTACCCGGATCAAGTAATAAGGGTTCGCTTTCGCGTCTCAGCACAGGAAAATTTCTCCTAGCGCCCCTGTAAATTAATACAACGCCAATAAACTTAACACCTTAACCTGAAAAAAACAAGAGGTACATTTATGAAAAATGATGATCTGAAATCTTCACGCAAATCCGCCATAGTCACCGGAGCTTCGAGAGGCATCGGAGAAGCCATAGCGGAGAGACTCGCAAAAGAAGGATACGATCTCACGCTCGTATGCTCCGAGACTGTAAGTGAACTTAAGAAAGTTTCAAAACACCTTGAGAAAGAGTATGGTATCAGATGCACCCCGATCAGAGCGGATGTCTCGGACTCCAAAGCGGCCGCACAAGTCTTTGAAGCGGATCCTGAGCCGGACATACTCATAAACAATGCGGGTATATCATACATAGGCCTTCTGCAGGATATGACGGATGAAGAGTGGAGAAGGGTGATAGATGTCAATCTGACGGGAGCATTTTATATGTGCAGGAACGCCATATCACCGATGCTCAGGCGTGGGAGTGGCAGTATCATCAATATTTCGTCTGTATGGGGAGAAAAGGGAGCGTCGATGGAGGTGGCTTATTCTGCGTCCAAGGGCGGACTCAATGCCTTCACCAAAGCTCTGGCCAGGGAACTTGCCCCCAGCGGTATTCCGGTGAATGCCGTCAGTTGCGGTGTGATCGATACCAGGATGAACGAGATGTTCTCTGCGGAGGAACTTGATGCTATAAGGGAGGAGATCCCCGAAGGCAGGATGGGCAGGGCAGAGGAAGTGGCGGAACTCGTATGGAGAGTGCTTCAGTCCCCTTCTTACATGACAGGCCAGATCATAACGCTGGACGGAGGCTGGACATAATAAAACTGACCGGTATACCGGCCCAAAATAATATATGGCGAAGTTTACAAAAATACTATCAAAATAAGGCAAAAAGTAGTATAATGTACCAAGGCGAATTGTAAAGATTCGCGCGACTCGGAGGTAGAATATGCTTGGTACTCTTATCCCGCTTTTTGACAACAACATGGAGGTCAAAGCCTACTCCATCTTTGCACAGAAGAACAATACCTTCTTGAACCCCAACATGCTCGGAACGGCATGGCTTGACGGTGTCGGAAATGTTCTCGGACTTGATATCGTAGAAAGCATGGGCGTGAGCACACTTGCAAACGATAAGCTGGTATTCATTGAGATCAACAACGTATCTATTTTCACAGATCTGAATTCACAATACTCCGGAGCACACGACAAGCTCGTGCTTCTCGTAGATCCCGCCGTAGCTCCGACGGATATGTATGTCAATCGCTTAAAAGAACTCAGAGAGGACGGATATCATCTGGCGATCCGCAAACTGGCCGTAAAGCAGTTTGAGGAATACAGACCTATCCTCGCTCTTATGGATTACATACTTCTCGATCACAAGAAGATCGATATCAGCAAGGCAAAGATATATTTCAGCAAGGTATATCCGAACGCACAGCTCGTAGCCGTCAATGTCAACTCTCAGGAAGACTACGATATGCTGACGAGCGACGGAGCATATAAGCTTTATGAGGGTGGATTCTTCCGTATCCCTGTTGTTAAAGAGGGCAACGAAGTATCACCCATGAAGGTCACTTATGTTGAACTTTTGAATCTCGTTAACGATCCCGATTTCGACCTCGACAAGGCAGCGGATATCATCGGACACGATACCGCGCTTGTCATCTCGCTTCTCGGAATGGTTAACCGCATGACCGTCAATTCCGGTATCAGTACCGTCCGCCACGCGGCAGCAATGCTCGGACAAAAAGAACTTAAGCGTTGGATCAACACAGCCGTAACGAGAGAGCTCTGCTCCGATAAGCCCAGTGAGATCACGAGACTTTCTCTTATACGCGCAAGATTTGCCGAGAACCTTGCTGCAGAATTCGATATGGCACAGGCATCGAGCGAGTTGTTCCTCATGGGACTTTTCTCGGTACTCGATGTAATGCTCGACAAGACCATGGCCGAAGCACTTGAGATGGTCAAGGTTACCAAGGATATCAGCGCCGTACTTTTGAACGATTCCGGAAAGTTTGCGCCTGTTTATGATCTCATGATCGCATACGAAAACGCCAACTGGCAGGAAGTATCCAGACAGCTCATTCTCGTCGGCATCGATGATTCAAAGGTTTACGATGCATATACAGATTCGCTCAGATGGTTCAGAGATCTGTTCTATGGCGAGGAAGAGTCTAAATAAATGGAGATCGATGGCGTCTTAGAAAACGTCGATAAACTTTACAGCGAGAATCGCAGCATAGAGGCAGAGGGGCTTTTGCTCGACTCTGCCGCTGCTTTGTTGGAAGAAAATGACGAGCCCAATCTCTTACGTATCCTGAACGAACTTCTCGGACTTTACAGAGAGACATCACAATTTGAAAAAGCATACGGGATAGCGAGGAATGCCATACTTGTGGCAGACAATTTCCTCCCGGAAGAGAGTATTCCTTATGCCACCACGCTCTTAAATGTCGCTACGGTTTACAGGACCGGAGGCAGGCTCGATGAATCTCTTGAGTGTTACAAGCGTGTGGAGAAGATCTATTCATCGATCCTCACCTCGGACAGCATGCTCTTTGCAAGTCTCTACAACAACGAGGCACTTCTTTTTCAGGAACTTGGAGATTTTGATGCGGCAAAAGACAGGCTCGAAAAAGCACTCTCTATAGTGACTCTCAAAGGGGAGGTCTACGAGGAAGCCGTATCGAGAGCAAATCTCGCAGGAACATATATACAGCTCGGAAAACCCGAGGCGGCTCTGGATCAGGCTAAAAGATCCATCGCTCTTTTTGAAGAACAGGGTGTGGAAGATCAGCATCTGTGCGCAGCTTATTCGGCGCTTGGAAGCTATCATTACATAAACGGCGAATTTGAAACTGCGGCCGGAATATTTAAGAAGGCCATGGATATAATGGAGCGGGCTCTCGGACGAAATGCTTATTACGAGAGACTCGCCGAAAACCACGAGGCGTGTCTTGCCGCGACAAGCAGCAAGGGTGCATATGCGAACGGGATCAGCGCGGACCGCGATGATCCTGTCGGATCCGAAACCGGTGACACGGGAGCCGGATTCAGAAAAGGCGCAGATATCTGCAGAGCTTATTATGAGAGTTACGGAGCTCTGATGATCAGATCGAAGTTCCCGGAGTATGAGGGGAAGATAGCGGTCGGCCTGGCAGGAGAGGGATCCGATGCATTCGGATATGATGACGCTTCATCCGCAGATCATGATTGGGGGCCTTCGTTTTGCATGTGGGTGAGCGATGAGACCTACGATGCGATCGGAGAGGAACTTCGGAAGGCATACGATGAACTGCCGGATGAGTTTGAGGGAATAAAAAGAGCACGTACCGCACAGGGTGCTTCGAGACGGGGCGTGTGCAGGATAGGTGATTTCTACGGCAGACTGATCGGCGCGAAAAAATACGAAGATATTGATTGGACAAGCGTATCCGATGCTTCACTGGCTGCAGCGGTAAACGGCGAAGTATACAGGGATGACGAAGGCGTATTTACCGCCTTCAGAGACAGATTAAAAGAAGGATATCCGGAACATATACTCTACGCAAAACTGGCGGAGAGCTGTGGCAGATTTTCACAGACCGGACAGTACAATTATTTCCGCATGAAGCAAAGAGGAGATCTTCTCACCGCGGATATGATGCTTTCCGATGCAATAAGAGAAGCGATGAAGATCGGGTATTACATGAACGGTCTTTACCCTCCTCACGATAAATGGCTCAGAAAGGGCCTTGAGTCCGTACAGAACGGCGACGAGCTCCTGGGACTTATCGAGAGAATGAAACGCGAGCCTGACGCTTCGGATATGGTTGGAGCATTCATCGCATTATGTCTCTATAAGAGAGGACTCATCAGTGATATAGACAGTTATATCGATCATCACACCGAGGAACTCATTGAGAAGTCTCTCTACAGCAGAGAGAGTAACGATGAACTTGCAATGGATATAGCGCGTATGGAATTCGCTGCATTTGACAAGGTGCAGAATGAAGGCGGACGCGCATCGTGCCAGGATGACTGGCCTACATTTCAGATAATGAGAAGGAGTCAGTATCTCACATGGTCGAGAGCAATGCTCCTTCAGTACATATATGATTTCGACAGAGAGATGAGACTGGGGCACAATCTCATCACGGAGAAATACGGGAGGATGATGGAATACACAGCTCCCGAGAAGTATGAAGAGATAAAGGATAATTTCCCCGCACTCAGCGAAGAGAAACGTGCGATCATCGATCAGATCGTGATGCTGCAGGTTCAGTGGATGGAAGAATTCGCTTCGGAGTATCCGCTGATGGCATCAAGGGCGAGGACTATACATACTTACGAAGAGAGTGCGTATGATACTTCATACGAGACATATCTGCGCGGAGAGATAAGCACTTATTCAGACAAGATGCTCGAGCTCTATGCCGGTTTTATCGTGGAGCATGCAAAAAGCGGCAGCAACCTTGCAAGAGAGACGATGGAGATAAGTGCGAAACTGTACGGGTATGAGAGTCTGGATGCGGCAGAGAAGTTTTTAAAAATGTAAATAATTGTTCAGTACATATACACACGGAGGTTTTTTTAGGAATGGAAATGACACTGCGCTGGTACGGCAGCAAATTCGATACCGTAACACTTAAGCAGATAAGACAGATCCCGGGCGTTACGGGAGTCATAACGACACTGTATGACGCTCAGGCAGGAGAACTGTGGACCAGGGACAGGATCAAAGCTCTCAAGGACGAAGTAAATGCTTCCGGTTTGCATATATCCGGTATCGAGAGCGTCAATGTAAGTGATGCGATAAAGACTGCAGGCCCTGAAAGAGATGAGCACATAGACAACTACATCAAGACTCTGGAGAATCTCGGAGAAGAAGATATACATCTCGTATGCTACAACTTTATGCCGGTCTTTGACTGGACCAGGACCGAACTTGCGAGAGTGCGTCCCGACGGATCAACCGTACTCGCATATAATCAGGCAGCTGTCGATGCGATAAAGCCGGAAGAGATGTTTGATAAACTCTCGGGAGATACCAACGGCAGCATAATGCCCGGATGGGAGCCTGAGAGAATGGTACATGTAAAGGAACTCTTTGAGCTCTACTCTGACATAGACGAGGAGAAACTCTTTGAGAATCTGTTCTATTTCTTAAGAGCTATCATGCCGGTTTGTGACAAATACGATATCAAGATGGCTATACATCCCGATGATCCCGCTTGGAGCGTATTCGGACTCCCCAGGATCATCATCAACAAAAAGAACATACTCCGTATGACTGGCACTGTAGACAATGTGCATAATGGTGTGACCTTCTGCTCCGGTTCATACGGTACCAATCTCGAGAACGATCTCCCCGATATGATCAGATCGCTCAAGGGAAGGATACATTTCGCACATGTAAGAAATCTTAAGTTTAATTCGCAGTCGGATTTCGAGGAATCCGCACATCTTTCATCCGACGGAACCTTTGATATGTATGAAATCATGAAAGCGCTCTACGATATCGGTTTTGACGGACCGATCAGACCCGACCACGGAAGAATGATATGGGACGAGGTGGCCATGCCCGGATACGGACTCTACGACAGAGCGCTCGGAGCTACATATCTCAACGGTTTGTGGGAAGCAATAGTAAAGAACAACAGATAAAAAGATAAATGACACTGGCGTCATAATTTTGGAGGCTCGGTATGATACTGAATCAAAAAAGTATAACTGAAAGCAAGGACGAGTGGATCGCAAAGGGATATAAACTCCCTGCATTTGACCGTGATGCGATGATCGCCTACACCAAAGCAAATCCCGAGTGGATACATTTCGGCGCAGGCAATATATTCAGAGCTTTTCAGGCCAATCTTTCCCAGAAGATGCTTGAGCAGGGATCGGCGAAAGCAGGTCTTACCGTAGCCGAAGGATATGATTACGAGATAATAGAGAAACAGTACAGACCGCAGGATGAGCTTTCCGTTCTTGTTACACTCAAGAGCGACGGTGCCATAGAAAAGACTGTTATCGGAAGTATCGCAGAGTCTCTCATACTGAATTCGGATAATGAAAAGGAGTTCGGAAGATTAAAAGAGATCTTCACGAAGCCCTCTCTCAAGATGGCAACCTTTACCATCACCGAGAAAGGATATGTTGTAAAAAATGCCGAAGGAGCGCTTCTTCCCGCTACGGCAGCAGATGTAAAGACAGGCCCCGAAAAGCCGGGAAGCTATATAGGCAAGGTGGCATCGCTCCTGTATGCGAGATTTAAAGCAGGTGCACTTCCCATAGCAATGGTGAGCACGGACAACTGTTCACACAACGGTGACAAACTCTATGCGGCAATAGAAGCCTTTGCGGAAGGATGGGAGAGCGAAGGTGTATGTGATAAAGGATTTAAAGAATATATAAATGACAGATCAAAGGTCAGCTTCCCCTGGTCGATGATAGATAAGATCACGCCCCGTCCCGATCCTTCTGTCGAGAAGATACTGACGGATGACGGACTTTCGGGAGTTCATCCCGAGGTCACATCCAAGGGAACCTTCGTCGCACCGTTCGTAAATGCGGAGGAGAGCGAATACCTTGTAATAGAGGATGCTTTCCCGAACGGAAGACCTGCTCTTGAAAAAGTCGGAGTCATATTTACGCAAAGGGAGACGGTAGACAAAGTTGAGAGAATGAAGGTATGTACCTGTCTCAATCCTCTTCATACCGCTCTTGCAGTCATGGGATGTCTGCTCGGATTTACCAGGATCTCGGATGAGATGAAGGATCCCGAGCTTAAGAGCCTTGTGGAGATAATAGGATATAAAGAGGGACTGCCCGTTGTGACCGATCCCGGAGTCATCGATCCGAAGGCGTTCATAGATACCGTACTCGGGGTCAGGGTTCCCAATCCATTCATGCCCGATACTCCGCAGAGGATAGCAACAGATACTTCGCAGAAGATCCCCATCAGGTTCGGAGAGACCATCAAGGCTTATATGGCGGACAGCGCCAGAGATGTAAATGATCTGAAACTTATACCTCTCGTGCTTGCGGGATGGCTTAGATATCTCACGGGTATAGATGATAATGGAGAAGCTTTCGAGCTCTCTTCGGATCCTCTTCTCGATAAGTTAAAGCCCTACTCCGACAAGCTTACACTTGGTGCCGGAATGAGCGCGGATGACTGCAAAGTTGCCGTTCTTCCTCTCCTCGAGGATGCTTCGATCTTTGGAGTCAGCCTGACTGAAGCGGGACTTGCGGACAGGGTTTGCGGATATTTGTCAGAACTTTTGGCAGGACCCGGTGCAGTCAGAGATACGCTCAGGAAATATGCAAGTTGCACAAACCATTAAACATCACCTGAGATTTCATTAGAGAGCATATGTGTTTTTATCCACTTGATTTTTTATAAAAATGCAAGAAATACGCCCTTATGCACGACATTATACACTTTATCCACATAAAATGAGGGTTAATAAGCGGATAAATTATGGAAACTTCTCGAACGTGCGTTTTGGCAAAATAGATAAAAAACAGCCATAAAATAACAGAGATAACCCTAAAAATATGTTGCGACAATTATCCGAATTGTTGGAAAATTCACTGCAACTATGATAAAATGAGACTGCAGAGGCTGTGTTTACACATAACCTATGCTATATAAAAACAAGGAGGTAATGCGTATGAAATTCGACATTATCGGAAGGAACATTGATGTAACACCCGGACTTCGCAGTGCGGTGGAGGACAAGATCGGAAAACTCGAGAAATATTTTTCCGATGAGACGGTAGTCCACGTAGCACTCAGCGTTGAGAAGGATAATCAGAAGATAGAGGTTACCATACCGGTAAAGGGCTCCATTATCCGTTCGGAGCAGGTAAGCAGTGATATGTACGTATCGATAGATCTGGTAGAGGAGATCATCGAGCGTCAGCTTAAAAAGTACAGAACCAAGCTCATTGACAAGCATCAGGCAGGTGGATTCGACAAGCTCGCATCCATGCCGGATGATGAGGATGAGGAGGAGATCAAGATCGTCAAGACCAAGAGATTTGACTTAAAGCCCATGTATGCAGAGGACGCATGTATGCAGATGGATCTGCTCGGACATGATTTCTTTGTATTCATCAATGCCGAGACGGACGCTGTAAATGTCGTCTACAAGAGAAAGGGAGATACCTACGGACTCATTGAGCCCGAAGTGTGATCGCATCGGCGGATTGGAGGTCACATGAAAAAATATGTTCGATAACATATTTTTTCATGGCGATTTGTGACAAGCACAAATCTAATGATCGCATCGGCGAATCTGAAATTCGCCTCGCGTGCTCACAAAGTACGTTCGCAAGGAGGTCACATGAAAAAATATGTTCGATAACATATTTTTTCATGGCGATTTGTGACAAGCACAAATCTAATGATCGCATCGGCGAATCTGAAATTCGCCTCGCGTGCTCACAAAGTACGTTCGCATAGGAGGTAAGATTATGGCAAATGTAGGATTGTACAATATCGGACAGAATGCCGGAGCAAATGCGGCAAAGGTGGTCATTCAGAGACCTGAAGCTCCTTCTGCGCAGAAAGCGAATAATATCTCCACGCCCGCAAGGATAAAGAGCGATGATGTCAAAGCTCCCGCTGCGCAGGAAAAAAGAACTCAGCCGGCTGATAATGTCAGAACGGAGAGAGACACCAGAGCACTCGATGAGGAGCAGGGAAGAGTAGTATCCCGTTCCGATGACGGCGATACCGTAAGGGTCAGCGAGGTCGGCGAGGAGAAGCTTGAGGATGACAGATTCGGAAAAGTCGTCAGCTTAAATGACGATGATGAAGATGCTGCACAGACCGTCGGAGAGAAAGCCCGCGAACAGATCCGCGAAGCAGCGGAAAGGACAGCAAACGACGGCGGCAAGGAAACTCAGTCGGCAGCCGAGATGGCCAGGAAAGCAGAGGAACGCCGTGCACACATCATGGAGAGTATCCGTGAGGAAGGCGTCGGCAGGAATGATGAGAAAGCGCGCACGATAGAGATCGAAGTAAACAGAGATCTCGACGAAGCAGCAGGAGTAAAGCGCCAGACGAATTCCTTTGCAGGGGTTTCCGATTCGGATTTAGAGAGGATGTATCGCACGGGAGAGATCTCCAAGGCTGATTATGACAAGGAGATGAATGCCCGCGAAGCAAGAGAGACGGAGCAGGGAGAGAATGCAGCTCAGGTAAGTCAGACTCTTGCAGCGGATCAGGCACTGCTCAGACAGGCGCAGAACGCAGCCACGGCCATAAATGCAGCGTTTAATGAGGATTCCGCACAGACACCCGATGCTTCCGCCCGTATAAAGGCGATGACAGCTATAGAGGATATCGGACTTCCGAATGCAAACGAACTGTAAGAGGTATCAAATGACCTGAATAACAGGCGGGCAACCTTCAAAGGGTTGCCCGTTTTTTTTATCTGTGAAAACAGCAAAAATTTATTCATTATTCATATTCTTTTTCATTGCATTTACATACCCACTATGCTACAATGGCAATACGGTGTTAAAAAAATAACAATCTAGTTTTTATTTTAAATTCCAAGGAGGTTATCATGGCAAAGAAAGTAGTGATCGCGGGTGCTTGTCGTACTGCAATCGGAACAATGGGAGGATCTTTATCCACTATTCCTGCAGCACAGCTCGGAGCAATCGTAATTAAGGAGGCTGTAAACCGTGCAGGTATCAAGCCCGAGGATGTAGACCAGGTTTACATGGGATGCGTAATCCAGGCAGGACAGGGACAGAACGTAGCACGTCAGGCTTCCATTAAGGCAGGACTTCCCATCGAGGTTCCCGCTGTTACCATGAACGTTGTTTGCGGATCCGGACTTAACTGCGTTAACCAGGCTGCACAGATGATCATGGCAGGAGATGCTGATGTAGTTGTAGCAGGAGGAATGGAGAACATGTCACTCGCTCCCTTCGCTCTTCCTAACGGCAGATACGGATATCGTATGATGTGGCCCAGCCAGAGCCAGGGCGGACTCGTTGATACCATGGTAAAGGATGCACTTTGGGATGCATTCAATGATTATCACATGATAACCACCGCTGACAATATCGCAAGAGAGTGGAACCTCACCAGAGAAGAACTCGATGAGTTCGCACTCAAGTCTCAGCAGAAAGCATGCGCAGCTATCGAGAACGGCGCATTCAAGAAAGAGATCGTTCCCGTAGAGATCAAGAAAAAGAAGGAGACCGTGATATTCGATACCGATGAGGGCCCCAGACCAGGATCCACCATCGAAGGACTTGCAAAGCTTAAGCCCCTTAATCCCGATGGATTCGTAACCGCAGGTAATGCTTCCGGTATCAACGACGGAGCTGCAGCAATGATCCTTATGTCCGAGGAGAAGGCTAAGGAGCTCGGCGTTAAGCCCATGGCTACTTTCGTAGCAGGCGCTCTTGCAGGTGTACGTCCCGAGGTAATGGGTATCGGACCTGTAGCAGCTACCAAGAAGGTAATGGCTAAGGCAGGAATGAAGATCGAAGACTTCGATATCATCGAGGCTAACGAGGCATTCGCAGCTCAGTCCGTAGCAGTAGGAAAAGACCTCGGAATCGATGTAGACAAGCAGCTCAATCCCAACGGAGGAGCTATTGCACTCGGACATCCCGTAGGAGCATCAGGAGCTCGTATCCTTGTAACCCTTCTTCACGAGATGGAAGCAAAGGGAGCAAAGAACGGACTTGCAACCCTCTGCATCGGCGGCGGAATGGGATGTGCTACTATCGTAACCAGAGAGTGATCCGGAAGGGGAATATAAATGGAATTCATTAAGTATGAAGAGAAGGGCGCATATGCAGTCCTTACCATCGACAGACAGGCAGCTCTCAATGCGCTTAATTCTCAGGTGCTTGACGAGCTTAACGAAGCAGTAAGCGCTATCGATTGCGACAAGATCCGCGCACTCGTTATCACCGGCGCCGGAGAGAAGTCGTTCGTTGCAGGAGCAGATATCGGCGAGATGAGCAGCCTCACCAAGGCAGAGGGTGAAGCATTCGGAAAGAAGGGTAATGATGTCTTCAGAAAGATCGAGACTCTTCCCATCCCTGTTATCGCCGCAGTAAACGGATTCGCACTCGGCGGCGGATGCGAGCTCTCCATGAGCTGTGATATCCGTATCGCATCCGAGAATGCAGTATTCGGACAGCCCGAGGCAGGACTCGGCATCACTCCCGGATTCGGCGGAACTCAGAGACTTGCACGTCTCGTAAGCCCCGGAATGGCAAAGCAGATGATCTACACTGCAAGAAATATCAAGGCTGACGAAGCATATCGCATCGGACTTGTCAATGCAGTATATCCCGCTGCAGAGCTTATGGAGAATGCGGAGAAGATGGCAGCAGGTATCGCTGCACAGGCTCCCATCGCAGTAAGAAACTGCAAGAAGGCTATTAATGACGGACTCGAGGCTCCCATGGACGAGGCGATCGTCATCGAGGAGAAGCTCTTCGGAGCATGTTTCGAGACCGAGGATCAGAGAGCCGGAATGGGCAACTTCCTCAAGAAGAAGGATGATCCCACCAAGGTCAAGGTCGTAGATTTCCAGAATAAGTAATCCCCGTGGGCCCGCGATGAGCGGGCCCTGACGGGTTTAAAGAAAAGTTTTACGGAGGAGAAAACAATGAAGGTAGGTGTTATCGGCGCAGGAACCATGGGTTCCGGAATCGCACAGGCTTTTGCAATGACAGACGGATATGAGGTTTGCCTTTGCGACATCAAGACTGAGTACGCAGAGGGCGGACTCGCTAAGATCAAGAAAAACATGGATTTCCTTGTAGGCAAGGAAAAGATCACTCAGGAGAAGGCAAATGAGATCCTCGGAAAGATCACGACCGGTCTCAATGATATCTGCGGAGACTGTGATCTTATCGTAGAGGTTGCTCTTGAGGATCTTAAGATCAAACAGGATATCTTTGCTTCACTTCAGAAGATCGTTAAGAAGGATTGCATGTTCGCATCCAATACTTCTTCACTTTCCATCACCAAGATCGGTGAGGGACTCGACAGACCCCTTATCGGAATGCACTTCTTCAATCCCGCTGACAGAATGAAGCTCGTTGAGGTAATCAAGGGTGAGAACACTCCTCAGGAGATGGTAGACAAGATCAAGTCTATCGCTACCGAGATCGGCAAGACTCCGGTAGAAGTTAAGGAAGCTCCCGGATTCGTAGTAAACCGTATCCTCATCCCCATGATCAACGAAGCTATCAACGTATTCGACGCAGGAACCGCTTCTGCAGAGGATATCGATATCGCTATGCAGCTCGGCGCATCTCATCCCATGGGACCCCTTCACCTTGCGGATCTCATCGGACTTGATATCTGCCTTGCTATCATGGAAGTTCTTCACACCGAGACCGGCAACGAGAAGTACGCTCCCGCTCCTCTTCTTAAGAAGATGGTTGCAGACAAGAAGCTCGGTAAGAAGACCGGAGTTGGATTCTTCGATTATTCCAAGTAATCAATAAATATATTTTTGGAGGAAAAGGACATGGATTTTACATTAAGTAAAGAACATGAAATGGCCAGGAGCCTTTTCAGAGAGTTCGCAGAGAACGAGGTAAAGCCCCTCGCTATCGATGTGGACGAGACTGAGAAGTTCCCCAGGGAAACAGTTGACAAGATGGCTAAGTACGGCTTCCTCGGAATACCCGTACCCAAGGAGTTCGGCGGACAGGGATGCGATCCTCTTACATACGTTATGTGCGTAGAGGAGCTTTCCAAGGTTTGCGGAACCACCGGAGTTATCGTATCTGCGCACACTTCACTCTGCGTAGATCCTATCATGACTTACGGAACTCCCGAGCAGAAAGAGAAGTATCTCGTACCCCTTGCAAAGGGTGAGAAGCTCGGAGCATTCGGACTCACCGAGCCCGGAGCAGGAACCGATGCACAGGGACAGCAGACCAAGGCTGTTCTCGACGGAGACGAGTGGGTTCTCAACGGATCCAAGT
>DFKT01000058.1 GCA_002373595.1 Lachnospiraceae bacterium UBA3638 | reverse complement strand
CATCGCGAGGTGGAATCTGAAGGAAGCCGGATGTGGGAACAGACTAACCACGGGCAAACCTCTGGCCTGACGAACAGAAACTACATAGGAGGTCACGCATGAGGGTAAGACTGCCGTACAAGCCGAAGCCCAATAACTACACGGAATCATGCGGGATAAATGTAGCAGGTAGATGGAGGGAAAGAAACGTGTGGTACCCGGGGAGATCTGAGCGGAACGCTTCGAAAGGAGCAACCGTCATCATGAGATGACGCTGAACGCGCAGAAGTCAGCAGAGGCCATAGTAGCCGAGTACCTGCAGGGCATCTAGGTGAAGGGCCGAATCAGTAGGAGTCCTTAATACGACCGAGAAAGGAGGAATGCGCATATGGATGCAGAAAACATCAGCAATGATGGCTGCTCACAGAGAGATAGTGCGGAACACAAAGGGCATGTGAGAGCGCATCGCTCATTCAACCGGATATGGAAGGAAAGGGACAGTGCACAGCCGGATCTTTTGTCAACACAACAACCGTAAAGCACGCGTTGACAAAAGAAAGACTGATACGGTCAGGCTTTTATGATCTGGCCATCGCGTATCAGTCAGTGCACGTCAACTATTGAAACCGCCGTGTACCGAACGGTACGCACGGTGGTGTGAGAGGACGGGGGTTAATCACCCCCTCCTACTCGATCTTAATATCTTACTCCGATAGAAGGAGCGGATAGATCCACAACATACTTGCTGTGATCAGCTCTGTCCACATAGACTGCAACAGTAGAGCCGATCAGCCCTGTGAGATCCGTGTTGAAACTGTCACTCTTAAACTGCTCAACATTCATAGTATACGGATCCTCGTACTCGCAGATGACATACAGAGGGTGACGATGATTTATGGTTACAAAATAGTTTTCCCTCACATCAACGACTCTTGCGAAGATCCTTTCGCCGGTCTGAAGGAGCATCTTTTTTGCTTTTCTGTTTTTGATCTCGCTAATTAAGAAAGCAAGACCCGTAAAGAAAAAGATGACACCGAGGAGCGTGAATATTCCGCAGAGCATCAGGAAGTTCTTCTCGGGACTGTCAAAAGAGCCATGCACACTGCCGGGATCTCCATACAGATAGAAAAGTATACCGACGGCTGCAAATATGGCTCCGTTAAGTGTGAATATGCCGCCTATTAGAAGTTTTGCTGATATGTTTGATCGTCCGTTCATATTATTCACCTCGTTTACTAGAGACTGTAACTATTATATCATAAGACTGTATCCGATATATATGATGAAAAGGAGGAAGAGCTCATGAAAAACTATGTACCGCCCAATAAGCGGAGCAAAAAGGCTCAAAAAGAGTACTACGCCAAGCGAAGACGCACATGGGGAGACCTTAATCCGGTAACACGGAGCGTCCCCAGCGGCAAGATCTACGACCGCAAGAAGGCCAAGAAAGAAACAAAAAGGATCGGTGATGAATTCAGGAATGGATCAGCCACCGGTCTTTTTTTTTCAAAAAGGCGGGGAACTTCCCCGCCAATGATGAACCTGGGTCTTTCGACCAGCCCAAATATAAGTCTTGCTTATATGAGTGCCGAATAGATTTTATGATTTTTCAAGGGCAAAAATGATATAATTATCATAAGACTAAAAGAGATTTATGAACATATTTGGAAAAATGATATTACCTTATTCTGAAGAACTGAATATTGAGCGACTGTCACGCCTGTTTGATAATACAAGCGAATGCTATAAATTTTTTTGGTTTAAAGCTATTGTATCAAAGGTCATAAATGGAGAAACCAAGATTACATATGAATCAATTGTAGACGATATGATTGTGGACGCATGGTATATGGTAACGGAATACCATTTGAAGCTTGGCCCGAAGGATACGCTCGAAAGCATTGTTAATCTGATAAAAGAGAAGAATACCGCTCTAAAACCTTCAGAAGACGGGAAGAAAATACTGGATTATTTAAAAGAAACGGATGATAGGGATATTATTTCCAAAAAGAGAATCCTAACTAGGAATGTTCCATACAGATTGCAGGCTCCTTTTATGGAAAATATGAAAGGAACCAGATGGGATGTCGGAGAACGAGAACTGATTGAGCGAATTAATCAGGAAGAGAGACTAATATATTATATAGATGCTTTGAGGGGACTTGAAACTAAAATCATCATTCAGGATGATTGGTCAAAATACATCATTAAGAACCAAGAAATCATCAAGGGTTGGCTTGAATATAATTTGATCCGATATCTTCAGAGACGTAATCCCAGTGTTCCCGGAATATCTGATAAACTGTATCCGCCTCACGAAAGGAAGTTGGACAAGATAAAGAAATACTGGAGTCTTATCGTAGAATTCGAACCCATAAGAGAAATCTATAGTGACACAATAATTTCGAGTAAGGATCTCTCGATAGATCATTTTGTTCCATGGTCATATGTTGCACATGATGAAATGTGGAATCTTAATCCTACAACGAAAAGTATAAACAGCTCCAAGAGCAATAATCTTCCGGACTGGGACTTGTATTTTAAAAAACTGGCACATCAGGAATATCTTGCATACGACTTGATGTGGAAAAATGAGAAGATTCACAGTGAGTTCGACAAATGTGCCAGGGAGCATATTAACAGCGATGATGTGTTATCTCGAGTGTATAGAAAAGATCTAACAGAGAGAGAATTTCAATCTGAACTGGAAGCAGTTATCAGGCCAGTTTATCAATCTGCAGTGAATTGTGGGTTTTCAGAATGGAGATATAAGGGAAATGAAAGTATATAATAAACTCGTCCGTGACAGAATTCCGGAGATTATTGAAGAATCAGGAAGAACTTGCAAAACGAGGATACTTGACGAAGATGAATACCTCGAGAAACTTGATGAGAAGCTTTTAGAAGAAGTGACAGAATATCTCGCAGACAAATCACTTGAAGAAATGGCGGATGTGTTAGAAGTGTTACAGACCATAAGCCTTGCGAGAGGATATAGTTTGGGGGAACTAGAATCGGTAAGGAAGAAAAAAGCCGAGGAGAGAGGGGCATTCCGTGATAGAATTTTTCTGGAATATACGGAATGACGTAGATGAGAGATTACGATGCCAATATAGAAATAATTCGCAAACTAATAAGAAAAACGCTGGGAAATTCTGAAGAATAGCGGATGATTATTATAATAGTGTAGTATAATTTATTGGTATCCATGCATGGCTATATAGGTTACTGGAAAGATGCTTGACGAGCTCAGAAAAGGTTTTGAAACGGCGTTCATTGACGGTTCTGTTGTATCAAATGAAGCTTTAAGACCACAGTTTGTTTCGAACAATTACAAAGAAGGCAAGAAGGTGCTCTCATCCATTGAGGGTGAGCTTTTGTCGTGCGATGAGTTTTGTATAAGTGTTGCTTTCATTACTCTTGGAGGAATCACTCCACTCCTTCAGACACTCAAAGAACTTGAAGATAAAGGGATTCCCGGAAAAATTCTCACGACAAATTATCTCAATTTCTGCGAGCCCAAAGCGCTTGAGAAACTTGCATCCCTTTCAAATATCACGTTAAAGATGTTTGATTCGGAAGAATCCGGAGAAGGGTTTCATACAAAGGGATATATTTTCCGCAAAGAAGAAATATATAGTATCATCATCGGCAGTTCCAATATGACCGGCGGTGCGTTGAAACAGAATTACGAGTGGAATACGAGGATTGTCTCGACTGTTCAAGGTGAGATGTCTCGACAAATAGTATCCAGTTTCAAAGAATTGTGGGATTCTCCTTATGCAAAGGATTTCAATGACTTTATAGATGAATACAAGTGTCGTTATGAGATCATAAAGCATCAGAGAGAGATCGCAAAACACGAAGAAACTATTTCTCTGGAAAAATATCGCCTGAAACCCAACAGTATGCAGGTGGGCTTTATATCCAATCTTAAAAAGATAATCGAAACAGGAGAGAACAGAGCACTTTTGATCTCTGCTACCGGAACTGGAAAGACATATGCATCAGCATTTGCAATGCGAGAACTTGGATTTAAGAGAGTACTTTTCCTTGTCCACAGGGGACAGCTTGCACGACAGACAAAGAAATCGTATGAGAAGGTTTTTGGGAAGACTGTATCAATGGGGCTTGTTGGTGCGGGATATGAAGAGTACGATGCGGACTATGTATTTGCGACTGTTCAGACTTTGAATCGTGATGAGCATTTGCTTCAATATGATCCGAATTATTTCGATGCAATCTGCCTTGATGAGGCGCATCACGTGCCTGCCGCTACATATCAGAAAATCATGAAGCATTTCACGCCGAAACTTTGGCTTGGAATGACTGCTACTCCTGATAAGCGTGACGATAATATAGAAGGCAGGAATGTATATGAGATATTCGACCATCAGATAGCTTATGAGATAAGACTTGGGCAGGCAATGGAAGAAGATCTGCTCTGTCCTTTCCATTATTTTGGAATTACAGATCTATCGATCGTAGATGATGACAAGAACCGAGATTTCAATATGCTCACATGCGATGAGCGAGTCAGACATATTGTAGAACAGGCCAACTATTATGGATTTAGCGGCGAGAAAGTAAAAGGACTGATATTCTGCAGCTCAATTAAGGAATCGGAAATCCTCTCTGATAAACTAAATCAAACAATTAATCCTGCAACAGGAAAGAAATACAGAACAATAGCGCTTAATGGGGATGCGTCTGAATCTGAGAGATCGGAAGCATTTGAGAGACTGGCTATGGATGATTTCGACATGCTTGATGAGACTAGCGAGCCATTGGACTATATTCTCTCAGTCGAAATTCTCAACGAGGGTGTTGATATCATAGAAGTTAACCAAGTTATTATGCTCAGGCCAACTCAGTCCCCAATCGTTTTTATCCAACAACTTGGAAGAGGCCTTAGAAAAGCAGATGGGAAAGAGTATGTTGTTATTCTTGACTTTATTGGAAACTACAATAACAATTTCATGATCCCGATAGCACTTTCAGGAGACAGAACTTACAACAAAGACAATATCAGAAGATTCGTACTCGAAGGGGGAAGGGTAATTCCGGGAGCTTCTACGATTCATTTTGATGAAATTAGTAGAAAGAGAATATTTGCGTCTGTAGACAATGCAAACTTCAGTGATATTAAACTTATAAAAGAGAACTATACAAATCTAAAGAATAAGCTTGGAAGGATTCCGGCACTTTCTGATTTTGATAAATATGGAGAGATGGATGTTCTTCGTGTTTTTGATAATCAGAGTCTTGGATCGTATTACAAGTTTTTGGTGAAATATGAGAAGGATTATAAGATTAGATTATCTGATAAAGAGGCAATAATAATCGAGTTTATTTCGAAAAAGCTAGCCAATGGAAAGAGAATTCAGGAACTCGAGCTCTTGAGGAGAATCCTGGCATACTCACGTGGATTGCAGATGATTGGTTTGTTCAGAGGACTTTCAAAGGATCTGAAAAAATATGACAAGACACTAAGTAATGATCAAAAAGATAATATTGCAAATATTCTAACTAATGAATTCTCAAGTGGATCCGGAAAGAAGACATACAGTCAGTGTGTATTTATAGAAAAGGACGACAAAGATTATAAACCCACTGCGAGTTTCATGAAGATGCTTCAAAACAAAGATTTCTATCAAATGGTAGAAGAACTGGTCGAATTCGGAATTAGTAGATATGAACGAGATTATAGTAGAGGATATAACGGAGGAGACTTCGTTTTGTATCAGAAATATACTTATGAAGATGTCTGCAGACTTCTCAATTGGGAAAATAGTGAAGTTCCTTTGAATATCGGCGGATATAAGTTTGATAAGAAAACCAAGACGTTCCCTGTTTTCATCAATTATGACAAATCTGATGACATCAGTGATACCACCAAATACGAAGATCATTTTACAAGCAGTTGTAAACTTGTGGCTATATCGAAATCAGGAAGAAATTTGTCATCTGAGGATGTACAGAATTTCTTGAAATCGGAGGAAAGAGGAATCCGAGTAGAATTGTTCGTAAGGAAGAACAAAGATGATAAGATTTCAAAGGAATTCTATTATCTTGGTACAATGAAACCAAGTGGACGTGCAGAAGAATTCGTAATGGCGAACACCGATAAGACAGCTGTAGAGATAGAATGGATTCTAGACGAACCTGTAAGAGATGATATCTACGAATATATAGTAAGTGTATAGATTTACTAGAGGAGCAAGAGTATTATGACAGTTTACACCATCACCAAGATCACTGAACCTGACTTCGGCTGTGAAGAAACAGAACATGAAGAACCCACAGCACTCCTTATATTAACATCCGTCGAGGGCGAGAGAACCTGTGAAATCACAGAAGCCGAAATCGCGAGACAGGGACTTCGCGAGGGTAAGAAGATCATCTTCACTTCTGAAGGGAAACCTCTTAAATATGTAAGAGTCGTGGCAGCAGTGATCCGTGACAGCAGCGGTGACGAAGAGAAGATCTTTGCTACCGCCAGAGGATACGGTGAGTACAAAGGCGGATGGGAATTCCCGGGTGGCAAGATTGAAGCCGGAGAGACTCCTCAGGAAGCACTTGTCCGTGAGATCAGGGAAGAGCTTACCGCACAGATCAGAGTAGATGATCTCATTGAGACACTCGAATATGATTATCCTGACTTTCATCTGTCCATGGATTGCTTCCGGGCTGAAGTAGTCAGCGGAGAGCTCGTACTTAAAGAAGCGGAATCAGCCAAGTGGCTGACTAAGAGAGAACTGGACAGCGTGGATTGGCTTCCCGCCGACCGTATTCTTGTAGACAAGATGAAGAGAGAATGGTAGGAAGCAGTACTTCTAACAGATAGGAGGAAGAGAGAATGGAATTTACCAAAGTAGGAGCAGAGAGTTTAATGGCACTACGGCTGGGTATGGGACTTGCATTTATCGTTCCGATTGCCATAGCGCTCATATGGGTATTTGCCAAGAAGGAGAAATTTACAACCGTGCTCGTGGGAGCAGCGACCTTCCTTCTGTTTGCACTTTTGATGGAAAAGCCCATTCAGGCTCTGGTCATATCGATCGATCATCCTGTCAGCAGATTCTTAAATCAGCATACTGTTGTATGGTGCATAGTTACAGCACTTTTCCCGGGAGTATTTGAGGAAACCGGCAGACTTGTAGCATTCAAGACTGTCTTAAAGAAGAGAAAAAACAGAGAAACTTCCATCTCATATGGAATCGGACATGGCGGATTTGAGGTCATGTTATTGATGGGATTGAACTATGTTACCTCACTCGTATATGCTTCGATGATAAATAACGGCACTTTCGGAACTGTGGTTAGCCAGGTGGCAGCTACGGCGCCGGATCAGGTAGATAGCCTCTATACTCTGGCTGAACAGTTGACTGCTGTGACCATGGCAGATATAGGACTCGCTATAATGGAAAGAACATCTGCAGTCCTGTCTCACATAGCGTTTTCCGTTATCGTATTTTACGCGGTTAAAGTCGGCAAGAAATTCTGGCTTTATCCTTTGGCAATTGCGCTTCACACGATCATGGATCTTATCGCTGCGTTATATATTTCGGAGATTTTAGTCGTATCTACGATAACTTTCGAAGTGATCCTCGATATATTTGCCGTTGCAGTCTTTTGCAGCGCATACTTCCTGCTGTACAGAAAAGATATTAGCTTTCCGGATGCGGACAAAAAATGAGAAATATGAGGAGATCAATAGATACTTACTTTTCCTTTTACACCGCGGAGCTCTGCTTCACGCTCTAACTCTTTGCGGAGCTTCGCGATCTCATTTTGCGTCTTTTGTGAAAACATGAATGCGCCTACTTCATTGTTTGCTTTTACTATTGCGGCGCAGCCGTCTTTATATCTCTGATTGATCTCAAATATCGCTTTCTGCTGAGCTTCATATGAAGGAACAGCCGGAGCTGCTGCAGGAGCGGAGCCCGATGATGAAGCCTGCGAACTTACCGGTTCCGGTGATGTGGAGCTCTGAGTCTCTGCAGTATCTCCCTTTATCAGTATGCACAGTATTATAAATACCACAACAGCTGCGATGAGGAGACCTATATTCTCGAGGCACAGTGTCAGGAAGGGAAGTATCGCGAAAGAAAGTATCAGCATGCGCAGGCAGCTTCTCGACATGACCTTTTCGCGGAAGAGCAGGAGTATTATGCTTATGGCAGCAGATACGAGGATAGCGATCATCAGTCCGTAGACAAATCTCTTATGTTCCGAAGTGTTGTCGTACTTTCCGTGGGCGTACATTCTCATCAGAATGAAATATGTAACGAAGGAAACGATTATGACAAGAAAAGGTACGGCACCGAGTATCTTGAATCCGATCTTTTCATTTTTGAAAAAAAGGAAATACGATACGAGCAGGAGCATGATGTTCAATGCTCCGAGTAATCCGAAATAAGGCATGGAATAGAAACTTCCGGCGTTGCCTCTTATTGAGAAGATGTTCTTGAAAATATCTTCATATCCGCCATCGGTTGCGTTCTTTACGAGCAGGATAATGAAGACCGCGATCGCCGAGATAAGTGTCAGGAGTGAAAGGATAGCTCCTATGCCGTTAAAGACATCCGATGATATGAACTTAAGGCCGTCTCTTATATGTTCGAATTCCTTTTTGGTGCTCTTCTTTATCAGATTCCACATATCCTTATTCTCCTTCTTCCCCTCGCCGGGACGAGTACATTATAATCCTTTTTCCTTCCGATTGCCATTGTGGCTGCTTTGGTTGCAAAACAAAAGGCTCGTTCGTATAATGTAAATACGCGTTCATCAAATATCTGACGAACCTAATTACGTTTATAGAGGAAGACAATCATGAAATTCAGGATCAAAAAGTCGTTTCACAAATTGGCCCATATCATCAAAAACAGTCTCGCTATGATGATACCGATACTTTTCATAGGAAGTATCACTGTTATTCTGAATGGATTCCCTATCATGGGATATCAGAATTTCATTGATACATTCCTGGGAGGAGCGCTCAGGAAGATCATCCAGCTCATGATGACTTCGACTGTTGGTATTTTGGCTCTCTATATCACGATCGCGGTCAATCAGAGCTATATGGACATGGCCGAAGAGGGACAGAGACTTGTTTACAGATTCGGAAGTATGCTCGGATGTGTTACCGGGTACTTTATTCTGGTCGGATTTTTTAGCGGAGAGATAGATACATCTCTTCTTAGCGGACAGGGTGTATTCAGCGCTCTGCTTGCAGGATATATCGGATCAATGCTTTTTGAGAAGTTTGCATCCGTATTTAAGACCAAGAAGATGATCTTCGTCGACGGAGCGGATTCTGTATTTAATGCATCACTTCATATTATCCTGCCATTCCTTATGGTTGCACTTACCTTTGCAGTCGCAAACTATCTTATCACAGTGATCTTCGATGTGCAGAGCGTGCAGCACCTTTTCACGAAGGGTGTGGACGCAATATTCATGCGAATGCACAGATCATATTCGAGCGGTATGCTTTTCATATCTCTGATCAGTATAATGTGGTCATTCGGTATCCATGGTAATAATGTGCTGAATCAGGTCGCCGAGGATTTGTTCACTTCGATCATCCCGGGCGAGATAGTATCCAAGAGTTTCATCGATACATTTGTAAATATGGGCGGAACGGGATGTACATTGGGACTGCTCCTCGCACTCTTTATCTTTGGAAAGAGAAGCTCTTCCAGGAAACTCTCTCGCATGGCGCTTATCCCGGGACTCTTTAATGTCGGAGAACTGATGGTGTTCGGCGTTCCCGTTATATACAATCCTTTGCTGGTTGTGCCATTTATACTCGCTCCGATCGTAACCTATTCCAATGCATATTTCCTGACATATGTTGGATTTTTGCCGCAGGTCACCAAAGAAGTCGTATGGACGACACCTCCGGTCTTAAGCGGATATATCGCAACCGGATCCGTGAGGGGCGTGATCGCACAGGTGATCAATCTTGCTTTGGCAGTTGCGGTCTATGCTCCATTCGTTATCATGTATGAGAAGAAATCATTAGACGAATCCTCGTCCGCTATGAATGAACTTGTGGCTATACTCAAGAAAGCCGAGGAGACGACAGAAGAAGTCGTACTCACGGATCTTGAAGGTAATGCCGGCAGACTCGCGAAGCTCCTTGCGAGTGACCTCGGGGAAGCGATAAAAGCATCGTCTTCGGATTCCGGTGCTGCCGAGAATCCTCTGCTGATGAAGTACCAGCCTCAGTTTGATAATATGGGACACTGCATCGGCGCGGAGGCTCTCCTTCGCTGGAACCACAGCAGATACGGCATCATCTACCCGCCCCTTGTCATACGTCTTGCCAAGGAAAGCGACATTCTCTACGATCTCGAGACATATATCTTCAAGAGATCAGTCCGTGATTCGGAGAGCTTCAGGAGATGCTTTGATGAGAAGTTCAAACTTAGTGTCAATTCGACTGTCACTACTCTCTATGACAAGAGATTTGAAGTCTTCCTTCAGACACTTGCTGAGCATTATGCGCTTAAGCCGGGGAATATCTGTATCGAGATAACCGAGGAGACTGAGCTTGTTACGAGCGAGGAGACCGGAGAACTCATCAAGAGGATCAGGTCGCTCGGATATACCTTTGCACTTGATGATTTCAGTATGGGACATACTTCGCTCCAGTATCTCCAGCACAATCAGTTTGACCTGGTTAAGCTGGATGGTAACCTTGTGAAGTCCCTGCTTTCAAATGACCGTACGAAGGAGATCATCAACTCTATCGTGTACCTTTCGAAGTCACTTGACTTTAAGGTTCTCGCCGAGTTCGTAGAGACCACCGAGCAGAAGGAAGCTCTCGAGCAGATAGGATGCCTTTTGTATCAGGGATACCTCTACAGTCCTGCCGTAGACAGAGATACTCTTATTTCTATGGGCGGCAAGGAAGTTAAGTAACGCCATATGATCATAGGCACCTGTCACTACATGGAAAGTGAGGCGTAGTATGGAGAAAAGAAGATTTGATAAGCTCGGAATAGATGTATCCCTTCTCGGTTTTGGCTGTATGCGTTTTCCCGTGCGCAAGGATGGCAAGATCGATCGCCCTGAAGCGGAGAAGATGCTGGATAAGGCTATAGCAGCCGGCGTTAATTACATAGATACTGCATATCCGTATCATGACGGAGAGAGTGAGC
The DNA here is from genome assembly GCA_002373595.1 of Lachnospiraceae bacterium UBA3638. Classification (GTDB taxonomy): domain Bacteria; phylum Bacillota; class Clostridia; order Lachnospirales; family Lachnospiraceae; genus AC2028. Next base: position 2,237 of record DFKT01000058.1, on the reverse strand, counting down.
TCTTCGTAGGGGAGGCGCTTAAGAAGTACCCCAGAGATTCATTCTATCTCGCAACCAAGCTTCCTGTATGGTTTGTGAATACGATAGAGGATGTGGACAGACTCCTTAATGAGCAGCTGGGCAAGCTCCGGACGGATCATGTGGATTTCTATCTCATGCACGCCATGAATAAGGGCAGCTGGGCCAAGATGAAAGAGATCGGTTGCGTCGAGAGACTTAAAGAATTTAAGGCACAGGGCAAGATCAGATATCTCGGATTCTCCTTCCACGATGATTATGATACTTTCGTGGACATAATAAACTATACAGATTGGGACTTCTGCCAGATCCAGTTGAATTACATGGATACAGAGGACCAGGCCGGCATGAAGGGTTATAAGCTCGCAGAGGAAAAGGGGATCCCTCTTACCATCATGGAGCCTGTAAAGGGCGGATCGCTTGCTAAGGTTTCCGATGATATCATGGGTGTATTTGAGAGTGTGAGACCGGGTAAGAGCGCTGCTTCTTTCGCTCTCAGATTTGTCGCATCCCTGCCCAATATCCTTACAGTCCTGAGCGGTATGACGACCATGGAGCAGGTGGATGACAACCTGGATACCTTTACGAACTTTGAACCCATGACAGAGGATGAGTACAAGGCTGTCGATAAGGTAAAAGAGATAATAAACAGCCGTATTCAAAACGGATGCACGGGATGCCGCTATTGCATGCCGTGCCCCTTCGGAGTGGATATCCCCGCCAATTTCAGCGTGTGGAACAGATATCATATGTACCGGGATTACGGTGCGGTCAAGTGGCAGTGGGAAGGCCTCGTAAAGGAAGGAAAGTCGGCCGACAATTGCAAGCAGTGCGGTAAATGCGAATCAGCCTGCCCTCAGCACCTGAGTATCCGTGAGGATCTGAAGAAGGTTGCCAAGGATATAACTGCGGCGGCAAATGTAGTATAATGCTTCTTAGTATTTTTAAGGAGATAGAGTAGTGGGAACGATCATTTGTCCAAAATGCGGAACAGCGATCCCTGATACATCCAGGTATTGCGATTTCTGCGGATGCAATATGGCAGCGGAAATTACGAGGGGCTCAGAGCCGATACCGGAGGAGCCCCTTCGTTTTGGTGCGTATGATAGGTATTATGAGCAGGGAGGATCTGCACAGAATACGTATTCGAAGCAAAACCAGTCTCCTTCCATCTCGGGATTGCCGGAAACCACTCCCGGCAACAGTAAGACAAGGGTTGTAGGAGCCATAGTTGGTCTCGGAGCGGTAGTCGTAATCTTTCTTGTGATACCTTTGATGATGTACTGGCATGATAAGAAAGAAAAAGACGAGCGGATGGCGAGCGTTATGTCCGGTATCACATCCGGGTATACGTCGGGGTATACGTCGGGCAGTATTGTTGTGAGCGGATCTGGAAATGATCCGGATCCCGACAATTACATACCCTATGTGCCGTCGAGTCTGTTTAACGGCACGACAGATCCTGACGGGAATGATGATTCTGAACCCAAGGCAGGTGGACGGACAGAGGCTTATGAGACAGCGGTCTCATACCTTAGCTTTATGCCTTTCTCCCATGACGGACTCATCGAGCAGCTGGAGTTCGAGCACTATTCATCCGAGGATGCAAAATGGGCTGCGGATAATTGCGGAGCCGATTGGGACGAGCAGGCAATCAAGATGGCACGGTCGTATATAGATCTTATGCCTTTTTCGCGCAACGGTCTGATCGACCAGCTCTCATATGAGAAGTTTACTTATGAGCAGGCAAAGCTTGGTGCGGATACAGCATTTGATGAAAAAAACAGTCTGCCTGAATATGCGGAAGTTTCTCTGGAAAAACAAAACGCAGTCGAGACTGCAAAAAATAACTTGGAGTATTATGAATATTCACATGAGAGCATAGTCTCGTCACTGGTAGGTGACGGATTTACTTCTGAGGAAGCCATCTATGGCGCAGACAATTGCGGAGCCGACTGGTACGAGCAGGCAGTGAAATGCGCAGAGCGTTACAAGGAATATGTGAATTCGTCGAAAGAACGTCTTATCGAAATACTGGAAAACCAAGGCTTCACCAAAGAGGAAGCCACTTACGGTGCGGAGCACGTGGGATTATAAGGAGAGAAGATGAGCACTGTTAATGAATCGGTTAAGTCATACCTGGAAGAAAGAGGCTACGGAGACAGACTTGCCGTACATGCCGAGATCATAGATACAGTCGAGCATGCGGCGCAGCAGAT
>DFKT01000055.1 GCA_002373595.1 Lachnospiraceae bacterium UBA3638 | reverse complement strand
GTGTGAAAATGGATAGCCGAAAAACGGCAGGAAAGGAAAGAAAGAAATGTCAGTAAAGATCAGACTTAAGAGAATGGGACAGAAGAAGGCTCCCTTGTATCGTATTGTTGTTGCAGATTCCAGATCTCCCAGAGACGGAAGATTCATCGAGGAGATCGGAACTTACGATCCCAGCACCGATCCCAGCACCTTCAATGTAGACGAAGAGGCTGCAAAGAAGTGGCTCGCTAGCGGAGCTCAGCCCACTGATGTTGTAGGAAAGCTTTTCAAGGTAGCCGGAATAACCAAATAAGGGATTTGCTTTTATAAGGAGAGCAAGATGAAAGAGCTTGTAGAAGTTATTGCGAAGGCTCTGGTGGATAATCCCGATGAGGTCAGTGTTATCGAAAAGAAGGACGGACGCGATACTGTTTTGGAGCTTCACGTAGCACCTTCCGACATGGGTAAGGTAATCGGTAAACAGGGAAGGATTGCAAAGTCCATACGTGCAGTGGTTAAGGCTGCATCCTTCAAAGATGATTCCAGAGTCGATGTTGAGATAGTTGATTGATGTTTTCTACGGATCCCGCAGTTATCCTGCGGGATCTGTTATTAAGAGGATTATGGAGAAATTTTTAAAAGTAGGTATTGTCACGGCTCCTTTCGGAGTTCACGGAGAGATGAAAGTCTATCCGACAACCGATGATCCCTCGAGGTTCAAAAAACTAAAAAAGATATACTGGTTCGCGGGCGGAGAAGCAGCTATGAACGCCGGTGCGGAGCCTGAGTGCGCTGATGTTGAATCTGCCAAAGTCTCCAAGGATATGGCTATCATCAAGATCAGCGGTGTAGATACGCCCGAGGAAGCTGCCGGGCTTAAGAGACGCGAATTCTATGTGGATCGTGAGAATGCTGTTCCTCTTAAGAAGGACGAGTATTATATCGCCGATCTTATAGGAATGAGCGTCATTGATGAGGAAGACAATAAACTCGGTACTCTGAAAGATGTCCTCCAGACAGGTGCAAATGATGTCTATATTGTATCAAGAGACGGTGATTCGAGTGATCTTTTGATCCCGGCTATTAAAGAGTGCGTACTGAATGTTGATGTCGAGGAAGGAGTCATTAAGGTTCATCTCCTTGACGGACTTGCGGATCTGTAAAAATGAAATTTAAGGTTTTGACGCTCTTTCCCGAGATGATAATGAACGCATCCGATCTCGGAATGATAGGAAGAGCACAGGACAATGAAATAATAGATATTGAATGCATCCAGATAAGGGATTACGCCGATAATAATCGCGGCCAGGTGGATGATTATACCTACGGCGGCGGAGCCGGTATGCTCATGCGCCCGCAGGTTGTATATGATGCATATAAAGCGGCTGCAGGAGACGGAGCAAAGAAGCGCTGTATATATATGTCTCCGGCGGGCAGACCATTTACACAGCAGCTGGCACAGGACCTCTCTAAGGAAGATGAGATCATTATCCTTTGCGGCAGATATGAAGGGGTTGATGAGAGAGTCCTGGAGACGATCGTAACAGACAGGATTTCAATCGGGGAATATGTTCTCACCGGTGGAGAATTGGCGGCGCTCGTAGTGATAGATGCTGTTTCCAGACTCATCCCCGGAGTACTCGGCAATGATAAGTCGAGTGAGGTGGAGTCTTTCTACAGAGGGCTTCTTGAATATCCCCAGTATACGAGACCTGAAGAGTGGCACGGCAAGAGCGTACCCGAAGTTCTTCTTACAGGTGATCATAAATCCATAGAAGGCTGGAGACTCGAGAGGTCGAAGGAGATCACCGAGAGAGTAAGACCCGATCTTTATTCCAGATATATCAAGAGGGAAGAGATCGTTCCGAGGCTTCTTCCGGCTAAGAGAGACAATGCGGCAGCGATATCATCCGTAAGATTCTCCGACGGAGAGCCTGTATACTCTGATGATATATTTGCGGTTATTTCTGATATGAGTTCCAAGGAAGCTTACCTTTGCAGGATAGATAAGAACGCTGATAAAGCAGGTCATGATATTTCGGATCATATCTGCAATAAGCTGTCCGCAGACATTAAGACTCTGTATATACCGCAGAACTGTATGGATGAATCCGGTATAAGAGAAGCATGGAAGAAAGAGGGAGAGTACTTCCTCATGTCCTATACGGATCATTCTCCGATATCACGAAAGAAGATAACTGATCTTTCCGGTGAAGAAAGAGAACTTGCAGAAAAGATATATTCCGAGAATAAGGATATACTTGCAGACTTAAGGATTCCTTATATATTCATAAATACAGATGATGGGGATCTTGCAGATATGTATGAATCACTGGGATATTTGCGGTCCAATTCGGTGATCGTGAAGTATACCAGGGTTTGACCAAGGTGAAGATATGAATTATCAATGGTACCCCGGACATATGACCAAGGCCGTCAGGGCCATGAAGGAACAATTAAAGCTGATAGACCTCGTCATCGAGATAATTGATGCAAGGATCCCTGTGAGCAGCCGTAATCCCGATCTTAACGAGATGGCTAAGGGTAAATACATGCTGGTTGTTCTCAATAAATCAGATCTGGCAGATCCGGGAAAGACTGCAGCGGTAAAGAAAAAGCTGAACGATGAAGGCCGCATAGTCCTGGAAACGGATGCAAGAAACAAAGCTTCCGTCAAGAATGTCAAAAATGCAGCTCTTTCCGCATGCGCAGAGAAGATCGAAAGAGACAGAAAAAGAGGAATAGTCGGCAGACCGATAAGGGCGATGGTCGTAGGTATCCCCAATGTCGGCAAATCGACATTTATTAACAGTATCGTTGGACGTTCCTCGGCCAAGACCGGCAATAAGCCCGGCGTGACAAAGGGGAATCAGTGGATCAGCACGGGTGCGGGACTTGAACTTCTTGATACTCCGGGAATACTCTGGCCCAAATTTGAGGATCAGACCGTCGGAAGGAATATCGCGCTTATAGGATCCATGAATGATGAGATCACGGAGCCTGCAGAGCTTGCTTTGGAACTTGCCGATATCCTTAAGACTGCCTATCCGGACCTTTTAAAAGAGCGATATTTTAAGGGAGAAGAAGATGTATCCCAAATGGCACCTGCCGAGATAATGAACAGTATAGCTGTATCGAGAGGATGCATCGTAGCAGGCGGAGAGACCGATATTGTCAAGGCTTCAAGGCTTTTTATAGATGATTTCAGGTCCGGCAGACTCGGAAGGATCAGCCTGGAGTAAAAAATGTTATATTTTTCTTGCATTTTAGGCATTATTATGCTTAAATATATGAGTTGCGTTATGAAGATGGTCCTCTGCCCCAAGGGTGCGGCATGAACATCCGAGATGAAAGGAGCAGATATGAGCGATATTATTAAAGAAATCGAAGAAGCACAGCTTAAGCAGGAAGTACCTGAGTTTAATGTCGGAGATACCGTAAGGGTACACGGCAAGATCAAAGAGGGTAACAGAGAAAGAATCCAGATCTTTGAGGGCGTTGTAATTAAGCGCCAGGGCGGAAGCAACCGCGAGACTTTCACCGTTCGTAAGGCCAGTAACGGTGTTGGCGTTGAGAAGACCTGGCCCCTTCACTCTCCCAATGTTGAGAAGATCGAGGTTGTTCGCCGCGGTAAGGTAAGACGTGCTAAGCTTAATTACCTTCGTGACCGTATGGGCAAGGCTGCCAAGGTTAAGGAAGTTATCAGGTAATTAAATTTATGTTTCTTCAGGGCAGTCGTGGGTATCCCCGATTGCCCTTTTGTTTTTTCGGAAGGTGATCATTTGGCTAAGCAGACCGGACTTTCCTTTTATAAGAAAAGAAAAACGATAAGCATGAAGGCCGTGAAGGAATTCTTCTCATGGCTTATTTCCATATTCATCACTGTATTTCTGGCTACGATACTTGTTTATTTTTTCGGGATGAAGACTTCGGTCGTCGGAGCCTCGATGGAACCCGGACTCTATCATGAACAGCAGATCCTGATAAACAGATTTGCATATACGATATTGGGCCCCGAGGAAGGGGATGTGATCATTTTCCTCCCCAACGGAAACACGAACTCCCATTATTATACCAAGAGAGTGGCTGCAGGCCCCGGAGATTGCGTGCAGATTATCGATGGTGTATTATATATAAATGGGAGTGCGAGTGATGTGATCAAGACCAAATTTAAGGATCCGGGGCTCGCATTTCAGGAGATAACACTGGCATCCGGTGAGTATTTTGTGGTAGGAGACAATCCGGAATCAGGAGAGGATTCAAGGTCTGCAAATATCGGTCCCGTCAAGGCGGATCAGATAGTAGGACGAGTATGGCTGGCCCTTCCCGGAAACGGCCGAAAGATGCATATCGTCAAATAGGCTATATATAAAGGAGCATCATGAATAAGGTATTAAAAGAGCTTTTTTCTCTTGGTATATATATTCTCTGTATCTTAGGACTTACTTTTCTCGTCATCAAATTCGTCGGTCAGAGGACTGTTGTTGACGGCAGCTCCATGGAGACCACTCTTCAGAATGGGGACAGTCTGTGGGTAGATAAGATCTCTTACAGATTTAAGGGCCCTGAGAGGTTTGATGTCATAGTATTTCCTCATGATGATGTATATCTGATAAAGAGAGTGATCGCGCTTCCCGGTGAGAAGATCCGTATCGATGAGAACGGAAATATCTACATCAACGGAGAGATACTCGAGGAGGATTATGGCCGTGAAGTCATAGATGCCGATCATATCGGTGTGGCCTGGGAGGATATACAGCTCGGAGATGACGAGTACTTCGTCATGGGTGATAACAGGAATAATTCGACGGACAGCAGATACCCTATTGTCGGAAATATCAAAAAGAGCAGGATCACAGGTAAAGCGGTTATCAGGATCTGGCCTTTTTCAAAGTTCGGAAAGTTCAGATAAGATGGTTTCCATTTCAGAGATCAAAAACAAATTAAAGAACACTCCCACTGAGTATCTGGCTCCCGTTATCGCAGAGCTTGAGAGCGATACCAGAGCCGGAGTTATCGCGGAGTGTGAGAAGGCAAGAAAGCGTATCAGAGACTTAGAGGCGGAAAAGGCCAGGATCGATGCGCTCTGGGAGTTTGAAAGAAAGTACCCTGATTGCAGCTATATCTGCGGAATAGATGAAGTCGGAAGAGGTCCCTTCGCGGGCCCTGTCGTCGCAGGAGCAGTCATTTTTCCCAAAGATTGTGACATTCTGTATATTAATGATTCCAAGAAATTATCCGAAAAAGTAAGAGAGAGACTCTATGATGAAATAAAGGAAAAGGCGGTTGCCTGCGCGGTGGGACATGCCTCACCCCGGAGGATTGACGAGATAAATATACTCCAGGCAACATATGAAGCAATGAGAGAGGCTATTTCAACGCTTTCAGTATCTCCCGATCTTCTGCTAAACGATGCAGTGACTATACCGGGAGTAGATATCAGGCAGGTTCCCATCATAAAAGGAGATGCCAAGAGCATATCGATAGGAGCGGCCAGCATACTCGCCAAGGTAACGAGGGACCGTGAGATGGTCGAATACGATCGCATATATCCCGGATACGGATTTGCCAAGAATGTCGGATACGGTACAGGAGAGCATATAGAAGCTCTTAAAAGGCTCGGACCTACGCCGATACACAGAAGATCTTTCATACATGATTATATATAAGGGATTTACATGGTTTCTATAAGGGATTTATTCAAGACAAGTCCCATACAGCAAACGGATAATGTATCATCGGTACGATCCGAAAACGCTCCCCGGTCAGGAGGGGCAGATCTTTCTTCGCTCCGCGCGGGTCAGACATTTCAGGCTCAGGTAGTAAGCCGCGACGGAAATGATATCACACTTAAACTTCCCAATCAGCAGACCGTAAACGCCCATGTGGATGAGGGCGTCGGTATTGAAGTTGGCAAAAATATCACTTTTGAGGTTAGAGGAAGCGGTGCGGGAGTCACATTAAGCCCGCTTTATACCAATACTTCCACGGATCCCAATGTCCTCAAAGCTCTGACCATGGCCGGCCTGCCGGTTAACGAAAGCAGTGTGGAGATGACATCTCTCATGATGAAGAACGGCCTGTCGGTAGACAGAAGTTCTCTCCAACAGATGATGTCAGGTATCAATATGAATCCCGGAGCGAATATTGCCGATGCCGTCGATCTGAAGAGGCTGGGAGTCCCTGTTAATCAGGAAAATCTCGAACAGATATCCGCATATAAGAACCTCTCATATACCATAGAATCAGGGATGAAAGATGTATCGGAAAGAATAGATAATGCGATACTCGATCTGGTATCAAAAGGCGATCCGGAAGGTGCGGCAAAGGTCTTTAACGGACTGTCGGAAGCGGTGACTTCGTTCGAAATACCCGAAAGTATAAGCGGAAGTGAGCTTCGGGCAGGTGAGCTTACATCTGAAAAAGCCGGTGAGAATGCTGCCTCAGCAAAGCAGGCGGGCGATGCTTCTTTGTCTGCGGGAGAAGGAAAAGGCGCCGAAGTCAGCGATGTATCGGGTAAAGTGATCTCGGAGAATATAAGCTCGAAAACTATACTCGATCCAAATATGACAGAAATAAGATCCGCTGCCGTTGCTTCCGAGAATAAAGAATCAGCGGGCGGAACAGATATCGTAAAGAATGACGATGCTGCTTCGAAGGCTTTAAGACTCCTTGGTCAGATGACAGAGACCGAAAAGCCGGAAGCCGGGATCGAATCAAAAAATGCTTCGGTATCTGCAGATTCGGATAATAACGGCTCACAGTTATATATTTCAAGAGACCCTTCGGATATCAGACAGAGCTTAGCTGATGAACTGGTGAGAATGACCGGAAATGAAAGCTACCGCGAGCTTGATCTTAAGAACCTTCTTACCGGTACTCAGGACCTTGTTAACAAAGCTCTGACCGGAGGAGATACCGAAACCCTTAAAAATCTGCTTTCAAACGATACGGTAAGAGGTGCTCTTAAGGATGTGCTTAATCTGCAATCATCTATCCCGGCGGAGGATGTAGCGGATAAGGAAAAAGTAAAGGATCTCTATGACAGGCTTGTGTCGCAGCTTAAGACCGTCGGCGGAGCGCTCGAAAGTGCAGGAATGCAGAATTCCCAGGCTATGCAGAGCGTTAATAATATGAGCGCAAATATTGATTTCCTAAACCAGATCAATCAGATGTATGCATATATACAGCTTCCCATCAGATTCCCCGGCGGAGATAACAGACACGGCGATCTGTATGTATATACGAACGGTAAGAAATTGTCATCAAACGAAGGAACCGTAAGTGCACTGCTTCATCTCGATATGGACCATCTGGGGCCTGTGGATGTATATGTGGCTATGGATATCAGATCCATAGAACCTAAGGTAAGCACGCAGTTTTATGTGCAAGATGATGAGATCCTTGATTTCCTGAATGATCATATGGATATCCTCACTGCCAGACTTGAAAAAAGAGGGTATTCCATCTCGGCCAAGATGTCTGTCAGAGGTGAGAGCGAGGATAAGGAGCAGAAGGACGCTCTGGAAGCTGGCGGTGTCAATGTGCTTCTCATAGGAGCGGACAGATTTAAAGGAACCGACAGAGGTTTTGATATAAGGACTTGATATGGCTGATGAAGAGAAGAGAAAAGTAAAAACAGCGGTAGCTCTGGAATATGATCCGTCGGATGACGCGCCGAAGGTAATAGCATCCGGAAAGGGCGCTCTGGCAGACAGGATAATTGAGAAGGCAAAGGAAGCCGATGTGCCTGTTCACAGGGATGATAAGCTGGCTGATACTCTGTCAAAACTCGAGATCGGAGAGATGATACCTCCGGAACTTTACGAGGTGGTTGCCGAGATCCTTTTGTTTGTCGATTCCATGGACAAGATCAAGAGCAAGATCAAGATGTGACATGCGGCATAACTTGACACACCCCCTCATCATAAATAGAATTATACAGGACAAAGTGTCCGAACTTTTGTTAAAAAAGGAGTAATATGGCTAACGTATCCCAACTTGAAAATGCGATGCCCGTGGCACCTCTTAAGCTGATAGTTCTCCCCTCAATGGCTTCGATGGGAGACAGGATCAACAGGTATCTCGTGGAATTCCGCAAACAGATACATAACGATATGGTTAAGAACGATCCCGCGTTCCATGGATATCAGGAGCAGGATTACAGGCTTAAATATCAGATACCCAGATTCGGAAGCGGCGAGAGCAAGGCCAGACTTATCGAGTCATCCAGAGGTAAGGATATATTCATACTCGTAGATGTAATGAACCATTCGATCACCTATGAGATGAACGGATATACCAATCATATGTCCCCCGATGATCATTTCCAGGATCTTAAAAGAGTGATCAGCGCTATCGGGGGTAAAGCCACCAGGATAAACGTCATAATGCCCTTCCTCTATGAAGGCAGACAGCACAGACGTAACGGAAGAGAGTCACTTGATGCGGCTTATGCACTCGAGGAGCTTAACAATATGGGTATCGACAATTTCATCACTTTCGATGCTCATGATCCCAGAGTAGCCAATTCCATACCCATCGGCGGATTTGACAATTTCATGACTTCATATTCATTTATCAAGGCTCTGCTTAGAAATGAGAGCGATCTGCTCGTTGATGAGGATCACATGGTAGTCATTTCACCCGACGAGGGTGCTCTTGACCGTGCGATATATTTTGCAAACGTATGCGGTATCAATACCGGCATGTTCTACAAGAGACGTGACTATACCAGGATAGTAAACGGTAAGAATCCGATCGTGGCTCACGAGTTCCTCGGAGACAGAGTGGACAGCAAGGATGTCGTTATCATCGATGATATGATCTCCTCAGGCGGAAGTATGATCGATACTGCACGCCAGTTAAAGGAAATGAATGCCAGACGAGTATTTATCTGTACTTCGTTCGGACTTTTTACAGATGGCCTGGACAGCTTTGATGAGGCTTATGAGAAGGGATATTTTGACAAAGTGATCACTACCAATCTCACTTATCTGCCTCCGGAGCTCTATGACAGACCTTACTTTATCGAGGCTGATATGAGTAAATTCATAGCTTCGATAGTTGATTTCATGAATCATGATTCGTCGATGGCCAATGTTCTCGACAATACCGAGAAGATGCACGCAATACTTGAAAGCTACAACGCGCGCGAGAATGTTGAGATCTGATAAAGACAAAAAACATATAATCCGATCGGTGGTCAAGGGAAGTATCGCCGAAGAATTGGGCATCTGTTCGGGAGATGCCCTTATTTCTATTGACGGAAATCCTTTGGAAGACATCTTTGATTATCAATATCTGACGCAAAGCGAAGTACTTACAGTCGTCATCGAGAAAGAGGACGGTGAGGAATGGGAATTTGATATCGAAAAGGACGAGGATGAGGACCTTGGCATAGTCTTTGAGAACGGCCTGATGGACAATTACAGATCCTGCAGGAATAAGTGTATTTTCTGCTTTATCGATCAGATGCCCAAAGGAATGAGACCTACCCTCTATTTCAAGGACGACGATTCCAGGCTTAGCTTCCTGCAGGGCAATTATATTACTCTTACCAATATCTCCGGGAAAGATCTGGACCGTATCATCAAATACAGGCTTTCTCCGATAAATATCTCCATTCATACGATGAATCCTGAGCTCAGATGCAAGATGCTGGGGAACAGATTTGCGGGGGATGCGCTTAAGAATCTCGACAGGCTCTATGAAGCAGGCCTTACCATGAACGGCCAGATCGTGCTCTGTAAGGGGATAAATGACGGTGACGAGCTCGAGTTTTCCATCAAAGAGATGATGAAATACGCTCCTGTGCTGGAGAGTGTATCAGTTGTTCCCGTAGGACTCACTAAGTACAGGGAAGGCCTCTGTCATTTGGAACCTTTTGAACCTGATGATTCGAGAGCAGTTATAGCCCTTATTGAAAAGTATCAGAAAGAGTGCTATGAGAAGCACGGGATCCATTTCATACATGCCAGCGATGAGTGGTATATAAATGCCGGATATGAGGTGCCTGAAGAGGACAGATATGACGGTTATCTGCAGCTTGAGAACGGTGTCGGGATGGTCAGGATGCTCAAGAATGCCTTCTATGAGGCACTTAACGATCATTTAAGGATCCATGCCGATGACCTTTCATCGTCGTACAGGAAAAGGACTATAAGCCTTGCCACCGGTAAGCTGGCTTACGGCCTGTTAAGAGAACTCTCCGATGCCTGTGAAGGAAAGTTCGAGGGTCTTAAGATCAATGTCTTCTGCATAGAGAACCGTTTTTTCGGTGAGAGGATAACAGTTTCGGGTCTTATAACAGGTTCGGATCTCAGAGATCAGCTTAAGGGTAAGGAAATAGGCGAGGAACTCTTTATCCCAGTAAATATGCTCCGCGCGGGAGAGGATGTTTTCCTTGATGATGTGACGCTCTCAGAGGTTATGGATTCTTTACAAGTACCCGTCAGTACGATAAAATTAAGCGGATGTGATCTTTTGGATAAATTACTGGGAAATTAAGGATCAAAGGTAGATAGATGGTTAACGGCAAGCGAAAACAGATAGTAGCGGTAGTTGGACGCCCTAACGTGGGAAAGTCCACTCTTTTTAATGCGCTTGCGGGGGAGAGGATATCGATAGTTGAGGATACGCCCGGTATCACCAGGGACCGTATATATGCTGACGTAACATGGCAGAATTACAGCTTTACGCTTATCGATACGGGCGGAATAGAGCCCGAGAGCAAGGATATCCTTCTTTCTCAGATGCGTGAGCAGGCTCAGATCGCTATAGATACATCGGATGTAATACTCTTTGTGACCGATGTCAGGAGCGGAATACAGGATGCGGATGCCGGCGTTGCCGATATGCTTCGCAGATCCGGCAAGAAAGTCATCCTTGTAGTCAATAAAGTCGATAATTTCGCCAAGATGGAAGCGGATGTCTATGAGTTTTACAATCTTGGCATAGGAGAGCCCTTCCCCGTGTCCGCTATGGGGAAGCTTGGTTTCGGAGAACTGCTTGACGAGATCTGCGCAGATCTTACTCCGGGTGACCCGGATGAAGTTGAGGATACCAGACCTCACATTGCTATCATCGGAAAGCCCAATGTCGGCAAGTCTTCGATCATCAACAAGCTGATCGGCGAGGACAGACTGATCGTTTCTGATATAGCAGGTACCACCAGGGATGCTGTCGATGCCGATGTTAAATACAACGGAAAAGAATATGTATTTATCGATACTGCCGGCCTTCGCAGGAAGAATAAGATCAAAGAAGATCTCGAGCATTATATGATCCTTCGCACAGTCAGTGCTGTAGAAAGAGCTGACATAGCGGTGCTTGTGATCGATGCTTCGGAAGGCGTAACCGAGCAGGATGCCAAGATAGCGGGTATTGCTCACGACAGAGGCAAAGCAGTGATAATTGTCGTAAATAAATGGGATAAAGTCGAAAAAGATGACAAGACCATGAACAAATTTACGGCTGATATAAAGCAGATTCTTTCATTCATGACCTATGCCGAGATACTTTTCGTATCGGCGCAGACCGGTCAGAGACTGATCAAGCTTTATGATCTCATTGATGCAGTTCATGAGAGCCAGACAAAACGCGTATCCACGGGTGCTCTCAACGAGATCATGACTGAGGCCGTAGCGATGCAGCAGCCTCCCAATGACAAGGGCAAGATACTCAGGCTCTATTACATCACCCAGGTGGCTATCGCACCTCCTACTTTTGTCATTTTTGTAAATGACAAAGAATTAATGCATTTTTCTTATACGAGATATATCGAGAATCAGATAAGACAGAGCTTCGGATTTAAGGGAACTCCTCTTAAATTCATTATCAGGGAGCGAAACGAGGAGAAGTGATGGTAAGACTTTACAGTTTTCTTATCGGATATGCATTCGGTTTGTTTCAGACTGCTTTCATAGTCGGAAAGATAAACGGGATAGATATCAGGAAATACGGAAGCGGAAACTCCGGATCGACCAATGCACTGAGAGTCCTTGGAAGAAAAGCCGGACTTACTGTGTTTGCGGGAGATATGGCGAAGGGTATCATAGCCGCTGTCATAGTCAGGTTTCTCTTTGGGGAGACTTACGGAAGTTTGCTGCATCTGCTCGTTATGTGGTGCGGAGTCGGATGCGTGCTTGCCCATGATTTTCCTTTCTATATGGGATTTAAAGGAGGAAAGGGCATAGCGGCTACAGGCGGAACGATCATAGCATTCAGTTTTTTACAGCCTGAGCTTCTCATCCTTCCGTTAGGGCTGTGCTATTTCTTTATTCCATTTTTTGTTACTCATTATGTATCACTCGGATCGCTTATCCTTTATGCGGGATTCTTTATCCATATGCTCATATGCGGCCAGCTGGGACTCTTCGGAATGCCGCAGGCTGCCCTTTATGAGATGTATGGTATAACTTTTGCGCTGATGGTACTTGCTTACTGGCAGCACAGATCCAATATCGTAAGGCTTATCAAAGGAACCGAGAGGAAGACTTTCCTCGGAAAGAAAAAACCTGAGATAGGCGGAGCAGAGGAGAATAAACTCGGCACTCCCGAAGATAGGAAGGAGGAGAACAATGGCTAAGATCACTATACTCGGTGGCGGAACCTGGGGAATGGCGCTTGGCAATCTTCTTGCCGTAAAGGGAGAGGATGTGCTTGTATGGTCAGCAGTTCCTGCGGAGATCGAGATGCTTGAGAGCACTCATGAGCACAAGATGCTTCCCGGTGTTAAGCTTAACGACTCCATCAGATATACCCTTGATGACAAAGAGGCTGTAAATGGCAGGGATCTCCTTGTAATGGCCGTGGCCAGCTCATATACCAGAGTTACCGCAAAGAGGCTTTCTCCTCTGGTAGCGGAAGGACAGAAGATAATAGACGTGGCTAAGGGAATCGAGGAAGGCACACTCATGACCCTTTCCGAGATCATCAAAGAAGAGATACCTCAGGCCAATGTAGCTGTGCTTTCGGGCCCTACGCATGCCGAAGAGGTAGTTAAACTCATGCCTACGACCATTGTTGTTGCTGCGCATGATCAGGATACGGCTAAATATATTCAGGATATCTTTATGTATGATACGTTCAGAGTATATACCAGCTCGGATGTAAGAGGCGTAGAGCTGGGCGGAGCACTTAAGAATGTCGTTGCTCTTGCAGCGGGTATTGCGGACGGACTCGGATACGGAGATAATGCCAAAGCGGCGATCATCACCAGAGGTATTACCGAGATCGCGCGTCTCGGTGTTAAGATGGGATGCAAATTTGAGACATTCTGCGGACTCACCGGTATAGGAGATCTGATCGTTACCTGTGCAAGTATGCATTCAAGAAACCGCCGTGCCGGAATCCTCATAGGCCAGGGGAAGACCATGCAGGAAGCAATGGATGAGGTAAAGATGGTCGTTGAGGGCGTATATTCGGCAAAGGCAGCCATGGAACTTTCGAGGAAATATGAGGTTTCCATGCCGATCATCGAGCAGGTCAACCTCGTTCTCTTTGAAAACAAAAACGCTGCACAGGCCGTTCTTGAGCTCATGCAGCGCGATAAGAAAGATGAAGTGACAAATACCGTTTGGTAAGGGGCTTTTAATTTATTCCGCCGACGATCTCAGCGGTCGTCTTGGGCTTGTTCATCGAGTAGATATGAATATGGTATACTCCGTTCTCGCGGAGGTCACGGATCTGCCGGATCGCATAGTCGATACCGGCTTTTCTCATTTCATCGGCATTTTCACCGTATTTTGCGATGATATCGGCGAACTGTTTGGGGATGGAGGAACCGGAGAGCGCAACTATGGTACCGATCTGCCTGGGTGAAGTGATGGGCATGATACCGGCTGATACCGGAACAGTGATGCCTTTGCCTTCAGCTTTCTCCAAAAATGTATAGAAATAATCATTGTCAAAGAAAAGCTGGGAAATAAAATGCTCGGCGCCCAGATCCTGCTTCAGCTTAAGGTTTCTTAAGTCCGTCTCCATGCTGAATGCTTCATAGTGCTTCTCGGGATAGCATGCTGCCGCAAAATGAAGCCCGGTAGCGAGCTCACCGGCTTCTTCACTCCTGAAATATGCGATGAGATCGGAAGCGTGCTCAAATTCTCTTGAATCATAAGCTTCATCGGTCATATCCGCGGGTCTGTCGCCGCGAAGAGCCATGATATGGGTGACATTTTCCTTTTTGAGGGAAGAAACAGTCTCGGATATGCCGGCTTTCGATGCTCCTACAGTGGTAAGGTGAGATATTGCCGGTATGCCGAGCTTATTCTGTATATATGAGCAGATCTCTACGGTTTTACCTGCTCTGGAACCGCCTGCGCCGTATGTTACGCTTATATAATCGGGCTTGAGAGCGCACAGTTTATCGAGAACTTCGAAAGCGGAAGCAAACTCGTCGTCCTTTTTGGGTGGAAATACTTCAAATGAGAGAGTTTTCTCCTTGGAAAACACGGTTTTTTCGTCTGACATCTGATCTTCCTTTCCTTGACTAAAAATCGTTATTATCGTACCATATAAATGTTGTAAATTCAAATAATATTGGGCATTTGAAAGGCCTTACATGATAAACGGATCTTTGCGAAAATTCAAAAAGCTCCTCTGTGTTTTTATTTTATCTTTTTCCGTTCTTGCGGGGATAGTATGCCCTGCATTCACAGCTTATGCGATCACTCCCGATCAGACCGACTTCCTTGCGGAATACCAGTCCGTTATCTTCGGGGCAGATAAGGGTCTTCTTTCAGCGGAGACAAATGCTCTGACACAGACTTCGGACGGATATATATGGGCGGGTACTTATTCCGGACTGTACAGATATGACGGTGTCAGGTTTGAGAAGATCGATTCCATTGAGAATGTCAGCAATGTCATGGCTCTGTTTGCGTTTGATGACAAGCTTTATATCGGGACCAATGACAGCGGTGTATGCATTTATAATATTTACAACGGAAGCGCTGAGTTCATCACCACAGAGGATGGTCTTCCTTCCGATTCAATTCGCTGTATAACAAGGGATAATACAGGCAATATCTATATCGGAACAGTTTCCGGACTTGCATATCTGACTCAATCCGGAGAACTGATCTCTTCCGATGAATTTAAATCTCTCGGAACTATAAGGTGCATAGGTGCAGATGATAAATATATCTCCGGCGTTACAAATGCAGGCGTGCTCTTTTTCATCGAAGGAGAATCCGTCAAAGACAAATTCGAATATGATGAAGCGGGAGTGTATTACGAGGCTGTAAGTCACGGAAACGGTGATGAATACCTTGTCGGAACCTCAGAGGATTATGCTCTGCGCGTTACTTATGACGGAGAACTTAAGATTCGCAGAAAGATCACAACCAACGGGCTTTCTTACTTTAACAGGATCATTTATGATGAGGCTTCGGGATCATACTATTTCAGTGCCGAGAACGGACTCGGTATCATTTATGACGGTGGCACTGTCACGGATCTGTCCCGTGAGAAATTCGCAAGCTCCGTATCGGACTGCTTTATAGATTATCAGAACAATATCTGGTTTGCTTCCAACAAACAGGGCATACTTGAGTATTCGCTCAATCCTTTTAAAGATCTTTTTGTCAAAGCAGGCTTTGAATCCGGAGTCGTTAACAGCGTGCTTGTGCTTGGAGATCTTGTATATATCGCAATGGATAACGGACTTAAGTGCCTTGATACATCGAGACTTAAGGCTGTTAACGAAGACTGGTTATCATATTTTGAGGGAGTGAGGATCAGGCATCTTTTCAGCGATTCTGATCGCAACCTCTGGATCAGCACGTACGGCAAGGACGGACTTATCAAAGTAACGCCTGAAGGAGAAGCCGAGGTGTTCCATGAGAGCATCGAAGGACAGGGTACTCTGGGCGGAAGATTCAGATACTGTACGCAGCTTTCTGACGGAACCATAGCCGCTGCGAGCAACATGGGCATCAACTTCATAAAGAACGACAAAGTGGTATCCACTCTCGGCGAGAGTGATGATATGAAAGTACCCCAGATACTTACTATGGTTGAAAGCGCCGGCGGTGAGCTTTATGCGGGATCCGACGGTGACGGTGTATATGTTATCAAGGACGGAAAGATCATTAGAAATATCGGAAAAGAGGATGGACTTACCACTCTGATCGTTCTGAGGATAGTTCCTTACGGAGACGGATTTTTCTATGTGACCAGCAATGCGCTTTTCTATGACAACGGAGATGAAGTTGTTAAGCTTGATAAATTCCCGTACAGCAATAACTATGACATCTTCATAACCGAGAATGGCGAAGCCTGGGTCAGCTCCAGTGCGGGTATCTTTGTAGTGGATGCCGATGACCTGGTTTCAAACGGAGATTACAATTACACGCTTCTTGATTACTCAAGAGGATTCAACACATCCCTCACGGCAAATGCGTGGAATGATCTGCTGGGCGATGACGGAGATCTGCTCCTTTGCTGTACTGACGGAGTCAGACTGATCAGTACCAAAGAATACGATTCCTATAATGAGGATTACTGCCTGAGAGTCAAAGCAGTCCTCTCCGACGATAATGAAGTATTACCACAGCTGGGTGTTTATAATATCCCTTCATCTGCAAGGCGTGTACAGATAAAGACTGCAGTACTTAATTTCTCTCTTTCAAATCCTACAGTAAGAGTTTACCTCGAGGGAGCCAAGGATGCAGGTTTCACAGTAAGACAGGATGAACTAAGGTCTCTTGAGTTTACAAATATGCCTTATGGCAGATATAAACTTCATATTCAGGTTCTTTCCGGAAACGAACAGACTATTGTCAAAGACGAGACTTTTGAGATATTCAAAAAACCCAGACTTACCGAGCTTTTGATCGTAAGGATCGGACTTGTTCTTCTCGGAATATTCGTTGTTGCTGCCGGTGTGTACTATATCGTTAAGATGACGATCATCAACAGACAATATGATCAGATTCGCGAAGCCAAGGAAGAGGCAGAGAGAGCTAACGGTGCGAAATCCAGGTTCCTCGCCAATATAAGCCATGAGATCCGCACACCCATCAATACGATAATGGGTATGGACGAGATGATCCTCAGAGAGGACAGGAGTCAGGAAACAGCTGAGTATTCCAAACAGGTACTCGGATATGCATCCCAGATAAAGAGAGCTTCCGAGAGCCTCCTCGGACTTATCAATGATATCCTCGATCTGTCAAAGATAGAGTCGGGCAAGATGAACCTGGTTGAACGTGACTACGATCCCGTGGAGCTTTTCCGCGGTATATGCGGCATGATAAGAGTAAGGAGCAATGAAAAGGATCTGGGCTTTAGCACCGATATCGATCCGGAGCTTCCTGCCATGCTCTATGGAGACGACGGCAAGATCAAGCAGGTACTTCTCAACCTGCTTACTAATGCAGTCAAATATACCGAGAAGGGTTCTTTCAAACTGTCTGTCAAGATCCTTGATAAAGAGGGCGACAAGGTAAGGATCCGCTACAGCGTTAAGGATACGGGAATGGGTATCCGTCCCGAAGATATGGATAAGCTGTTCTCTGCGTTTGAAAGACTTGATGAGAAGAAGAACTCGGGCATACAGGGAACGGGACTGGGTCTGAACATATCCGTGCAGTTTGTAGAACTCATGGGCGGCAAGCTGCAGTGTGAATCCGAGTATGGTGTGGGATCCGAATTCTATTTTGAAATCCTGCAGGGAATAAAGAGCGATACGGTTATCGGAGAGTTTGTCGAAAAGTCCGATGTCGATACCGAGAGCAGGTACGTACCTCTTTTCAGAGCTCCGAGCGCAAGGATACTTTCGGTCGACGATAATGAGATGAACCTCAAAGTCTTGCAGGGTCTTCTCAAAGGCGTAGAGATAGAAGTCGATTCCGTAACCGGAGGTAAAGAATGCCTCGATAAAGCTGTACATAATAATTACGATATCATCCTCCTGGATCATATGATGCCGGAGATGGACGGTATAGAGACTATGCACGAGCTGACCAAGAGAGGCGTCGTTTGCCCCGTTATCGCACTTACAGCCAATTCTGCGACGAGCGGAGAGGATTATTACAAGTCTCAGGGATTCACAGGCTTTTTGGCCAAGCCCGTTGACGGAGCTACTCTGGAGGCCATGATCAAGGAACTCCTTCCGGCAGATAAAGTCCTTCCGGTCGACAGGGATGAATACCTTGCAAACGCTGCCGATGACGAGGCAGAAGCGATCGATATAAAGGAGCTTGAAGGAGTTGAAGGTATCAATGTTTCGGACGGTGTGAAGTTTTGCGGAGGCATGAGAGAATTCAAAGAAACTCTGCATACATTCAGAGACTGTCTGGAGGAGAAATATGCGGAGATAGAGAAAGCATTCCAAGATAAAGATTATGAGTTCTTCACCATCAAGGTTCATGCGCTCAAGAGCTCGGCAAGGATCATTGGAGCTCAGGAACTCAGTAAACTCGCAGAAGCACTTGAAAATGCCGGAAATGCCAAAGACACAGAAACCATCGAAAAGAAGACAGGACCGCTTTTGAAACTTTTCGCATCATACAGGGAGAAACTAAAAAATCTAAAAGCGGGTGATGCGGAAGATCCTCCCGAAGACGGGAACCTCGAGGAGATAGACGAGGAAACGCTTGCAGAAGCGTATGAGGCACTTGAAGAATTCGCACAATCACTTGATTATGATTCTTTTGAAGCTGTCCTTGATTCCTTAAAGGAATACAGATTAAAGCCCGAAGATGCCGACAGGATGGCACAGCTTAGAAAACACCTTAAGTCTTTTGACTGGGAAAAGATACAGGAGATCATGGGAGGTAGAGACAAATGACCGAAGAAGTTTCGAGAATGCTTTTGATAAGCGTAAAAGAATCTTTTCTGGTAAAGGCACTTGAAAAGAAACTTCAGACAGCCGGAATTGAATTCATTTACTGTACTCCCGATGTCACGCAGATCAGCAACAACTGGAAAAAGATCGATCTGGTGACATACTACATGGAGACTGATGAGAGACTCAAGCCTGAGGTACTTCACTTCCTGGGCGAGCAGCTCTTTGAATCCGATAAGGGAATCTATCTCATAGGCGATGCCACTGAGATAGGAGGCCTTGAGAGTGCTGTTTCCAAATCCAGGATAAGGACATTTACCAGACCTCTGGAAACCGATCTTTTCATAGATACCGTGTCGGATTATATTGCTGAGCTCGGACAGATGTCCAAGAGAAAGAGGATCATGATAGTTGATGACGATCCGACATATCTCGGACTTATCAGAGACTGGCTCAAGAGCAAATATGTCGTCCATATGGCCAATTCAGGTCTTCATGCGATACAGATGCTGGCCAAGAATCCCGTTGATCTCATACTTCTGGATTTCAATATGCCCGTAACCGACGGCCCGCAGGTGCTTGAGATGCTCCGAAGCGATCCCGAGACATCCAGGATACCTGTCATATTCCTTACGGGCAGAAATGACAAAGAGAGTGTCATGAAGGTAGTCAGCTTAAAACCTGAAGGATATCTTTTAAAGACGATCGACAGACCCACTCTTCAGAAAGAGATTGAAAACTATTTTGCAAAAGAAAAAGCAGGTTTATAGGAGAAGATCATGCAGGAATTTAACGGTTCAAACGATTATGTAGCTTCCGAGGAACTGATGGCGAGTGTCAATATCTCGATAGCACTCGGAAAGCCCCTTCTTATCAAGGGGGAGCCCGGTACCGGTAAGACGCAGCTCGCCGAGGCCGTATCCAAAGCTCTTGGCAAGAAGCTTATCATTTGGAATATCAAATCGACCACCAAAGCACAGGAAGGTCTGTATATCTACGATACTATCCAGAGACTCTATGACGGACAGTTTGGCGAAGAGGGTGTTGATGATATAGCTAAATACATCAAGCTTGGAAAGCTCGGAGAGGCGTTTGACTCGGATGAGCAGGTTGTTCTTCTCATAGACGAGATAGACAAAGCCGACATCGAATTTCCCAATGACCTCCTCTGGGAGCTCGATCAGATGGAATTCTACATCAACGAGACCAAGAGGACTGTCAAAGCAAAGCATCGTCCGATCGTCATCATCACATCCAATGCCGAGAAGGAGCTCCCCGATGCATTCCTTCGCAGATGTATATTCCATTTCATAGAATTCCCGGATCAGGAGCTCATGGAGAGGATAGTAAGAGTCCATCATCCAAATGTTGAGGAGAACCTCTTAAAGCAGGCTATGGACACCTTCTATGCGATCAGAGATATCCGTGATATCAGGAAAAAGCCCAGCACATCGGAGCTTATCGATTGGATCAATGCTCTTCAGATAGGCGGTATCAGCGCCAATGAGATCAAGGCAAAGCTTCCTTTTGTCGGTGTTGTGGTTAAAAAGGACGAGGATCTCGACGTAGTTAAGCATACAAATTTCTGACATGGCCCCGACCGATAAATGGTGATATATGTTTCAGACTTTCTTCCGGACTTTAAGAAAAAAGGGAATAAGCGTTTCACTCGGTGAGTGGCTTGATCTGCAGAAGGCTCTTGAGATGGGCTTTTGCGGTTCTTCGCTCATGGGTTTTTACAATGTATCAAGGATGATACTCGTTAAGAGCGAGACGGATTACGATAAGTTCGATGAAGCATTTTCAGAATGTTTCAAGGCTGCGGAGAAGGAAACTGAAGTCGGTTCGCAGATGCTCAGATGGCTTGACAAATCAGATATGCTCGAACTTGCGCATGAGGAAGCCAGAGCGCATCTTAATCAGACAGAGGACCTGCAGATAGATAAGGACGATGTTGAAGAGAAGTTCAAACAGCGTCTGAAGGATCAGAATGAAGAACATAACGGCGGCTCGTTCTGGATCGGAACTATGGGCAAGACTTCCTTCGGCAATATGGGAGGTAATGTCGGCGGTGTAAGAGTCGGCGGACAGACCGGTTATCAGAGCGCATTCTCCGTAGTAGGCGCGAGAAGATACAGAGACTGGCGCGATGACAGGGTAATGGATAACCGTCAGTTCCAGATGGCTCTGAGAAGGCTCAGACAGTTCAGTTCCAGACTCGATATCCCCGAGTCGGAACTCGATATAGACGGAACCGTCGATAAAACCTGTAATAACGGCGGAAATCTGCGGATAGTGATGAAGAAGCCGCGTAAGAATTCCGTCAAACTCATGCTCCTTATGGACAGCGGCGGAACGATGATCCCGTATACAACGCTCCTCAACGATCTGTTCCAGTCGGTCACCAAATCTAATCATTACAAAGAAGTTAAATGTTACTATTTCCATAACTGCATATATTCACATCTCTACAAAACTCCGGAGTGTGAGAACGGGGACTGGGTTGAGACAGAGTGGCTGTTCAGAAATACCGACAGCGACTACAAAGTGATAATCGTGGGAGATGCTGCCATGGCGCCCGAGGAGCTCTACTCCGATACAGGCAATTACAGAGGACCGAACGGCGGATTGTCCGGATATGAATGGCTTAAACTCGTAAAGAGGCACTACAAGAAGGTCGTATGGCTCAATCCCAAGATGGCTTCCGGCAATGCACCGTGGAGGGAAGCAGAGACAGCTGTAAAAGAAGTCTTTCCAATGTACAAACTGACTGTCAAAGGACTTAACCGTGCAATGGAAAAACTGATGGAGACAAGATAAACTGATGTATCTCAAAGAGGGACCGGTATGAATATTAAGAGCAAAACAGAGAAATTCATCATACTTCTCGTTAGTCTGGCCTGTATGGGACTCACCGTTGAGAGTTTAATGATGGACTGGGAATTCTGGGTGCCGCCCATTATCGTGACAGGCGCGATATCGCTCTGGGGTATGAACCTGCTTCAGAAGCCGGATTATGAGATAAGAAAAGGTCTGTATCTTTTGTATGCAATGTTTGCAATCTTTTTCCACGGCGTTCATTCCACCAGTTTCTTTGATGTTGCTCTTATTGTTTCTCTTGTTATTATTGTTTTTTCACTTTTTGACAGCCCTTATATGATGAACCTTGTCATTATCGAATATATCATTGTAATGGCCATACAATTCAATCTGATGCATAAAGAAACGGGCGCGTATCTCAATGCGCTTGATACTTCCAGAGTCATTCTTCATATCACTATCGTGATATTCATGTATTTCGTTGCTATGAAATCAATATCCGACAGACTCAGCAATGCCGAAGAGATAGAGAACAAGGATGAGTGTATAGAGAATTATGAAGCTGATATGGAGGACTTTCTATCCAATATCTCTCACGAACTCAGGACTCCTGTTAATGTTGTAAACGGAATGTCTGACATGCTTATCAAAAAGAATGCCGGAGATGAGGCTTTTTCCATCAAGAACGCCGGTATCAGACTGGCTTATCAGATAGAGGATATCCAGGATTATACGGAGTGCAAGAGAAAGAAAGTAATCCTTGAAAATGATGACTATATGTGCACATCGCTTATCAACGATGTGGTATCGGGCTTCCGTCTTCTTGAGAATGAGAGAAATCTCGAACTCATCGTAGATCTGGATCCCGGTACGCCTACGATGATGAACGGAGATTACAAGAAGATCCATAAGATTTTCAGACATCTTCTCGAAAATGCGGTTAAGTTCACCAAGCGCGGCGGTATATATGTGAAGCTCTTCTCGGAGCCTACCGATTACGGTATCAATCTGTGTATCGAGATGACCGATACCGGTATCGGAATGGACAGAAAGAGTATCAGCATGATCTCGCAGGGGCTGTATCAAGCCAATAAAAAGAGAAACAGAAGCTCCGGCGGAATAGGCCTCGGACTCTTCATCGTATACGGATTTGCTCACAGAATGGGTGGCTTCGTAAAGATAGAAAGTGAAAAAGGCAACGGGACTACCGTACGAGTGACTCTTCCTCAGAAGGTATCGAATGCCGCTCCCTGTCTTGCGCTTTCAGAGTCCTTCACCGGAAATATCCTTTTCCATGTGCGCAGTGACAAGTATAAAGTTCCCAGGATCAGAGATTTCTACCGTGTCATGGCAGCCAATCTGGCTGTCGGCATAAAGGCTCCTCTGTATTCGGCAGAATCGGTTAAAGAGATTGAAAACTACAGGAGCAAGATGGATGTTAGCGTCATATTTATGGGTGAGGAAGAATATGAAGCTAATTCCGAATATTTCGATGAACTCAGCAAGGGAGATTTAGTTGTGGCTGTTTCGGCTAAGAGCGGATTTGTTCCCAATCCCGGCAGCAAGGTCGTGGTCATGCCCAAACCCCTTTATGCATATCCTGTTATCAAAGTGCTTAACGAAGGACGCGCTGCTAAGAATCTCGATTCACCCGATCATTTTGAGAAACCTGACTTCACCGGCGTGAAAGCGCTTATCGTAGATGACGAGCCTATGAATCTCGTCGTTGCGTCCGGGCTGTTCAGAGAGTACGGCATGATCATTGATACCGCAGAGAGTGGAAAAGAATCGATAAAGAAATTCCGAGCCGGCAATTACGATGTCATATTCATGGATCATATGATGCCTGAAATGGACGGCGTGGAAGCCATGAAACAGATCAAGAAGAGTGGATCGGATCTGGCTAAACCGTCACGAGTCATAGCTCTGACTGCAAATGCCGTATCCGGCGCAAGGGAGATGTTCATGAGAGAGGGATTTGACGGATTTATAGCCAAACCCATAAATATCGCGGATTTTGAGAGGGTGATGATAAAGGTGCTTCCCCAGAAAGCTTATGAGAAGGGAGGTGACAGATCATGAAACTGCCTAAGACGATAAGAGATATAAATGAATACATCATGAATCCGGAGAATCAGTTTACTGACAGGATATTCCTGGTCTATTCGCTCATCTCCGAGCTTGCTCTGGCTATATGTCTTATCAGTGATATCATCCTTCATGAAAGTATTGAGAACATACTTCTTATGATCGCCGCACTGATCCTTGCTCCCACCGTCTCTATAACAGCCATGTACAGGAAAAAGATGAGGATCGGTATACGAATTGTTATTATCGGTTTCGTTTTTGTCCTTCTTCCGGCACTTTTCTGGTCGGGCGGCGGTATAGAAGGCGGCGTTGTCGTATGGATCATATTTGCATTTATGTTTGTGGGACTTCTGGTTCTTCGGAAGTTCAGGTTCTTGTCTTTCCTTGCTCTCACCATACTCACTGCAGGATGCTTTGTGCTGCAGTATCTGCATCCCGAACTTATTATTGAGCATTCAAGAGCGTCCGTATATATAGACACATTTGTTTCGGTGATCGTTGTCGGAGCTGTGTGCTTCATGATGGCCTGGATACAGAACATCATGTTCACCGCCGAAAATGTCAGAGCCAGAAAAGAAGCAGAGAGAGCTGAAGAACTAACCCGAGCTCAGAACAGATTCTTCTCGAGCATGAGCCATGAGATAAGGACACCCATCAACTCCATACTCGGACTCAACGAGCTGATACTTAGGGATACCGAAGCAAGTGATGACATAATCAAAGACGCCCGCGGAATACAGGGCTCCGGTAAGATGCTTCTTTCTCTTATCAATGACATCCTCGACTTCTCCAAGATGGAAGCCGGAAGTATGGATATCGTTCCCGTTGATTACAGGATAGGGGATATGCTCTCCGAGATCGTCAATATGATCTGGATCAAAGCGCATGACAAAGGACTTCGTTTTGATGTCAATGTAGATCCCAAGGTGCCTTCCGTACTCTACGGTGATGAGGTCCGCATTAAGCAGGTCATCATCAATCTGTTAAATAATGCAGTCAAATATACCGCCGAAGGTACTGTTGAACTCCATATCGAATGTGAGAATTTTGAGGATGACAATGTCCTTCTTAATATCTTCATCACTGATACCGGAATGGGAATAAAGAAGGAGTCCCTGCCTTATCTCTTTGATGCCTTCAAGCGTGTGGATGAAGAGAAGAACAGACATATAGAGGGAACCGGACTGGGGCTTTCAATCGTTAAACAGATCGTTGATCTCATGGACGGAAATATTGCCGTCAACAGTGTATACGGAGAAGGATCCACATTTACCGTATCTATCAAACAGGGTATATCCGATCACACTGAGATAGGTGATCTTAATATCAAGAATGAAGAAGTATTAAAGAGAGATAAATACGAGAGCAGTTTCAGAGCGCCCGAGGCAAGGATACTCATCGTTGATGACAATGAGATGAACCTTGAAGTCGAGTCCAAACTGCTTGCAGAGACGGAGATCAGGATCGATAAATCGTTAAGCGGTAAGGATGCTCTCGAACTGACCGTAAGAAATCATTATGACACTATACTCCTCGATCATCTGATGCCTGAGATGGACGGAATAGAATGTCTCGAAAAGATCAGGAATCAGGTCGGAGGATTGAACAGGACTGCGCCCATCATTGTTCTGACTGCAAATGCCGGCAGTGATAACCGAGATATGTATAACAGAGCAGGATTTGACGGTTATCTGGTTAAACCCGTATCCGGCGAAGCTTTGGAGAGTACTCTGGTCAGATATATAGATAAGGAGAAGGTCATCATCAGTGCCAACAGGATGATGAGCAAACGTGAGGATATCAATGTATCCGCCGGATATACCGGAAAGATGCCTGTGATCATCACTACTTCGAGTGTAAGCGATATTCCCGATGAGATCCTCAAGAGGAATAATATACCCATTATGCCGATCATGATCCGTACCGATGAAGGCATATTCAAGGATGGCGTTCAGATGGACGCGGATGAGCTTGTCAGATACATCAATTCCGGAAAGAAAGCGGTATCTTTTGCACCGGATGAGGAAAGTTATACCGAGTTCTTTGCAAGTGCGCTCAGAAAAGCACATTACCTCATACATATATCGATCTCCACAAGTATGAGTCCCGACTATAAGATCGCATCGGAGGCTGCCAAATCGTTTGACAACGTAACGGTCATCAACTCGGGATCCATATCGAGCGCTACAGGTCTTATGACTCTCATTGCTTATAAGCTCGCACAGCAGAATATCCCCGTACAGGATATAGTTTCCGAAGTGGAGAGACTGAAGCAGCGACTTCGCTGCAGCTTTGTCATCAATACCACTGATTTCATGGCGGCTAAGGGATATATCTCAAAGAGAGTTCATACTGTCGCCAGGTATCTGAATCTCCATCCCTGTCTTAGATTCAAAGATGATAAAGCCGGCATAGGCGGAATATGGATAGGAAGTACCAAGAGAGCTTACAGGAAATACATAAGAAAGGCATTTCCTGTTGATGTTATCCCCGATCCTGAGATAGCTTTTGTGACCTATGTCGATATAGCACCGAACATGCTTAATTGGATCAGGGAAGAGATCAGAAAAGTTGCATACTTTGAACATGTTGTATTCCAGCAGGCATCTGCTGCCGTATCATCCAACTGCGGCCCCGGTACATTTGGAGTGCTGTATTTTGTTAAATCGAACAAGTCCTACAATATCGGATCCTTTATCGAGGATAGTAATATCGAAGAGTCCGGGAATGAGGATGAAGATGATATCCTGACGGATGGAACGGAAGGCGTATCGGAAGTGTCAGCTTCATCTGTGTTGTCAGATACACCGGTAACTTCATCATCTGACGGTAATGCCGATGTTATAGCACCTGCGGGAGATAAGTGGTACTCCGGACTTGAAGGTATAGATGCGGAAAAAGCTATTATCTTCTCAGGGTCGGAAGAGACTTTCAAGACCGTATTAAAGATCTTCTATGATTCCATTGACGATAAGTATTCTGAGATACAAGGTTTCTATGCTTCCGAGGACTGGGAGAATTATGCGATAAAGGTTCATGCTCTCAAGTCATCGGCTAAGCTTATCGGGGCAATGAAACTCTCCGGTGATGCACAGCTTCTTGAGAATGCGGGCAAGGACAGAGATGCCGATTATATCAGAGAGCATCATGATGACTTTATGAGTGATTATGAGAAGTATCGCGGCATACTCGCACCACTGTATCAGACGGAAGAAGAGGAAGATGACAGACCGCTTGCCGATGAATACCTGATAAGCAGTGTATATGATGCGCTTCGAGAGGCTGCGGAAGCTATGAATGTGGGTATGATCGAAGATGTACTCGCCGAACTTAAGGATTACAGGATACCTGATTCCGAGAGCGCAAAATATAAGAAGGTCTGTGAAAGAGCCGGTGACTTCGATTATGAAGGCATCATTAAAGCGATAGACGGAGAACTGTAAGGAAGAGTAAATGGAAACAGTTATCAGGATAAATGAAGTGTTAAATAACTTTGCGTGGGGATCCTTCGGTCTCTCGCTCCTTTTGGGTACCGGTCTGATCATCAGTGTCGTGACCGGGTTTTTCCAGATATCCCATCTTAGGCATTGGTGGAAGAGTACATTCGGTGTCATGTACGGTGAGGGACGTATCATTAACGATGCGGGATCCCTTTCGCAGCTTCGTACTTTCTGTGTGGCACTCTGCGCTACGATAGGTACCGGAAATATTGCCGGTGTATCTACTGCCATCTGTGTGGGCGGACCCGGTGCGGTATTCTGGATGTGGGTCGCTGCATTTTTCGGCATGATGCTTAAGTATTCCGAGAATGTGCTTGGAATGTACTACAGGAGAAGGAATGAAGAGGGAGCCTGGACAGGCGGTCCCATGTATTATCTGCAGGACGGACTCGGCTCAGTTAAAAACTGCAAGAGACTCGGTCGCATTCTGGGTATTATATTCTGTATATTTACTATGTTTGCATCCTTTGGCATAGGCAATATGAACCAGATCAACAAGATCACGATCAATATTGAGTCGACATTTCTCAAGGATTATGAGAGTGAATTGATATGGGGATTCCCCAAAGTAAATGTTATGATAGGCGCTGCGCTCATGCTGGCTGCATCTTTTGTCATACTTAGAGGATTCAAAAGACTTGCAGCCGTATCGGAGAAGCTTATCCCTTTCATGTCTGTCGCATACATATTCGGATGCCTGATAGTCATCATGATGCATATAACGACCATTCCTGCGGTATTTGCTTCGATATTCAAGTTTGCTTTCGGACCTGCTGCGCTTAAGGGCGGTCTGGCAGGATCTGCTGTCAAAATAGCACTGAATACCGTTAAACAGGGATGTAAGAGAGGAGTCTTTTCAAATGAAGCGGGCCTGGGGTCGTCCGTAATGGTTCATATCAACAGCTGTTCCAGAGAGCCTGTCAGGCAGGGAATTTGGGGCATTGCCGAAGTTTTTGTCGATACAATGGTAATATGTACCGTCACCGCTATTGTTGTTCTGAGCTCCGGAGCGATCGACCTTAAGACCGGTCTCTGCGCGGAAGGCATAAACGATGTCACTCTTGTAGCCAAAGCTTTCGGATCATGCCTTGGCAAACCGGGCGAATGGTTTGTGGTTCTTGCCATTACGCTTTTTGCTTTTACGACCGTCATGGGCTGGTCCTGCTACGGGGTCAAGGTAACTGAATACCTTTTTGGAGTAAAATGTGCTAAAATATACAGAATTGTTTTTGTAGCGGTCATAATATTCGGCGCCGTGATGGAATCCAGTATCGCATGGGATATTTCCGATACATTTAACGGACTGATGATGATGCCGAACCTGATCGGTATAGTGGTACAGCTGCCGCTTATCATCAAACTGACCCGCAATTATACTGACCGCAGGATCAAGGGCAAGGATGTCAAGCCTATGCTCTCGTATGATCCGGATATTGAATGTGATGCGCTTGTCGCTGTGGCTAAAGGAGCCGACTAGGGGATAAAATGGGAGCTTTAGATAAAAATATCGTTATAATAGTCCTTCAATACAGCGTTGTCGTTAAGGGTATGGAGAAAAAGCTGGGCGAAGAGGGGTACTGCGTAACCACCATGACCAGTGATTTCTCCAAGATCCGTGATGTCGCCGATATGACCGATCTCTTTATCCTCTACCTTCCGACCAATGTTCCCGAGGACAGGCAGAGCAGAGAGAGTCTTAAATTTGTCTGCGACAAGATCCATACGCTCAAAAAGAAGATGATCCTCATAGGAGAGGCTAAGAACAGAGGCGATATGATCGTTATGATACCGCTTCTGGCCTCATATGATTGGATTAGCAGACCCATAGAGAATGAGAAACTTCTGTATAACGTAGACTGTGTTCTCGGCGGTAAGGAAGCGGTTAAGAAGAAGAAAAAGATACTTATAGTTGACGATGATCCTTCCTATGCAAAGATAATCCGTGAGTGGATAAAGGATCATTACGAAGTTGATATCGTTACTGCCGGAATGCAGGCTATCACTTTCCTTCTCAAAAATCGTGCAGATCTGATACTTCTCGATTATGAGATGCCCATATGTGACGGACCGATGGTCCTTCAGATGCTTAGACAGGAGCCTTCGCTCGCCGGTATACCGATAGTATTTCTTACCGGAGTGGCATCCGCAGAGAGCGTGCAGAGAGTCATGTCCCTAAAGCCAAAGGGATATGTCCTCAAGTCAACCACCAGGGAAAAACTCCTTGCTTATCTGGAAGACCTGCTCAAGGAGTAAGCCGGGCACATCATTAGACGGAATATTTTGGGCCTGTATTGAAATAAATCGCAAAATCTTGTATTATTATCTTGTTATGGAATCACCAAAGATAAACAGCAGAATACATTCCATGGCTGTATGGATCCATGTGCTGACCAGGGTACGATACCGTACCTTGGATTCAGCCTGTTAACGGATCTATACAAGGGTTTATTATGCCCGGAAAGAGGATAAAATGCAGATTTTTGAAGAATTACAGAGAAGAGGCCTGATCGCACAGGTCACGGATGAAGATAAAGTAAGAGAGCTTATCAACGCGGGTAAAGCAACATTCTACATCGGATTTGACTGTACCGCAGACAGCCTCACGGCAGGTCATTTTATGGCTCTTACGCTTATGAAGAGACTTCAGATGGCCGGGAACCGTCCCATAGCTCTTATCGGAGGCGGAACCACTATGATCGGAGATCCTTCGGGACGTTCCGATATGCGTAAGATGCTTACCAGAGAAGATATCGATCATAATGCCGAATGCTTTAAAAAGCAGATGGAGAGATTTATCGATTTCGGTGAAGGAAAGGCAATGCTGGTCAATAACGCGGACTGGCTTATGAACCTTAATTACATTGAACTGTTGAGAGAAGTCGGCGCATGCTTTTCTGTCAACAATATGCTCAGAGCTGAGTGCTACAAGCAGCGTATGGAGAAGGGACTCAGCTTCCTTGAGTTTAACTACATGATCATGCAGTCCTACGACTTCTATCACATGTTTAAGGAATTCGACTGCAATCTTGAGTTTGGCGGAGACGATCAGTGGAGCAATATGCTTGGCGGTACCGAGCTTATCAGAAGGAAACTCGGCAAAGACGCTCACGCCATGACCATCACCCTTCTTACCGATTCTCAGGGCAAGAAGATGGGTAAGACTGCCGGTAATGCGGTATGGCTTGATCCCAACAAGACTTCACCCTTCGAGTTCTACCAGTACTGGAGAAATGTGGGTGATGACGATGTTATCAAGTGCATCAAGATGCTCACATTCCTTCCTATCGAAGAGATCGAAGCTATGGAAAAATGGGAGGGAGCCGAGCTCAACAGAGCTAAGGAAATCCTTGCTTATGAACTCACCGCTCTTGTACACGGAGATGAGGAAGCTAAGAAAGCCGAAGCCGGAGCAAAAGCGCTTTTTGCAGGCGGCGGAGCCGGAGCTGAAATACCTGCCGTTAAGCTGACCGATGAAAACTTCAGAGACGGAAAGATCGATATCATGGGAGTGCTTGTTGCTGCAGGACTTTGCCCTTCGAGGAGCGAAGCAAGACGTGCCGTAGAGCAGGGCGGAGTAAGCGTTAACGACGAGAAAGTCTCCGATATCAAGACTGAATATGAGCCTTCGGCATTTGAGGGAGAGGGACTCCTTGTAAGACGCGGTAAGAAGAGTTACAAGAAAGTAACGATATAATGAGTATGTCAAAAGAATACGAAAAACTTCAGGATTGTCTTTCCAGTGTAAGAAATCTCACCGACTTTAAGCCCGAGACAGGTGTTGTACTCGGATCGGGGCTCGGTGATTTCGCTGACGGTATCGATGTAGAATGGGAGATCGATTATTCGTCGATCCCCGGGTTCCCCGTATCCACAGTTAAGGGCCATTCCGGCAAATTCATATTCGGCACTGTCGGCGGCAAAAGAATAGTCTGCATGAAGGGAAGAGTTCATTTCTATGAAGGATATCCCATTTCGGATGTAGTACTTCCGATAAGGCTTATGGGTCTTATGGGCGCGGACAAACTGATACTTACCAATGCGGCCGGAGGGCTTCATCCCGAATGGGAGCCCGGCACTCTGATGCTGATCACCGATCATATATCTGCATTTGCCAGAAATCCTCTGATCGGACCAAATATCGAAGAACTGGGAACCAGATTCCCTGATATGTCCGATGTCTATAAGAAGGATCTCTCGGATATCATAAGATCGGTAGCTGCCAGGGAAGGGATCGCGCTCAAAGAAGGTGTTTATTCTTATATGACAGGTCCTTCCTATGAGACACCGGCAGAGATAAGAGCATTAAGGACGCTTGGTGCGGATGCAGTCGGAATGAGCACGGTACCCGAAGCCATAGCAGCCAACCATATGGGTACCGGAGTCTGCGGTATTTCATGCATCACTAATTATGCAGCAGGTATATCCGATCAGCCGCTCGGGCACGAGGAAGTACAGCAGGCCGCAGATAAGGTATCCGCTGATTTCAAAAAGCTTATTGCAGGCGTTATAGCAGCAATGTGAACAGATCCATACTTTTTCTTGGAGGAGACATATGGATAAGACCAAACTTGGATTTAATCCCACAGACATAATATCGGAAGCGCTTGCTGCACGTGAGTTCTCTTATTGTCCTTATTCCCAATATGCTGTAGGTGCTGCACTAATGACCGAGAGCGGTGTCATTTATCAGGGATGCAATATCGAGAATGCAGCATACGGAGAGTGCATCTGTGCTGAGCGCACCGCAGTATGCAGAGCTGTTGCAAGAGGAGACAGGGAGTTTAAGGCCATCGCTATCGCGGGAGGACCCAAAGGGCAGGATCCCACAACTTATGCATTCCCGTGCGGCAGCTGCAGACAGGTACTCTCGGAGTTTTCAGACGGAAAGTTAGCTGTGATCGTAGCGATATCCGAAACCGATTATGAAGTGTATGAATTAAAAGAACTCCTTCCGAACAGTTTCAATACGCTTGCAATGAAGTCATAAGAATACGACAGGCCGCGGATGAAGACGGTCTGTAAGTATAAAAGCCCATAGGGCAGGAGAAGCATAAAAGGAGGTTAATCATTATGCTCGAAAAGTTTTTCAAACTTAAGGAGAACCGTACCGATGTCAAGACAGAGGTAATGGCAGGTCTCACTACATTCATGGCGATGGCTTATATCCTCGCACTGAATCCTGCTATTCTTTCCGCCAGCGGTATGGATCCCCAGGCAGTGCTTGTCGCAACAGCACTTGCAGCTTTTGTAGGAACCATGGCAATGGCTCTTCTTGCGAATTATCCCTTCGCACTTGCACCCGGACTCGGACTCAATGCATACTTTGCATATACCGTTTGCGGATCTATGGGATATTCGTGGCAGTTCGCTCTCTTTGCGGTATTCATCGAGGGGCTTATCTTCATCATTCTCTCTGTTACCAATGTAAGAGAAGCAATCTTCAATGCGATTCCCAAGCAGCTTAAGAGCGGTGTTTCTGTTGGTATCGGACTCTTTGTTGCATTTATCGGACTCGTAAATGCAGGTATCGTTTCAAACGGTGCTACTGTTGTTGCTCTCGTTAACTTCACTTCTGATTTCAAGACTGTAGGTATCGGAGCACTTCTTGCTATCATCGGAACGATCATCATTGCGATCCTTCACGTAAAAAAGATCAAGGGATCCATTCTTTACGGTGTCATCGCTACCTGGATCCTCGGCATCATCTGCGAGGCTACCGGTCTTTACAAGGGTGCAACCCTTATGCCTTCCTGGTCCGATTTCAATATCGGTGCCATCGGTAAGACCTTCGGTCAGGCATTCAGCGGTGCTGCTTTTGAGAACTTCAATATTGTAAGCTTCCTCGTAATCATGGTATCTTTCCTCTTTGTTGATGTATTCGATACTCTCGGAACTCTTATCGGATGCGCAAAGAAGGCTGATATGCTTGATGCAGACGGCAAGCTTCCCCGTATCAAGCCCGCACTTCTTGCAGATGCTATCGCAACCAGCGCAGGTGCCTTATTCGGAACTTCCACCACCACTACTTTTGTAGAGAGTGCTGCAGGCGTTTCCGTAGGAGGACGCACCGGACTTTCTTCCGTTGTAACCGGACTTCTTTTCCTGCTTTCACTCGTACTCAGCCCCATCTTCATCGCTATCCCCAGCTTTGCGACCGCTCCTGCACTTATCTTTGTAGGATTCCTTATGCTCAGTGCTGTTAAGGATATCGATTTCTCCGATGCAACCGAGAGCATTCCCGCTTACTTCGCTATCCTCATGATGCCTCTTACCTACAGCATCTCCGAGGGTATCGCATTCGGCGTTATCTCTTATGTTCTCATCAATGCTTGCACCGGCAAGGCTAAGAAGGTATCTCCTCTTATGTATGTTCTTGCAGTTCTGTTCATACTTAAGTACATCTTCTTCAGAACCTGATTTTAGGATTTTAAAAAAGGGGTCGGATAATTCCGGCCCCTTATCTTTTGTAAGGCTATGACACCACTTATAATTCTTTTCGCTTTTCTGGCACTCCTGTTCATGAGCTTGTACAGAACAGAGAAGAAGAGAAGAGAAAAAATACAAAATGAAATAAAGGATTCTTACGGCAAGCCCGGATCCAAGAAGATCTCTTCGGAGAGGCTTTCAAGGATCAGGGAAATTGTTTCTGCTGATATAAGAGGTAATGACGGGTATCTGGATGATATCACATGGAATGACCTTGATATGGACAGGGTTTACCTGCTGCTTAATACCTGCAGATCATCGTCCGGTGACGAGATGCTCTATGAGATCCTCAGAAATACCGGAGTATCAAAGGATGATCTGGATTCATTGGAGTCTTCGGTCTGTCTTTTTTCAAATGACAGAGACTTATGTCTAAAAGCACGGCTTATCCTCAATGAACTCGGTACATCGGTCAAGTATCCCTTAAGGGATTATCTTGATTATCTTACCGGAGATCACAAAGATATCAAAAGAAAGTATGGCGGTATCATCGCGGATTTTCTTTTGATACCTGCTCTTGTACTCATTTTCATTAAACCTGTGATAGGCGCCGCAGTCGTCACAGTGCTGCTTTTGTATCAGGTTTTTTCGTATCTGAACGAATCTGCCAAGATCGAAAAGTATCTCTCCGGTCTGTCATATATTATGAGACTGGCAGACAGCTCACATAAGCTTCGCCTATTGCTCCCTGACGGGAGTGCTCCGGGATTCGACGGTATAGAAGAAGATACGGACAGGGTTTCATCTATCATCAAAAAGGGAAGATATGTTATCTCTTCCCATAATAACAAAGGGTCATCGGGACCGTTTGAGATGCTGATGACTTATCTTAATATGTTTTTCCACTTTGATATCATTGCTTTCTACGGTATCATCGGGAAAATGAGAGGGGAAAAGGAGAGGATAATAAGACTTATCAGATATGCAGGCTCTGTCGATTCGTATATAGCGATAGCTTCTTTCAGAGAATACTTAAGAGGGGGACTTGGGTATTGTGTTCCCGAATTTGCAGATGGTGAGATGATCGTAAGCGAAGGGTATCATCCGCTTATCAAAGATCCGATAGTAAACAGCATAAAGACCGACAGAGGTATACTCCTTACCGGATCAAATGCCAGCGGTAAGTCGACATTCTTAAGGATGGTCGCTCTGAATGCAGTCCTTGCGCAGACTGTACATACATCTCTTTCCAAAGAGTACAGAGCACCTTTTTACAGGATATATTCTAGCATTGCTCTGACCGATTCCATTGTGGGCGGAGAGAGCTATTTCATGGCTGAGATAAAGAGCCTTAAGAGGATACTTGATGCCGCATCAGGCGGGGGCAGGAAAGTGCTCTGCTTTGTCGATGAAGTCCTGCGCGGTACCAATACCAAGGAGAGGATAGCCGCAGGATATGCCGTGCTTAAGGACCTCGCGGCCAAGGGAGTGCTCTGCTTTGCGGCAACGCATGATGTTGAACTTACCGGTTTATTGCAGGATGAGTATACCAATATGCATTTTGGCGAAGAACTTACCGGAGATGATATAATGTTTTCATACAGGATCGCTGAGGGGAAAGCTACCTCAACGAATGCGATCCTTCTGCTTGAGAGATTCGGATTTGGTGAATCCATCATAAGGGATGCTAAAAATATGATCGGAGGAAAAAATGAGTAACAATAAAAAAAGCTTTCTGAATGGGTACGATATAGCATTTGCGATCCTTTTTGCAGTATCGCTTTTGTTTGTACTTTGGAAATGCAGATACGGATACGGTAATGCCGATGAGGCATTTTATCTTTCGACTACATACAGGGTGTTTAACGGAGATGCTATGATCACGGAAGACTGGCATCTGGCTCAGTTATTCGCCTTTTTCAGTTATCCCATGATGAAGATCTATTTCATGTTTGCAACTTCGACTGAAGGTATTTTCCTTGTGTTTAGAAGGATCTGTGTGATCACGCAGGCATTGGTGTCATTATATACTTATCTCAGACTGAGAAAGGAGAATAAGCTCGGAGCACTTATCTGCGGACTTTTCGTGATTCTTTACCTTCCTTTCGGCCTTATGTTCCTGAATTATAATAATCTTGGTTTCTTCTCGATGGTCATCTGCTGTGTTACGCTCTTTACGGCCAGGAAGAATATAATATTGCAGGCCGCTGTTTCGGGATTTTTCTATGCGATAGCCGTTGTAAACTGCCCTTATCTTTTTGCACTCTATATCCTTTATGTGATCTATGCGATCATCGCTAAGATTTTTAAACTCAGGAAAGGAGATCCGGTATTTTCATTCGACGGAGTATTCGGAGTGACAGCCGGAGGTGCTATACTGGCTCTTGCATTCGGTGCGTTTATTCTTTCGAGATCGACTGTTGATGACATTGTCACCGCGCTTCCCTGGATCATGGAGGATCCCACACACTGGAGTAACGCGTGGTATACCTACTTCTATGATTATTTCAAGTCTGTCGTCTTTGATAGTTCAAGAAGGATAAATGCGACGATAGTTTTGTATTCGGCGATCGGTATTTTACTCCTCGCTGAGATCATTGATCCCGGGAGAAAGAAACACAGAGGAATATATTATACAGGTGCTGCCGGTGTCGTTTCTCTCCTGGTTGTAAATTACTGTTATACCGATAGATTTCCCAATCTGGTCATCTTTCCGCTTAATTTGCTTGCACTTTTCCCGATCATTTGCGGTGATGCAGATCAAAAGGCTAAAGATGCTTTCGTTAAGATCTGGATCCCGGGTATGGTGTATTCCTTTATAAACAATATGTCTTCAAATCAGCATTATTATGTCATTTCGTCTGCATCTGCCGTTGCTTCGGTTGGGACGATCCTGATAATGTCTTATTCAATTGATAATTGGCTGAAAGAGTTTAATTTGAAAGATCGAAAAGCATTTTTAAAGTTTATTTACTCCGTTCCGGTTCTTTCGTTTATATTCGTTAGCTGTGTTTATCTGTGCTGTATCGTCTTTTTGAGGTATTATCATATCTTCTGGGACACTCCGATCATGAACCAGAATAAGCTTTTAACCGTGGGCCCGGAAAAAGGACTGTATGTATCCGAATATTTTGAAAACTGGTATCTTGATCGCTGGAATTATTATAAGGCTCAGGATCTGAAAGAGGGAGAGAGAGTCATAATAAGCGATGATGTTGTTTTATATCTGATAGACGGTATCAGATGCGGATGCTTCTCGGTCTGGCCCATAAATGACGGAAATGCTGATATGCATAAAGCATATTTTGATATGAATCCTCATATGCTTCCCGAGAGAGTATATATTCAGGACGGAAGAGCTTTCCCCTGCGAATGGTTTGCTTCCGAATACGGATACAGCATGACTCACGAGGGTTCGCTTACTATCCTGACCAAACAGCTCTGATTTATGTAAACTTGAACAGTTTTGCGCCATACAATATAATGGATATTGGTTTTGCGTTCAGACATTTTTGCACAAGATATATTGTTTTGACGGAAGGAGTTTGTATGCCGGTATTAAATGAATTTGTCAGTCGGATCGTTTTGATGGCGATAATCGTCGTGGTGGCAGCATGCGGATTTTTTATCGGAAAAGCTTTAAGAAGTGCCAAGAATAAGAAGAATTCTTCCGTTTTCGAGAGCGCTGCGGCTGAAAAGAAACTGTAATTTTGCCCGGGAGGATCTATGCAGGAACATATCGCTATTGAGCGTAACTACAGTGACAGCTTTAAGCCGTCCAGAGACATCTATGTCATCAAAAAGGACGGAGCGCGTGAAGCTTTCGATATCCAGAAAGTAATAATCGCGATAGATAAGAGTGCATACAGAGCACTTACCAAATTCACTGATGCCGAGAACGAGAAGATTTGCGAGCTTGTCATCGGCAGAGTCGAGGAATTCGGAAAAGACGAGATTCCCATCTCGATGATGCACAATATCGTCGAGGAATCCGTCGAAAAGATCAAGCCCATCGTAGCAAAGAGCTACAGGGATTATCGTAACTACAAGACTGAGTTTGTTCGCATGCTTGATGATGTGTACAAAAAGAGTCAGTCTATCATGTATATCGGAGACAAGGAAAACTCCAATACGGATTCCGCTCTGGTCTCCACCAAGAGAAGTCTTATCTTTAATCAGCTCAATAAAGAGCTCTATCAGAAGTTTTTCCTGACAACGGAAGAGATCCAGGCATGCCGTGACGGCTATATCTATGTTCACGATATGAGCTCGAGACGCGATACCATGAACTGCTGCCTCTTTGATATCTCTGCGGTATTAAAGGGCGGATTTGAGATGGGAAATATCTGGTACAACGAGCCCAAGAGCCTTGATACCGCATTTGATGTCATGGGAGATATCATCCTTTCGGCTGCCAGTCAGCAGTACGGAGGATTCACCATACCTTCTGTTGAGAATATCTTAGAGCCCTATGCGGAGAGATCATATAAGAAATATATAGATAAATATGTATCTCTTGGCGTGGATCACGAGCTTGCCGAAAAGACTGCCAAAGAAGATGTCATGAGAGATTTCGAGCAGGGATTCCAGGGATGGGAGTATAAGTTTAATACCGTAGCTTCCAGCAGAGGCGACTATCCTTTTATCACTGTAACGGCAGGAACCGGAACCGGTGAATTTGCTCAGATGGCCACAGTAGCCATGCTTAAGGTCAGAAAGAACGGTCAGGGAAAGAAGGAGCATAAGAAGCCTGTATTATTTCCCAAGATCGTTTTCCTGTATGATGAAAAACTGCACGGTGAGGGCGGAGAACTCGAGTATATCTTTGATGCCGCCGTAGAGTGCTCGTCCAAATCCATGTATCCCGATTATCTGTCTCTTTCCGGAGACGGGTATGTACCTGAGATGTATAAGAAGTACGGCAAGATCGTCTCCCCCATGGGCTGCAGAGCTTTCCTCTCGCCCTGGTTTGAAAGAGGGGGAATGCATCCTGCGGATGATGAGGACAGCCCTGTATTCATCGGACGTTTCAATATCGGCGTCGTAAGCTTACATCTCCCGATGATACTTGCCAGAGCCCGCAAAGAGAGCAAGGATTTCTACGAAGTCCTCGACTATTATCTCAATCTCATCAGACAGCTCCACATCCGCACTTATGCATATCTCGGTGAGATGAGAGCTTCCACCAATCCGCTGGCTTACTGCGAGGGCGGTTTCCTCGGAGGACATCTCGGACTTCATGACAAGATCAAACCCATCCTTAAAGCAGCTACCGCATCATTCGGTATCACTGCTTTAAATGAACTCCAGATGCTCTATAACGGAAAGAGTATTGCCGAAGACGGTGAGTTTGCTCTGGAAGTAATGAGATTTATCAATAAGAGGATCGCCGAATTCAAGGAAGAGGACGGCAATCTCTATGCTATATACGGTACTCCCGCGGAGAATCTCTGCGGCCTGCAGGTTAAGCAGTTCAGAAAGAAGTACGGTATCATAGAGGGCGTATCCGACAGAGAGTATGTTTCCAACAGTTTCCACTGCCATGTCTCGGAGAATATCACGCCTATCGAGAAGCAGGATCTGGAAGGCAGATTCTGGGATCTTTTTAACGGCGGAAAGATCCAGTATGTAAAATATCCTATCGATTACAATCTTGAAGCGATAAAGACTCTCATCAGGAGAGCTATGCAGAAGGGATATTACGAAGGCGTCAATATGGCTCTTTCGTACTGTGACGATTGCGGACATGAGGAACTCAATATGGACAGATGTCCCTTATGCGGAAGCAGAAATCTTACCAAGATCGACCGCATGAACGGATACCTTTCATATTCGAGAGTACACGGTGATACCAGACTCAACGAAGCCAAGATGGCTGAGATCGCAGAAAGAGTATCCATGTAATGCGATATCATAATATCACCAAAGATGATATGAAAAACGGAGACGGTCTCAGAGTTGTACTTTGGCTTGCCGGATGCTCACATCACTGTAAGGGCTGTCAGAATATGCTGACATGGGATCCTAACGGCGGACTTCCCTTTGATGATGATGCAAAGGAAGAAGTCTTTGATCTGCTTAGAAGGGATTATATCTCCGGCATCACGCTTTCGGGAGGGGATCCTCTCTATCGAGGCAATCTGTCCGATGTCACTGCTTTTTGCAAGGAGATCAGAGAGACTTTTCCGGATAAGACAATCTGGGTCTATACGGGTGATTCCTGGGAGGATATCAGGGAGCTGCCCGTGATGGAATACATAGATGTGCTCGTAGACGGTGAGTATATCGAGGCGGAGAGAGATGTGACTCTATGCTGGAAGGGAAGTCTCAATCAGAGAGTAATAGATGTTAAGAAGTCTCTGACTGAGGGCAAAGCAGTCATCTTCCAGGATGATCGCAGGGATTTCAATATATATACAGCTCAGGCAGAAAATGAAGTTCTTGAAGCAAATGAATAGATAAAGGATACAAAAATGGAAAAGACTATCAGGATCAAGTATCATTCAAATGAGATCGACAAACTCACATATGTTGACGGAAAGAGCGATTGGATCGATCTTAGAAGTGCAAAAGAGTATGAACTCAAAGCCGGAGACTTTACACTCATCGATCTCGGTGTATCAATGCAGATACCCGAGGGATATGAGATGCTCGTGGCACCGAGATCCTCGCTTTTTAAGAATTACGGTCTTCTTCAGGCCAACAGCATAGGCGTGGTCGATGAGAGTTATTGCGGAGATGATGATATCATCAGGCTTCCCGTATATGCCACCAGAGATACGGTTGTTCATGTTAATGACAGAGTGTGCCAGTTCAGGATCATAGAGCACCAGCCTAAGATAGTATTTGAAGAGACCGGGAGTCTCGGTAATGTGAGCAGAGGCGGTTTCGGATCTACAGGACGCCAGTAAATACAGAATAAACGGAGGATTTGAAGATGTTTAAACTCGTCACGGAAAACTGTTCCGATATGAGACAT
This sequence comes from Lachnospiraceae bacterium UBA3638, assembly GCA_002373595.1. Classification (GTDB taxonomy): domain Bacteria; phylum Bacillota; class Clostridia; order Lachnospirales; family Lachnospiraceae; genus AC2028. The sequence goes on along the minus strand of DFKT01000055.1, from coordinate 40,970 downwards.
GAGTTTTATGAGGAGAATGATATTGAAATCATAACTCTCACTACGATACTCGACGGAGTCAGTTACGGTCACGGAAAAGATCTGGATGTTTCCGAGTTCTACAAAGGAATGAGAGCCGGTTCAAAGCCTACCACATCACAGGCCAATCCCGAAGAAGCGAAAGAGATATTTGAGAGACTTATCAAGGATAATGACGAGATACTCTATCTCGGAATGAGTTCCGGAATATCCGGTACTGTCGGAAGCGTAACGCTCGGTGCGCAGATGGTAATGGACGAGCACCCTGACAAGAAGATCATCTGCATCGACACGCTTTGTGCATCTATCGGGCAGGGCCTTATCGTATGGCATGCGGCAAGGCTCAGAAAAGAAGGAAAGAGCATCGATGAAGTGGCTCAGTGGGTCCTTGATAATCGGCAGAATATAATTCATGTATTTACGGTTGATGATCTTTATGACCTCTGGAGAGGCGGTAGAGTTTCCAAGACCAGCGCTGCCATAGGAACTCTCGCAGGCATCAAACCCGTACTTCATGTAGATGAGGCCGGAAAACTTGTTCCCGTAGAGAAAGTCCGCGGCAGAAAAAAGAGTCTTTTGGCCATGGTGGACTTCATGGAAGAGCATATGGGATCAAGAAAGTCCGATAATGAGATATTCTATACCGTAGCTCACGGCGACTGCCTTGAGGATGCGGAATTCGTAAAAGCCGAGGTTGAGAAAAGATTCGGATTCAAGAACGGATATATGAGCAGGCTCGGAACTATAATAGGAGCACATACCGGCCCGACACTTGTTGTTCTTTGCTTCATGGGTGATGTCAGATAGTATTTATCGAATGTGCGGCTCGTCCGCACATTTGTTTTGAAAGAAAAGGTCTTTGATGAAAGAACAGGATATTTTAGAAAACGAAAGACAGAAGGAATATATCGAAAAAGCATGTCGCTTGACGAGCGAGTTTGCCGGAAAACTGGGAAGGATACCCACTGCCTGTGTTGTCACTTTCGGTTGTCAGATGAATGCAAGGGATTCGGAAAAACTCTCCGGAGTCTTAAGGTATGCAGGATTTGAGCTGACTGAAGATGAAGATTGCGACCTTCTTATATACAACACTTGCACTGTAAGGGATAATGCCGACAATCGTTTGCTTGGAAGACTTGGCTCTGCAGGCGCGATCAAGAAGAAAAAGCCCGGTATGAAGATCGCTCTCTGCGGATGCATGATGCAGCAGACCGGCATACCCGGGAAGATAAAGGAGACTTATCCTTTTGTCGATCTCATCTTCGGTACTCATAATATATTCCGGTTCCCTGAGTATCTGTGCGGGATCCTTGAGGATACAAAGATCTGTGAGATATGGGAAAAGACCGATACGATCGCCGAGGACCTTCCTTCTGAGAGGAAATACCCTTTTAAATCCGGCGTTAATATCATGTATGGATGCAATAATTTCTGTACTTACTGTATCGTTCCATATGTCAGAGGAAGAGAGAGAAGCAGAAATTCCGAGGATATCATAGGGGAGATAAAGGGACTTGCCGATGACGGAGTTATAGAAGTTATGCTCCTTGGTCAGAATGTTAATTCTTACGGCAAAGGCCTTGATGAAGAAACTGATTTTGCGGATCTTTTAAAACGCGTTGAAGAGATCGAAGGCATTAAGAGGATCAGGTTCATGACTTCACATCCCAAGGATCTCTCCGATAAGCTGATCGGTGTCATGAAGGACTCCGACAAAATATGCCGTCATCTGCATCTTCCTCTTCAGTCGGGATCGGATCGCGTGCTTAAGAGGATGAACAGAGTATATGACAGATCTAAGTATATCGATCTGGCTTTAAGGATAAGGGAAGAGATACCTGATATTGCGATCACCACGGATATCATGCTGGGATTTCCCGGTGAGACGGAAAGCGATACCGATGATACCATAGATGTCATCAAAAAGGTCGGCTTCGATAACGCTTTTACATTCATTTATTCTAAGAGAACAGGCACTCCTGCTGCGGATATGCCCGATCAGGTATCCGAGGAATGGGTAAAGCATGAGTTTGACAGAGTGCTTGAAGCCGTAAAGATAAGTGCACAGGAAAGAGCAGCTCTTCTTAAAGGCAAAGTGATGGATGCACTTGTAGAGGATGTATATACGCAGCGGCCCGGAATGGTAAGCGGAAGGCTCTCAAACAACATGATAGTTCACTTTGACGGCAGACCATCCGACTATGGCAGGATCGTGCCCATTTCGCTTGATGAATGCAAAGGATTTTATTATATCGGGAGCAGGAAATAAGTTCATTTAATCACTTGCATAAAGATAAAATAACGGTTATAATTATAGTGGTTTGTGCATATGGAAATGCACGGAAAGGGGACACATGAAAAGGATTAAAAAATATGCTTCTTTGGCACTCGGACTGGTTGCAAGTGCAGTTCTCGTCATGAATGCGTCTATCACTTCTTATGCAACCGATTATGTTTTCAAATATCTTGAACTTCCCGGAACTGTTTCTGAGTGGAATTTCATCAACAAGGACTACGACAAGGACGGTGAGTATAAGTCTCTTTACTACTTCAACAGAAGCGGTGTGAGAAACGGTGACAATATCACCGTTATCGGAGACTCTCTTAAGGATCACACTGTTGAGGAGATCACACTTGATGCTCATCTTGCAAGCCTTACATATGCTTACTCCAAGGGCATTGTATTCTACACCAACGGAATCGACAGATTTTACGGTACTGACTTCTGCCTTGCCAATGTACACGGCGAAGTCGGAGAGGCTCATGTTTACCCCGGAGCAAGCGTTAATTTCTACGACAATGTAGGAACACTTATCCTCTACAAGACTTATGAGGGTGTTGGCCCCAATGTTGCTGCTCTCGGAACTGTTGATCAGGTTATCATCAAGTACATAGACGGCAGAGTTCACCAGCAGTTCTACAGCGTAAGAAAGGGTATGCTTGATATCTCCAACGGTTCAAATCATACCAAGGAAGGTGCATATTCACTTATTCCTACCGGTGTTACCAATGTGAATGCACAGCCTGTTGCAGCTGCAACCACCAAGAAGGGAAATGTCGATTACTCACTCGTATTCAATGCAAAGTATTATGCTGATACCTATCCCGATCTCAGAGCTGCATTCGGATATGACGAGAACAAGCTTTTCAACCACTTCGTTACTCTCGGAATGAAGGAAGGAAGAACCGGTATCTCAACCTTCAATGTATGGAAATACAAAGAGAACTACGAAGACCTCAGAAAGGCTTTCGGAGACGATCTCACCAAGTACTATCTGCACTATATCAATAACGGATACGCCGAGAAGAGAAATGCTTCATAAATAAGGCGTAAGCCCGAAAGTAAACAATCCCTGGGGGCGGAAAGCCGTCCTCAGGGTTTTGTGGTTAAAGAGGAAGTTTATGACTTCAGGTCCTGACAAAAATGATGTAACACCAATGATGCAAAACTATCTGGATACGCATAAGCAGTATCCGGATTGTATTCTTTTCTATCGTCTCGGTGACTTCTACGAGATGTTCTTTGACGATGCGATCACGGTATCAAGAGAACTCGAACTCACATTAACAGGAAAATCATGCGGCCTCGAAGAGCGTGCTCCCATGTGCGGAGTGCCTTTTCATGCTGCAGAACCATATATAGCAAAACTTGTTTCGCACGGACATAAAGTCGCTGTCTGTGAGCAGGTCGAAGATCCCAAACTTGCAAAAGGGCTTGTAAAAAGGGAAGTTATCAGGGTGGTAACTCCCGGCACCAATATGAATATGCAGACGCTGGATGCGTCAAAGAATAATTATCTCTTTTGTGTCTATTATTCGGATAATGGTATAGGTCTGTGTATCTCCGATATATCCACAGGTGTCTTCATGGTCACCGAAGTAGGCAGCGTACAGGAACTTCGAAATGAGATCGGAAAGTTCGGCGCAACCGAACTCGTCTGCAATGAAGCATTCCTCATCAGCGGGGAGGAAATATCGGAATACAAGGAAAGATACGGCGTTGCGGTCTTCGGACTCGAAGCGCATCTTTTTGATGAGAGGTCATGCGAGAGAGAGATCACTTCTCATTTTGCAACGCACAGTCTGCAGTCTCTCGGACTTTCAGACCTTAACTACGGCAAATTGGCTGCCGGAGCTACTCTCACTTATCTGCGTCAGACCCAGATGACCGGCCTTGATAATATCACCGGAGTTAAGATCTACAGAAGCGATGACTATATGATGCTTGACTCGGCATCCAGGAGAAATCTTGAACTCACCGAGACTCTTCGGGAGAAGAATAAGAGAGGAAGTCTTCTCTGGGTGCTTGACAAGACCAAGACCGCGATGGGAGGAAGACTTCTTCGCAGTATGACGGAGCAGCCTCTCTGCAAGCCGGAGCCCATCAAACAACGCTATGATGCTATAGACGAATTCAATAAAAAGAATATCTCCCGAGATGAGATAAGAGAATATCTGACATCCGTATATGACCTGGAAAGACTCCTCACCAGGATGGCGTATGGTTCTGCAGGCCCCAGAGAATTGGTATCATTCTGTTCTTCAATCGCAATACTTCCCGCGGTAAAAGAATCGCTTAAGGACTTCGGCAGTGAATATATTTCGTCAGTTATAAATGATATGGATACGCTTGATGATATCAGGGAACTCATTTCGGCCGGTATCATCGAAGAGCCCCCCTTGTCAGCGAGGGACGGTGGGATAATCCGCGACGGATTCGATGAAGAAGTTGACAGACTTAGAGTGGCCGCAAGGGACGGAAAGAAGTGGCTTTCAGAGCTTGAGGAAACCGAGAGAGAAAGAACCGGTATCAAGAATCTCAAGATCAAGTTCCATAAGTCATTCGGATATTTCTTTGAGGTGACCAATTCCTTTAAGGATAAAGTCCCCGATGATTTCATTCGCAGACAGACACTTACCAATGCCGAGAGATTTACTACGGTCAAACTTAAAGAGATCGAGGATGAAGTACTTCATTCCCAGGAAAAACTCAGCAGCCTCGAGTATGATATCTTCTGCAGGATCAGTGATACGGTCAAAGCCAATGTAGAGCGGGTAAAGAATACAGCCGATGCAGTGGCAAGGCTCGATGTTATCACATCTCTTTCCTATGTATCCGAGAAGAATCATTATACTAGACCCAAACTCAATACGAGAGGGATAATAGATATCAAGGACGGCAGACACCCGGTAGTTGAGATGATGCAGGGAGCGGACGGAGGAAGGGATCTTTTTGTCGCAAATGATACATATCTCGATAATGACAAAAACCTCGTAAATATCATCACAGGTCCCAATATGGCCGGTAAATCGACATATATGAGACAGACCGCGCTTATCGTGCTCATGGCTCAGATGGGATGCTTTGTTCCTGCCGCATCAGCCAATATAGGTGTTGTGGACAGGATTTTTACCAGGGTGGGAGCTTCTGATGATCTCGCGAGCGGACAGTCGACCTTTATGGTTGAGATGAACGAGGTCTCCAATATACTCAGGAATGCTACGTCCAATTCACTCATCATACTCGATGAGATAGGACGCGGTACTTCCACTTTTGACGGACTCTCAATCGCTTGGGCCGTTGTAGAGCATATAAGCAATCGCAAACTCCTCGGAGCCAAGACTCTCTTTGCTACGCACTATCATGAACTTACGGAGCTTGAGGGCAAGATCGATAATGTAAACAATTACTGCATAGCTGTAAAAGAGTCCGGAGACAATATTGTATTCTTAAGAAAGATCGTTAAAGGCGGAGCTGACAGGAGCTACGGAATACAGGTTGCGAAGCTTGCAGGTGTACCCGACAGTGTAATAAACAGAGCCAAAGAGATAGCAAGTCAGCTCGGAGAGAATGATATCACCGAGAAGATCAAAGAGATCGCCGATATTAAGAGTGCAAACAGCAGGAAAAAAAGCGGATCTGCGCCCGATGAAGTCGACATGGGCCAGATGAGCTTCTTTGATATGAACACGGACGAGGATATCTTAAAAGAGATATCGGAGCTTGATATCTCATCCATGACACCGATAGAAGCGATGAATACACTGTATCGTATGCAGAATCGTGTTAACAACAGATATATGTTTTGATGATCGGAGAGGGTTATGCCCATACATGTATTGGACGATGTCACGATAGACAGGATCGCCGCCGGTGAAGTTGTTGAAAGACCGGCGAATGTTATTAAAGAGCTTGTTGAGAATTCCATAGATGCAGGAGCAACTTCAGTTACCGTCGAGATCAAAGAAGGCGGAACAGAGATGATGCGCGTTACCGACAATGGGTGCGGCATCCCTTCGGCAGAGCTTAAGATTGCGTTCCTGCGACACTCTACCAGTAAGATAAAAGACGCTTCAGACCTGGATCACATTCACAGCCTGGGTTTTAGAGGCGAGGCTCTGTCAAGTATTTCCGCAGTTTCCAGACTTGAGATGATAACCAAGACAAAAGATTCTCTTACCGGAACGAGAGTCTACCTGGAAGGCGGAAAAGAACTGGAATGCGAAGAAATCGGAGCACCGACAGGGACTACGGTCATAGCCGGAAATCTGTTTTATAATACTCCCGCGAGGCTTAAATTCTTAAGGACTCCTCAGACGGAAGGGTCATATATCTGCGATATCATGGAAAGGATAGCTCTTTCCCATCCTGATATCTCATTTCAGTTTACATCAAACGGCAAGACCAGATTTCATACATCGGGATCCGGAGATCTGAAAGAGGTCATATACCGCATTTACGGTAGAGAGATCTCCAATGCACTGCTGCACCTTAATGCAAAGACTGAGGGAGTTTCACTTAACGGTTTTATCGGTAAACCCGAGCTCGTAAGGTCGGCCAGGAGTTTTGAGAACTTCTTCGTAAACGGAAGGTATGTAAAGAGTACAGAACTCTCAACCGCTGTAGAGGAAGGTTTTGCCGGATATCTGATGCTTCACAGATTCCCGGTATGTTTCCTTAATATCAGCGTTGATCCTGAGAAAGTCGATGTCAATGTTCATCCCGCCAAGACGGAAGTCCGACTTTCCGAGAGGATGAAAGTATCCGGATTTATAACTTCATCCGTAAGCGCATGCATCAGAGGTACGGAGACTCTTCCCGATAAAGTACTGCAGACCAATGAAGAGAAAAAAGAAGAGAGAAATGCGGATCTTACCGAGATAACATCCGGCAGGAATCCCGAGCCTTTTGAGGAAGCAAGAAAGACCGGTGATGATCCCTATGCCAGATTTACGAGTACTTCATTCTTTAGCGATGATGAAGAAGAAAACGGCAATGAGGCGGACCGGACTGATTCATTTTTTGAAGATAACAGAAAGCCGGTGTACAGACAGATGCGCGTGGACGAAGATCTTCCGCTGTATACATCCGGGGATCTTCAGACTGTCACAGACTCTGACGAAGACACGGGTAATGAATCTTCGGTGAGGATATTATCCCGTACAAACAGGCCTGACTTCAGGCTTATAGGAATAGCATTCGACTGCTATATGATCGTAAGATTCGAGGATAAGCTCCTTCTTATCGATCAGCATGCAGCACATGAAAAGGTCAATTACGAAAGAATGGTAAAAAGACTCCGAGAGGGAAAGGTTGCATCACAGCAGATCCTTCCGCCTGTCATCATCTCTTTGTCAGGTAAAGAAGAGAGCGTGTTTAATGAGAATGCTGATGCTTTCCTTAAGCTTGGCTTTGAAGTGGAGCATTTCGGCGGATCCGAATATGCACTCCGCGCCGTACCTGCAGATCTCTACGGACATTCGGAGAAAGAGCTTTTCCTTGAAGTGCTTTCCGAATTATCGGAGGGGACAGGTCACGGCGGATATGCTTCCATCGAGGAAAGGATCGCGGACATGGCTTGCAAGGCCTCCGTAAAAGGCGGAGACAGTCTCTCGGAAGCCGAAGCCGAAAAACTGATAGATGAAATGCTTACTCTTGAAAATCCGTACAATTGTCCTCACGGGAGACCTACAACTATAGTGCTTACCGAGAAGGATCTCGAGAAGAGATTTAAGAGGATAGTGGAATGAGCGAAACCAAGCCTCCGGTAATAGTCATAGCCGGGCCTACCGCCTCCGGGAAATCCGATCTTGCAGTCGATCTGGCCTTAAAGATCGGCGGAGAGGTGATCTCGGCTGATTCCGTACAGGTATATAAAGGTTTTGATATAGGTTCAGCCAAGATAACAGCTCAGGAGATGAAGGGTGTCCTTCATCATATGATCAGCATACTTGAGCCGACTGATGAGTTTAATGTGATGTTTTTCCAGAAAAAGGCCAGGGAATGCGTGGATGATATCACAGGAAGGGGGCATATTCCCATTGTTGCCGGAGGTACCGGATTCTATATACAGGCTTTCCTGCGTGATGTGAAATTTACCGATGATGCCACGGATAAAGAATACGCTGACAGTCTTTGGAAGTATTACGAAGTTAACGGATGCGAAGCTCTCTTTGAAAAACTTAAAGATGCAGACCCTGCAAGTGCGGTATCCATTCCCAAAGAGAATATCAAAAGAGTTATAAGAGCACTTGAATATTATCATCGCACGGGCGTAAAGATCTCTGAGCATAATGAAACGGAAAAAGCCAGGGATTACATCTATGATCATGTCTATTTCGTTCTCAATGATAAAAGAGAGATCATATATGACCGCATAAACCGAAGAGTCGATAAGATGATGGATGCCGGTCTCTTGGATGAAGTAAAGGGACTTTTGGACAGCGGAGTACCCAGGAGCGCAGTCTCGATGCAGGGGCTCGGATATAAAGAGATCGCTGATCTGATATATGGTGAGAGAAGTCCGGAAGAAGCAACCGAACTCATCAAGAAAAGATCCAGGAATTTTGCCAAGAGACAACTCACTTATTTCAGGTCTGTAAAAGATGCTGTCTGGATAGAAAGAAGTGACTTTAACGGCGAAAATGAAAGAATGCTTGCATTTATGTTAAAGACACTACAAGATAAAGGGATCATCAAATAAGATAACACAAGATTGCAAAAGGAAATGAAGGAAATGTCGCAGAACGAATCAAAAGAAATGTATCTGAAACTTGGGATCAGCGAGAAGGTTTACAGTCTCGGGGAGCAGATCTGCAAAGAACTTGAAGACAGATTTAAAGCTATAGATGAAACGGCAGAGTACAATCAGCTCAAAGTCATATCCGCAATGCAGGAGTCCAAAGTAAGCGAAGCATGCCTGCTCGGGACTACAGGATACGGATATAACGATATCGGAAGGGATACGCTTGAGGAGGTATATTCCGGAGTGTTCCATACCGAGGATGCACTGGTAAGACCTCAGATCACCTGTGGAACACATGCGCTTGCTCTTGCACTCATGTCTAACTTAAGGCCGGGTGATGAGCTTTTATCCCCTGTCGGAAAGCCGTATGATACTCTCGAGGAAGTCATCGGCATCAGACCTTCCATGGGAAGTCTTGCGGAGTATGGCATCACTTATTCGCAGGTCGATCTTAAGGATGGCGGGGAGTTTGACTATGAGGGCATCAGAAAGAGCATAAATGACAGGACTAAGCTCGTCACTATACAACGTTCCAAGGGGTATCAGACCAGACCCACTCTTTCCGTAGAAAGGATCGGAGAGCTCATATCTTTCATAAAGAGTATCAAGCCTGACCTCCTTTGCATGATAGATAACTGCTACGGAGAATTTGTCGAAAGGATCGAGCCCACCGATGTTGGAGCGGATCTCATCGTCGGATCGCTTATCAAGAACCCCGGAGGAGGACTGGCACCTATCGGAGGGTATCTTGCCGGCAGGAAAGAGATGATCGAGAATGCCGCACACAGGCTCACATCTCCGGGACTCGGCAAGGAGGTTGGAGCCAGCCTTGGTATACTTCCTTCATTCTATCAGGGATTTTTTATGGCTCCCATAGTTACTGCATCTGCGTTAAAGAGTGCGATATTTGCTGCCAATCTCTATGAAAGATCCGGATTTTCCGTACTTCCCGACGGCAAGGGATCAAGACATGATATCATTCAGGCAGTTACATTCGGAAGAGCCGATGCAGTCGAAGCTTTCTGCAGAGGAATACAGTCCGCTGCTCCCGTTGACTCATTTGTAACTCCCGAACCCTGGGATATGCCCGGTTATGATGCACCCGTGATCATGGCTGCAGGAGCATTTGTTTCCGGTTCATCCATAGAGCTGTCGGCAGACGGACCCATAAAGCCTCCGTACAGCGTATATTTCCAAGGCGGACTGTCCTGGCCTCACGGCAAGCTCGGTATCCTCAAATCCTACCAAAGTCTTGTGGATGCGGGTATTGTCTGATAAAATAGTTATGTATGCGATAGTCCTTCGGGACTTAAGCATCCTTCGCAGGGAGAAGGCGAAGGAGTGTATATGAAAAATAAAAAATCCGAAGGACCTTATGAGAAATTCCTGAGGTTCGGTGGAGAAAACCTCACGGAGAGTGAGCTTTTGGCCATTATCCTGAGGACGGGATGTGTCGGAGAAGATGCCGAATCGGTAGCTTCCGCAGTGCTTGAACTCGGAAGATATCCAAGGAAAGGGCTTCTCGGACTTGTTGATGTCTCGATTGAGGAACTGCAGGCTATAGACGGCATCGGTCCTGTAAAAGCCGTAAAGCTCAAAGCGGTCGCGGAACTGTCAGCCAGAATGTCCAGAGCCAGGGCTGAGGTTGGTTTTGATGCAAGGAGCCCCGAAAAAGTCGCAGATTTTTTCATGGAGGAACTTCGGCACCTGCAAAGGGAAAGGCTTGTGCTCGTTTGCCTTGATTCCAAGAATATGATGATCTCGGAATCCGTGATCTCCGAAGGCAGGGTGAATACTTCTTTTGTATCGCCCAGAGAGATCTTTATAGAAGCTCTTAAGAGGAGAGCGGTAAGGATCATCCTCATACACAATCATCCGAGCGGATCGGTAAAGCCAAGCAGGCAGGATGATGAAGTGACTGAGAGGATCCTAAAGCTCGGAATTGAAATCGGCATACCTCTTATAGACCATATAATCATTGGTGACGGCAATTATTACAGTTACCTGGAATATGACAGACTTACATAAACATTCATAAGGAGAATAATTCGTGGCGATCAATGCATTCGGTATCGATCTCGGTACCAACAATATCAAGATCTATTCGGCTCAGACGGGGGAAGTTCTCGTTCAGAAGAATATGATAGCTATCAAGGACAAAGGCGGAATGTTTGCATACGGAGACTCTGCATTTGAAATGTATGAGAAGGCGCCTTCCAATATCACGATCTCTTATCCGCTTAAATTCGGTGTTATATCCGATCTCGGAAATATGGAGTCCATGCTTCATTACATGCTTTCCGATCTTCAGGGAGGTACTATCAAGGCTGCGGATTATATCATCGCCGTTCCCTGGGATATAACAGATGTAGAGAAGAGAGCGTTCTACGATCTGGTCAAAGAAGCCGGAGTTAAGGCAAAAAGGATCTGCGTTGCCGATAAAGCTGTCGCTGACGGTATAGGCCTCGGCATTGATGTCCGCACCGCTGTCGGAGTTATGGTCGTTAACGTTGGATTCGATACTACTGAGATATCCATTCTTTCACTTGGCGGCATCGTATTAAGTAAGCTGATCAAAGCAGGCGGACAGAAGTTTGATGAAGCGATCAGGGCAATCATCAGGAGTGAATACGGACTTGCAATAGGCGGCAAGACTGCTGAACAGGTCAAGATTTCATTACGTGATCTTGAGGAATCCGGAAGAGGAGCTACCGTATACGGCAGAGATATCGTTACCGGACTTCCCGTCGAGAGGATCATACCTTCCAAACTTTTGGTATCCGCTCTTGAGGAGGATTTCAAGGAGATCATTGATAATATCAAGATGATTCTCGAGAAGACCCCGCCCGAACTCTCGGCTGATATCTACAGAAACGGCATTTATCTCACCGGAGGCGCAAGTCAGGTGGCTCATGTCGTTGAGAGAATAGCTGACGGTACGGGACTGAAGGTTAATGTCAGCGAAGATCCGATAAGCTCGACTGCGGAAGGACTTGGCAGGATACTGGTAGATCATGAGTATTCAGAGCTTGCTTTTTCTGCGGAAGGAATGAGTAAATGAGTCCCGTTTTACGGGAAAAATCGATAAGACGCAAGATCCCCGGGAGAGTTGTCCTTATGATACTCGCGGGGATATGTGTTTTTCTGATGGTTATCACTTACGGAACCAACTCTTTCGACGCACCCTTCAACAATACTGTTGGCAATATGATAGTTCCTTTCGAGAAGGGACTTAGTAAACTTGGAATCTGGATGAATACCCGCAAGGATGAGTTCCGCTCGATGGAGGCCCTTGCTAAAGAAAACGAAGAATTAAAAGCCAGGGTAGACGAACTTACCGAAGAGAATACCATACTCTCTAAGGAGAGATATGAACTTGCGGAACTTCGTGATCTTTTTGAACTCGGCGATGAGTATGATTCATATTCAAAAGTAGGAGCGAGGATAATAGCATCCGATAACAGTAACTGGTTCTACGGATTTACCATAGACAAGGGAAGTAAAGACGGACTGCAGGTCGATATGAATGTGATCGCCGGAGGCGGTCTGGTAGGAAGGATATCTTCGGTCGGAGATCACTGGTCCAGAGTTACCGCTGTTATTTCGGACGGTGCTTATGTGAGCGGACAGGTACTTTCCACGGAAGATACGCTCATAGTTGCAGGAAATCTGGAAGAAATGAGAAATGACGGCACGCTGTCGTTTTCACAGCTGAGCATATCTGACAATGTAAATATTCTGGGCGAGAAGGTTGTAACCAGTCAGATAAGCGATAAGTATCTGCCCGGACTTCTCATAGGCTATGTTCAGTCCGCGGATAAGGACAGCAATAACCTGACATACTCCGGGAAGATACTTCCCGTAGTTGATTTTGAGCATTTGGGAACTGTGCTTGTCATCACTGATATGAAAAACGCAGCATCCGAATAGGGCATAAATATGCTTCAGAAATTCTTTTGTTTTATAACAATTCCCATATTTTTCGTGATCGAGAGTACCCTTTTCTCGCACCTTTCCATTGCCGGAGTTACACCTGATATACTTATCATCCCGGTAAGCGTTTTCGGTTTTATGTACGGAGAGAAGACGGGGATGTATACAGGTTTTCTCGCAGGACTTTTGTTTGATATCTTTTTCGGAGGAATGCTTGGTTTCTCGGCTCTTATAATGACTCTCGTAGGGTATGTTAACGGTCAGTTTTTCGGCCTTTTCTATCCCGAAGACATCAGACTTCCCATGATCCTCATATTCACCAGTGACCTGTCTTATGGGCTTCTTTTCTATATCTTCAGATTCCTCGTGAGAGGAAAGCTTAATTTCTCATTCTATCTTTTGAAGATAATAGTGCCGGAAGCGCTGTATACGCTGCTTATTTCCATCATCGTATACCCTGTGCTCCTGCATGCATATAATCGATTTGAAATGATAAGACTCCGAAAGGAGAGGACAATTGCCGGACATAATCAAGGAACGCCTTCAGAGTATCATATCGAGTAGGCTGACCGTTATGTACATTGTCATGCTCCTTTTAGGGGGCGTGCTTTTGTACAGATGTTTTTCGCTGCAGATAGTAAACGGTCAGACTTATCTGGACAATTTTGTACTCGAACAGGAAAAGACAAGGGATATCGCTTCATCGAGAGGCAATATATATGACTGTAACGGGAAACTTCTCGCATACAGTGAACTTGCTTATTCCGTAAAGATCGAGGATACTTTCGAGACCGGGAAACAGAAGAATCAGAAACTCAATGAACTTGCGCTCACACTTCTTCGTCTTATCGAAAAGAACGGCGACAGGCTTGATTCCAATTTCAAGATCTATATCAACAAGGACGGTATATTCGAGTATTCCGTAAGCGGAAAGGCTCTGGAGCGTTTCCTTGCCGATGTCTACGATCATACCAGCACTTCCGAACTGACAGCCGAGGAGGCTGCATCCACTCCTCTGGAGGTCATGAGATATTTAAGCAGACCTTCCGGAAACGGATATTATTATCGTATCGGAGATTACGCCGATCCCAATGACAAAAACTCATTTGAACCGGGACTTGGACTGACCAAGAAGGAATGGCTGGGAGTAATGAACATCAGATACTCCATGAGCCGTACTGCATACAGAAAGTATATCGGAACTACTATAGCGACGGATGTATCAGATAAGACCGTAGCTACCATCCTTGAGAATGCAGACATTCTGCCGGGCGTAACGATAGAGGAAGGATATGTCAGAAAGTATGTGGATTCTTTCTACTTCGCACAGCTCCTCGGATATACCGGAAGAATATCGTCCGATGAGCTCGCAGACCTCAATCAGCAGGCCTATGAGCAGAGCGGAGTTTCAGAGAAATATTCCATCAATGATGTCGTAGGAAAGAGCGGTATAGAGGCTGCACTTGAGAATACGCTCCAGGGAAATAAAGGATATGAGCGAGTCATGGTCGACTCTACCGGTAAGGTTATATCCATTCTTGAAAAGAACGACCCCAAGGCCGGAAATGATGTATATCTGACGATAGATATGGATCTTACCAAAGCGGTCTACAATATAGTTGAACAGAAACTTGCGGGACTTGTCGCAAGCAAGATTATTAACGCGAAGGAATACATCCCTTCGGCCAATTCAACCAGCTCGGATATCAGGATACCGATCTATGATGTATATTTTGCCGCATTTAACAATAACCTTCTCGATATGGGACATATGGCTACGGACGATGCGATGGAGACAGAAGCGAAGGTCTACAGCACATATATCCAATATCACAATGATGTATATGAGAAGATCAGAAATGAGCTTTTCGAGAAGAGGACTATATACAGCAGGCTGAATAATGAGTACAAGGCATATGAGAGTACGATAGTCCAGATGCTCATATCTAACGGTGTGCTCGATCAGACCAAGATGGATCCGACCGACGAGATGGTCGTTAACTGGACGACCAATGAGAATATCAGCCTCGGCGCTTATCTTGAATACTGTATATCCCAGAACTGGGTTGATGTATCCAAGCTTTCTCTTGATTCCAAATATTCGGATTCTTCGGAGCTCTTTTCCAAAGTGGTCGAGGAGGCGATCCGTGAGATAGATCAGAGCAGTGATTTCCAGAAGAAGATATATAAATACATGCTCCTCGGAGGCACCATAAACGGCAGTGATGTATGCCTTCTTCTCTGGGAGCAGAATGTGATACAGGTATCACAAAGTGAGATTGATAATCTCAAGAACGGCAGACTTTCAGCATATCAGTTTATGATGAACAGGATCCAGAACCTCGATATTACACCGGCTCAGCTTGCTCTGGATCCTTGCAATGCATCCGTTGTCATCACGGATGTAGGTTCGGGCAAGGTACTTGCAATGGTTACTTATCCCGGGTATGACAATAACAAGATGGCCAATTCCGTTGATACGAGCTATTATGAGAAACTTACCAACGACAAGTCATCACCCCTTCTTAACTTTGCGACACAGTATAAGGCGGCTCCGGGATCCACATTTAAGCCTGTAAGTGCTACGGCAGGACTCTTGGAAGGCGTCATCAATACCAATACCAGGATCAATTGTGTAGGACTTTTCGAATCTGTAACGCCTTCACCCAGATGCTGGAGTCACGGACACGGACAGGAGATAGTAAGAAGCGCGATAAGGGATTCATGTAACTATTTCTTCTACGAAGTCGGATACAGACTGGCAACAGTAGGCGGTACATATAACGATACGCAGGGACTCAACACTCTGTATAAATATGCAGATATTTACGGACTTTCTGATAAGTCAGGTGTAGAGATCTCAGAGTATGCACCCGATGTATCCGATACCGACGCCGTACGAAGTGCCATCGGACAGGGTACTCACAGCTATACCACGACTCAGCTTGCCCGTTATGTAACAGCGATCGCCAACAAGGGAACCTGCTATCAGCTGACACTTGTTGATCATGTGACTGATCCTGCGGGCTATACGATCAAAGAATTTAAGCCTGTAGTCAGAAATACGATCGAGCTCTCTGATGAATACTGGAGAGTCATAAGAGGCGGTATGAGGGATGTGGTCCTTACCAAGACATATTATGATGATTGCACGATAGAGGTATCGGGCAAGACCGGAACGGCGCAGCAGATATCTACGAGACCCAGCCATGCTCTTTTCGTATGTTACGCACCGAGCGAAGATCCGGAGATCGCCATGGCAACAAGAGTACCTTTCGGATATTCTTCGGACTATGCCGCTCAGATATCCAAGGATATCATCAATTACTACTTTGAAGCCGAGAGTGAGGAGGATCTCATTAACGGAAGAGCATCCGACCCCGAAGCGGGTGTAACCAACGAGTTGTAAGATATGTTCAGAAATTACAGATTAAGAAATTTTGACTTCAAACTGGTCATATATGTGATCGCCGTAACCGTGATAGGTATAATGGCGATCGGCAGTGCCGAGGAAAGCTTCCAGATCAAACAGATAAGGGGAGCTGTTGTCGGTGTAGTCGGTATGGTCATATGTATCCTGATCGACTATCATATCATCCAGAAGCTCTATCCACTCATTTATGTCGTTATCATAGGACTCCTTTCCGCGGTACTTTTCATGGGTGAGACATCCCATAATGCGCAGCGCTGGTTAAAGCTGGGAGGCGTACAGTTCCAGCCCTCCGAATTTGTCAAAATATTGTTGATTTTATTCTATGCAGCGTATATTATGAAAAGAAAGGAAGAATTCAATACTTTCCGCGTAATTGCGGCATGTGTGGTACTATTTGCAATTCCTTTCTTTTTGGTCGTAAAACAGCCCGATCTGTCGACTTCGATCGTTCTTGCAGCTCTTTTCTGTGTGATCATGTATGCGGGAAAGATAAGCTACAAGCTGATAATCGCCGTTCTGATCATAGCTCTTCCCGTTGCGGGTATCTTTATCCAGAAAGCAATGTCCAAGGGCTCGGATTTCCTCGAAGGTTACCAGATGGAGAGACTCCTCGGATATTTCTATCCCGATGAGTATCCAAACATTTCCTACCAGCAGAAAAACTCCGTGACGGCGATAGCTTCGGGGCAGCTGGAAGGAAAGGGATACAAGAATAATAAGATCACTTCGGTCAAGAACGGTAAATTCCTTTCTGAAGCGGAAACGGACCTGATCTTTGCCGTTGTAGGTGAGGAATTCGGATTCAGGGGATCGGCTGTTGTTATAATTCTTTTGTTTTTGATAGTGCTCGAATGTATTGATATCGGGATCCGAGCGCCGGATATATGCGGAAGCATCATAGCGGCGGGAGTTGGGGGACTCATCGGATTTCAGACATTTATCAATATAGGGGTCGCGACGTTTTTGTTACCTAATACGGGACTTCCGCTTCCGTTTATGAGTTACGGTAATTCGTCGCTGATCTCGCTGTATGCCGGCATAGGATTCGTCCTCAATGTCAGGCTGCAAATGAGAAGGGGTTCTCAGAATACTGTTAACTAAAGGGGGTATGTTATGAACGTTGCGCTGGTTGCGCATGACGCAAAAAAGAAGCTGATGCAGAATTTTTGCGTAGCTTACAGGGGGATACTCAGCAAGCATGCACTATATGCTACAGGCACCACAGGCAGACTTATCGAGGAGGTTACCAACCTTACCGTTCATAAGTTCCTGGCAGGCCCGCTTGGCGGAGAACAGCAGCTTGGAGCTCAGATCGAGCAGAACATGATAGATCTGGTTATCTTTTTGAGAGATCCTCTGACCCAGAAAGAACATGAGCCCAATGTGGATTATGTCGTAAAGCTATGCGATACGCATAATATTCCGCTTGCAACCAATCTGGCAAGTGCGGAACTCATGGTCAAAGCTCTGGACAGAGGCGATATGGAGTGGCGTGAAGTATTCAGATAGATTTTTAGTCAGATCAGTTTCTTTATTGACCGCAGCCGTTCTTTTATTGAGCGGGTGCGGCAATTTAAGTTATTCGGCAAAATACCAGCCTTCCGGTAATGGAGGCGGCCTTTCGTCCCTCTTTGCGGGTGGCGGAGACAGAGCTACAGGATATGCAGCTAATCTATGCATTGCTCCGACGACCGACTTCGGTGAAGCGGGAGCAGGTATTGCCGATTGCGAAGCTGCCGTACTTTTCAATACTCAGACTCTCGAGACCGTCTACTGCAAGAATGCATACGAGAGAGTGAATCCTGCATCTATCACGAAGGTTATGACCGCTCTCGTTGCCATCAAATACGGCTCTCCGGACCAGATGCTCACTGTTACTTCCAACTGTCTGGTAAATGAATACGGAGCTCAGCTTGCAGGCCTTAAAGTGGGTGAGAAGATGTCGCTCGATCAGGCTCTCAGAGTTCTTCTCATGTATTCGGCAAATGATGTTGCCAACCTTATAGCAGAGGGTGTTGGCGGCAGTATTGAAGGCTTCGTGGATATGATGAATAAGGAAGCAGCCGCGATCGGCGCGACAGGCACTCATTTTACCAATCCCCACGGACTTACCGACGAGAATCATTATACGACACCTTATGACATATATCTGATGTTCAATGAAGCCTTGAAATACGAGACTTTCACCGAGATCATCTCACAGTCTTCATTTGAGGCCGTATATTACAACAAATCCGGCAATCAGGTATCCATGTCTGTCAAGAATACCAACGGCTACTTTTCCGGCGGCAGGGTTGCCCCTCACGGTGTTACTGTAGTGGGCGGCAAGACCGGTTCTACATCGGCTGCAGGACACTGCCTGGTGCTCCTTGCCAAGAGCCCCGCAGGCACCCCTTATATAGCCATAGTCATGCGGGCACAGGACAATGATAAGCTCTACGGATGTATGAACGAATTGCTCTGTCTGATGCAATAATCTGTTGTGTTTTTGGGCGATTTTGGGTATAATGGACATATCAAATTTCTTTCTTAGGAGGATTCACATATGGTACAGTTAATAGTAGGCGAGAAGGGCAAAGGAAAGACCAAAGAACTGCTTGCAAAGGTTAACTCCGAGATAACCAAAGTGTCCGGTAATATTGTCTATCTTGACAAGAGTACCAAGCATATGTATGAACTTAACAATAAAGTCAGAATGATCGATGTGTCCAATTACAAGCTCGACAGTGCAGATAAGTTCCTCGGATTTATATACGGCATCATCTCGCAGGATCACGATCTTATGCAGATGTATTTCGACAGTTTCCTCAAGATCGCATCTCTCGAAGGACAGGACATCAGTGATTTCGTAACCAAGCTTGAGGATATCAGCAGCAACTTCAATGTAGATTTTGTACTGAGTGTATCTCTTAACGAATCCGATCTGCCTGCATCCGTTAAGGATAAGATCATAGTTTCTCTTTAATGGCTGACGGAAATATTCTCAAATTTGAAAACAAAAAAAAGATAACATTAGGCGGGGCGCTCTTTGCGGGGATCCTCGTCTATGTTGTTATTGTGGTATTTAATTATTTTCATACCGAGCATCTGGTCAGATATGAAGTAGTTAAAGGATCCCTTGCAGCCAATACGATCTATACCGCTGTCGCTATCAGAAATGAGAAAGTCTACATGACTGATGATGCGGGATATGTCAATTATGTAGCCAGAGAAGGTCAGAGACTCGCCGTGGGCGACCTGGTATATACAGTAGACGAGACCGGCAAGATCAATGACATGCTCATGGAGCAGAGCCTCCAGGGAAATAAGCTCTCCGACAGCGAACTCGATGATTTCAAGAATGACATCGTAAGCTTTACCCATTCATATGATAATCACAGCTTCGGTTCTGTGTATGACTTCAAGTATTCTCTTAAAAATACCGTACTTAAGATCGCAAATAATATGCTCCTTGATGACCTTAACGCGGCTTCGGCTTCGCAGGGAGGGCTCAAGTATGCTTCAAGCTCCGAGACCGGAGTTGCGGGATTCTGGATCGACGGTTATGAGGAACTCACTCCCGATACCGTTAATAAGAGTGTATTTAACAATGCGGATTATGACAGAGGACAGATACTTGGTAACTCCCTGCATGCCGCAAATGAGCCTATCTACAAGCTCTCAACAAGCGAGATATGGTCCGTTGTCATACCTGTAGATCAGACTACCGGTGAAAAACTCCTCGAGGAGGATTATGTAAGAGTACGTTTCCTCAAGAATCAGTATGAATCCTGGGGCAAGGTAAAGCTCCACCATAACGACGACGGATACTATGTAGAACTCGAATTCAACAATTCGATGGTTACCTTTGCAAATGACAGGTATCTCGATATAGAGCTTGTGCTCAGGGAAGAGGAAGGTCTAAAGATACCCAATTCAGCGATAGTAACGAAGCAGTTCTTCCTGATAGACGAACAGTTTGTAAGGGATGACGGAGAAGGCAATTACAGCGTACTCATATCCGCGTGGGATGACGATCATAAACCCACTATCAAGGACCTCAAAGTCGAGGTTTACGGATATGATTCAGAGAAGAGGGTATACTACGTGGATGACTCACAGATATCAGCTGGGGACGTGCTCAACTTTAATGACGGTCAGAGGACATTTGTTGTCAAAGAGAGCGGTGAGCTGACAGGCGTATACAATATCAACAAAGGATATGCGGATTTCAAGGAAGTAACGATACTTTCAAGCAATCATGATTACTCGATCGTTAAGTCGAATACGAGATACGGTCTGAGAGTATATGATTATATAGCTCTTGATGCATCAAGCGTAGATGACAATCAGTTTATCAAATCCAATTAAATGAGCAGCATTTCAGATAATATAATACGCATTGATAAAGAAATAAAATCCGGAAAGTCACCGGATGCGCTTCTTCTTGCCGTGAGCAAGAAAAAGCCCGTTTCGGATATTCTGGAGGCATATGGCGCAGGTGTGCGTGATTTCGGTGAGAATTACGTACAGGAACTGACTGAAAAGATACCGCAGCTGCCCGGTGATATCAGATGGCATATGATCGGAAGGCTGCAGACCAATAAGGTCAAGTATATCATCGGCAAGGTCGTTCTTATCCATAGCGTGGATTCTGAGAAGCTGGCTGAAAAGATAAGTGATCTTTCGATCAAAGCCGGCATCAGGACGGATATCCTTGTCGAGATAAATATAGCCGGTGAGGAGAGCAAAGCCGGGATAAAACCCGGTGACGCGGAAAGCTTTATCAGAAGTCTTGAAAAGTACGAAGGAATAAGGGTTTGCGGGCTTATGACCAGCGCTCCCATATGTGATGATCCGGAAGACAACAGAGAGTACTTCAGGGAGATGAAATCGCTGTTTTTTAAGCTTCAAAACATATTTGACATAGATAAAGAAAAAGACCATAATATATCTATGCGTTATTTATCAATGGGTATGACCGGTGATTACCTGACAGCACTCGATGAAGGATCGAATATTGTGAGAGTGGGGACCGGTATATTCGGAGAGCGTGTTTATTGATTTTTTTGAAATAAATAGAACGAAAGGATTTGGGTAATGGGCGCAATTGACAAGTTTATGAAAGCAATGACGATTGATAATTCCGAGGACGATGACGAGTACATGGATTCGGAATTTGACGATAGCGATGAAACTGTGACTCCGGGTCCCAAGAGACTTAAGAAAGAGGAGTCTTCCGATTTTGAAGATGAGAGACCTAAGAAAACCAAGAGTTCACCCTTTAAGGCTTCTGCCAATGCGGGCAAAAGAGGAGGAAGTATGAGAGAGAGTATGGAGATCTACAGAAGTGAGCCTGCCAGCTATGATGATGACGCTCCGCAGATCGCAGATGCACTTCTTCGCGGTTGCACCGTAGTTCTTAATGTAGAGGGTATTCAGGAGACCGAGAGACAGAGGATCCTTGATTTCACCTTTGGTGCCTGCTATGCACTCAAGGGCAGATATCAGCAGATCTCCAAGTTTGTATATATCATCACTCCGGAATCTGTAAGCATTTACGGCGACAGTGCCGCAGACGAAGGCGTTTGATCCCATGTCCGAGTGTATTACTGTTCATTTAAAGAGTAAGCCGATCTACGATATTCTTTTTGAAAATAATTTTAATGCTCTTCCGGGGAAGCTCTCAGAGCTGGGCTTTTCCGGAAGGAGAGTATGTATCGTCACCGATTCCAATGTCGAGAAGCTTTATCTTGAAGAGGTAAAGGGGCTCCTGGAAGCGGCTGACGATGCTTTTTTATGTGTCAAAAGCTATGTGATCCCTGCAGGAGAAGAACACAAGACTCTTGATGAGATCAGAAAGCTGTATGTATATCTGATCGAAGAGCACTTTGACAGACATGACCTTCTCATCGCTCTTGGAGGCGGCGTGATAGGCGATATGACCGGTTTTGCAGCTGCTACTTTCCTGCGCGGTATAGATTTTGTACAGGTGCCGACTACGCTCCTTGCACAGACCGATTCTTCCATAGGCGGAAAGACCGGTGTTGACCTTGACGGATATAAGAATATGATCGGCGCATTTAAGATGCCGATCCTTGTATATTCCAATCTTTCAACTCTTAAGACTCTCGATGGCAGGCAGTTTGCTGCAGGCTTTGCTGAGATCATGAAACACGGACTCTTAAAGGACGAGGAGTTCTATATGTGGCTCGTTGAGCACAACTACGAGATCACGGACAGGGATCTTGATACGCTTACCGAGATGCTGCTTCGCAGCTGTGATATCAAGAGAGTTATAGTTGAGAAGGATCCCACTGAGAAGGGCGACAGAGCGCTCCTTAATCTGGGACATACCCTTGGACATGCGATCGAGAAGTACAAGATGCCTGAGCTGCTGCATGGTGAGTGCGTTGCTTTGGGATGTATCGCGGCGGCTTTCATCTCCTGGAAGAGGGACCTTATCTCGATGGAGGATTTCTACGAGATCCGTGATATGTTTGTTCCTTTCGGACTGCCGATTTCAGCTGATGAACTTGATATCGACAGGATCATTGAGATTGCTCATTCTGACAAGAAAAACGACGGAAATTTCGTCAGATTCATCCTACTCAAGAAGATCGGAAAAGCTTTCATCGAGTCGGATATAACTGATGATGAGATGAGAGCGGCATTGGAAGAATTAAACTTTAACGAGGACGACTGATCTACCGGAGCTTGATATGAAAAAGAATGAATACAACAGAGTGCTTATGCTTATAACGGATCTGGTGATCGCTGTAGCTCTTATGATCTTCGATCAGTATACCAAGCAGCTTGCAATTGCCAGTCTCAAGGACAAGGAGCCTATAGTCCTTATTGATAAGTGGCTTCAGCTTGAATACCTTGAGAACAGGGGATCTGCTTTTGGAATATTACAGAATCAGAAGCTCTTTATTCTCTTCATATCGCTGATATTCATGGGATTTATGGTCTTTTTTATCCTGAGACTTCCTCTGTGGAGAAAGTTTGTATTTGCGCATGTATTTCTTTCGATGATCATCTCGGGTGGCATCGGAAATGCGATAGACAGACTTAAGTTTGATTATGTTGTTGATTTCATATATGTCGTAAAGATCAGATTTCCGGTATTTAATTTTGCCGATTGCTGCGTAGTGGTCGGTGTGTTCGGAATGCTTTTCTTATTCCTCTTTGTCTACAAGGAGTCGGATCTGGACTTCCTTAAATTCAAGCGCAATCGCAGACGGGAACTCGGCAGATGAAGGAGATTTCCTTCGAGATAGATCAATCGGATGCAGACAGACTTGATAAAGTCCTCGCAGGGTTTTGTTCGGATTTCTCCAGAACTTATATCCAGAAACTTATAAAAGATGATCTTGTGACCGTGGACGGTATGTCCAGGAAGGGAAGCTATCAGCTTGAGGGCGGAGAGCTTGTTAAAGTAATGCTGCCCGATGCGGTAAGTCTGGAGATCACTGCTGAGGATATACCTCTTGATGTCCTGTATGAGGACGGAGATGTGATCGTGGTCAATAAGCCTAAAGGGATGGTTGTGCATCCTGCTCCGGGACATATGAGCGGAACGCTTGTTAATGCCCTTATGTACAGGTTGGGAGATTCGCTGTCAGGTATAGGCGGAGTGTTAAGGCCGGGCATAGTGCATCGTATAGACAGGGATACTACGGGTTCTCTTATAGTTTGTAAGAATGATGCGGCTCACAGATGCCTCGCGGAGCAGCTTGAGGAGCACAGCATAAACCGCATATACAAAGCTGTAGTTAACGGCAATATAAAAGATGACAGTGGGGTTATAGATGCACCTATAGGGCGCTCTAAAAGCGACAGGAAGAAGATGGGAATAGTTCCTGACGGAAAGCGTGCTGTTACGCATTATGAGGTGCTGGAGAGATTTGGAGATTATACTTATGTGGCGTGCAAATTGGAGACAGGGCGTACGCATCAGATAAGGGTTCATATGGCTTCTTTGGGGCATCCTGTGCTGGGAGATGAAGTATACAGCAGCGGGAAATCGCCTTTCAAGACGGTGGGGCAGACGCTGCATGCGGAAGTGCTTGGGTTTAAGAGACCGAGTGACGGAGAGTATGTAGAGGTAGCAGCTCCGCTTCCGGAATATTTCGAAAAGATCTTAAGAGCATTACGCAATCGTTAGCACAGGCTGCGCCTGCGGTCGGATACGTATCTTCTGCCGACCACAAGCTGCGCCTGCGGTCGGATACATACCTTCTGCCGACCACAAGCTGCGCCTGCGGTCGGATACATACCTTCTGCCGACCACTCCGGACAACGATTTTCTAAGCGTTTGAGTGAGACTGTATACGAGTGCCGGCACCGGGGCTCACTCGCCATCGTGGCTCGGTCGCCCACTGCTCTCGCCGTCCTGGCTCGAGCTGCCTGGTTTTTACAAACGCTAAGAAAATGTGTTGTCCTGCGTTTAAAGTCGGCAGAAGGTATGTATCCTGCCGCAGGCGTAGTTATATACAAGAAGGATATATATGATATAATTAGTTTTGGTAGAGAAATACTGAATAAGAATATTTCTAAACAAATTTTGAAATATGGACGAGAAGGAACAACGGAGTAAAGCGGCTACGGTCGGGGATTACGAGTTCAGGAGTGTGACCGATGCGACCTATGCTGAAGCAGAGAGGAAAAAGGTAGACTATCTCAGGCATCATCTCGATACGAGGAAGCCGGAGGCTGTATTTGCTTTATACTGCAAAGCTATCACTGATAATTTCTTCAAGACTCCGATAGGAACGGATTTCTTAAGGGAACTCAGGACTTATCTGATAGAACAGGCGGATTATTCGCCGGAGGAAGTGCCTGCGATCCCCATCAATATCAATTTTGAATCCAAGATAAGAGAAAACCTATCATCCACCAAGAAGAGAGTGGAACCGCCTAAGGAGAAGGAAAAACTTAATCCTCTCTTTGTTTCGGTTGTGCTCAATATAGCTCTTGCGATAGGTGTCATACTTATGTTTATGATCGCACTGAAGACCGACAACCCGAATATCCTTAATTACGAGAATGCGATAACCAACAGGTATTCAGAATGGGAGCAGGAGCTGTCTGAAAGGGAGCGTGCTGTCAGAGAAAAAGAACTTGAGCTTGAGATGGGAGATGACGACTTATGAGTAAAGGCAAAGTTCTGATAGTTGATGATGAATCAAGGATGAGAAAGCTCATCAGGGATTATCTGACCAAAAATGAGTATGATGTGGTCGAGGCAGCCGACGGACTGGAGGCTCTCGACTGTTTTTATAAGGACAAAGAGATATCTCTCATCATTCTCGATGTGATGATGCCCAAAGTGGACGGCTGGGAAGTCCTCACGAGAGTCCGTGAGCAGTCCAAAGTTCCTGTCATAATGCTGACCGCAAGAGCTGAAGAAAGGGACGAACTTAAAGGCTTTTCACTCGGAGTAGATGAATATATCGCAAAGCCGTTCAGCCCGAAAGTGCTCGTAGCCAGAGTAGAAGCGGTACTTAGGAGATCGCAGCCTGCGTCAGAAAGCGGAGAAACCGACAGATTAGTCTGCGGTGATATCGTTCTCGATAAATCAGCGCATACAGTTACTGTGGAAGGTCAGCTCATTGATCTTAGCTTCAAGGAATTCGAACTGCTTCAGTTCTTCATGGAGAATAAAGGCATAGCGCTTTCCAGAGAAAAGATACTCAGTGCCGTATGGGATTATGATTATTTCGGAGATGCCAGGACCATCGATACGCATGTTAAGAAACTGAGAAGTAAGCTTGGCGGGAAGTCCGGAGAAATGATCAAGACCGTATGGGGAATGGGATATAAGTTTGAAGAGTAACAGAGTAAAAAAGCTCAAAAAGAAAATATCGATAAGAGCACAGCTTGCGCTTACTTTCATCGGTCTGATGACCGGTGTCATCGTGCTGTGCCTTGTATGTAATAAACTCTTTTTGTCCGAGTATTACACTTATGCCAAGAAAAACATTATAAAGAGTGCATATGAAGAGCTGCTCAAGACTTCGACTACGGAATCATTTTCCGAAAATGCAGGAAAGCCTGTAGTAGATTCTTTGAATAAACTTGCCATGACCTACAATATCTCGATCATGGTGCTCGACAGTGATTCCGAATCTCTCTACACATCCGTTAATGCCAATCGTGAACTGGCTATGGAACTGGTCGGATTTATCCTTAATGTAGAGCCTCCTCTTGATAAAGAAGATGAGATCGAAAAAACCGAAAAATATACGCTTAGGCGTATACGTAATCAGAGCGGTGAGAGCCTTGAGATGCTCGGATATCTCGATGACGGAGTCAGCTTTATCATGCGTACTCCGATGGAGAGTATCAGAGAAAGTGCCAATTATGCCAATAAGTTCTTCCTGTATATAGGCCTTATCGGAACAGTATGCGGAGGAGTCGTTATCCTGCTTGCAGCTAACAGCCTGCAGAAGGACCTGGACAGAAGAGATGCGCAGGATGAGATGAGACAGGACTTTATTGCCAATGTATCCCATGAGCTTAAAACGCCTATCGCGCTTATACAGGGTTATGCAGAAGGATTAAAAGAAGGAATAACCGATGATCAGGAAAGCCGGGATTATTATCTTGATGTCATCATCGATGAGTCTGATAAGATGAGCAATATGGTCAAGAAATTCCTGACTCTTAATCAGCTTGAATTCGGCGTGGAGAAACCCGCTAAGGAAGATTTCGATATTGCTGCAATGATAAAAGGATTCTTACAGCAGGCATCTATACTCACAGATAATAACGGAATCGCACTAAAAACCGATTTCCCGGAAAGCACTTATGTATGCGGCGATGCTTATCTTGCTGAGGAAGTGCTTACCAACTATTTCTCAAATGCTGTAAATCACTGCGCTGCGAATGCCGGAGGAGAGAAATTCATCGAGTTGAAACTTAGTTCCAATAAAGATAAAATAAGGATATCCGTATTTAACACTGGCGAAAACATACCGAAAGAATCTCTGGATAAACTCTGGGAGAAGTTTTACAAAGTAGATAAAGCGAGGACCAGAGAGTACGGTGGAAGCGGTGTGGGCTTATCCATTGTAAAAGCCGTACAGGATAGTATCGGAGAGGGATACGGAGCTGAGAACAGACCGGGCGGAGTACTTTTCTGGTATGAACTTTCCGCGTCGGACATGCAGTAGGAGGTCTATATGACTTTTAACAGCGAGATCGAAAAACTTCTGTATGAAGTAAATACACTTATAACCAAATCGGTGGATCCTCAGTTTACCGAGTATCTTTTCTCTGTAAGGTCGAGACTTGAGCCCATGGGCGCAGCAAGCGTACCTTCGGATCAGGAAGTTTCAACGATCAGAGAAGATGTAGTCAATAAGTATTCTATATACAAAAAGAGAATGACCGAGTCCGGATGGACGGGGATCGCACAGTATTTCCAGGCTGTATATGAGAACACAGAGGCACCGAAATTTACAGGCACGCCCACGAGTATGCCTCAGCAGCCTCAGCAGCCGGTAATGCCTCAGCCAATGCAACAGCCTGTTCAGCCCATGCAACAGCCTCAGCCCGTGCAACAGCCTCAGCCCGTGCAGCAGAATTTTGCATCGAATGGACAGGGATACAGTCAGATCCCTCCTCAAGGAAATGGACAGTATATTCCACCCCGGCAGACTTACATCCCTCAGCAGCCTCCGAAGTCTTCCAAGGCTTCAGGTGTTGAGTTTGCTGTCGGCGGTATAGTTCTCAGCATATTCGGATCCATACTGGTCATAGCTGCAGGCATGAAGCTTGCGGTCCGTTATCTTGATACATTCGCACAGGGCATGCTTCTGTATGCCATCTGTATCGCATTGTTCTTTTTCTCGGAGCTTTTCGTAAGACCCAGACTTGAGAAACTTTCGTATGTATTCACTGCACTTTCTCTTGTTGCGGTATATGCATCGACGGCGGTGAACTACCTGTTCATGGAGAATTTCGGGATGATCACAGCGCTCGGAATATCCGTGGTGACGGCCATAGTTATCTGCATGTACGGTTATTACAACCAGAATATGATATACAGCCTAGTGGGTTACGCAGGCTCGGTATTTTCCATGCTGATGGTATTCGGCGGAGATGCCAATGTTTATGAATATTATGTCTTTAACGGTGCGGCTCTTATGTTCACGGTCTTTTGGACTGTATTTCCCGTTAAGAAGTATCCAAAGGGGTATCTGTGTGCGCTTCTGGGCATAAATACCGTATATATGCTTGTGGCATCAAATTCCGATCTCATTTTGGAAAGGTATACCGGCACTTGGAATAAAGAGGCATATCTTCAGAGTCTTATGCCGGGATTTTATTTCTTCCTGGTTTCATGGGCTGTATATAATGTCATTTTCCTGGTAGGACAGATGCGCATCAGAAAGTATGCAATGGAGCAGTATACATTGGGTAAACCTGTCAGAAGAGATGATGTTCCCGGAATTGTATTTCTATTCTGCAGCTTTATATATGCACTTAGAGGTGCAGGATTCGGCTCTGATGTGTCGGATTATCTGACTTCTGATATCCTGCTCCTTAGTTCAATGATCATCCCTGTCGCTGTCGTATTCGGAGTGCTCCTGTATCTTAAGGATAATGAGTGGATGAAAGCATATTTTGCACTCTTCATGGTAACGGGCATCTGTGCATTATCACTTGACGAGCATATGATTTCAATCATCGCTATAGTGATACTCGTGACCATATCCAAGATCGTCACCAAGTCTGTTAAGAGCAAAGAGATCGCGATATGCGATCTGGTTCTCGGACTTGTATTTGCCGGTACCTGTTTGGGCGTCTCAAATGCATTTGATCACGGATACAAAGCGGAAATGGTTCGGGATTATATCCTTGTCGCCATACTCATGTGCGAGATCATCGCAGCTATCTGCATCAATTCGGGATTTGTGACCATATTCCAGATCATATATACAGGTGCGTTTCTTTATCTGATATCGCTTATCACTCCTGATGAGACAGAACCGGGACTTATCTATGCCGTTGTTCTTCTCATTGATACTTTTGCATTTAACCTGATCGGATATTTCAGGACTAAGAGAGCCGATGTGGTCACCGGTTTTTTGATGTTTTACCATATGATCATAATGATCGGATTTGCGGCATTTAACCATATGGATTCCGGGGAAATGGTCATATTCGGAGTTATAGCTGTCATCGGTCTTGTGATCGTTCTCCTGAGCATTTCGGAGAAGTTCGGACACATATATAAAAAGCTTTATCTGCTGGTTTCAATATACCTTACCATAGCTGTAATGCTGCTTAATCTGAAACCCAGAGTTGTAACGAGCGTTCTTATCATGCTGATCGCGCTCATAAGCGTTATCTTCGGATTTGTTAAAAGGCAGAAGAGTTGCCGTATTTTCGGGCTTGCGCTGTCGATGCTTGTCTGTTTAAAGATAATGTTGTATGATTTTGCAGGAGTGGATGGATTTATCAAGACGCTCATGTACTTCATCATAGGTGTGATAGCACTTGCGATAGCTGCTGTATATCTTGTACTGGAGAAAAAGACTACCAATGAAGATTTCTGATAAAAGAGTATTATCTGTAATCCTTTCGATCCTCATCATCGGGATGCTTGCCGGATGCGGCAATGTGATCCCTGATATGACTGATGAGGAAGTACAGAAAGTCGGCGAATATTCGGCTGTAATGATGCTCAAGTATGATGCAAACCATCGCAGCAGACTCGTTGACTTAAGCCTTTATCCCGACCCTGTGCCGGAAGCTTCTCCCGAGCCAAAGCCTGAGCCGGAACCTGCGCCGCAGCCCGAACCCGAGCCGGAGCCTCAGAAGGATGAAGACAAGGATAAAGAGAAAGAAAAGCAGGAAGAACTCGTTCAGACCACTCTTGAGGAATTCCTTAAGCTTCCCGAAGGCAGCCAGCTCAGATATAACGGACAGAGCATATCTTTAAGCTATCCCGAGGATTCTTCGCCGAGCAATTATTTCATAGTCGATGCAACGGAAGGTAAGAAGTTCCTGGTACTTCATTTTTCGCTTCTTAATCTGTCTGAGAATAAAGCAGATTATGATTTCCTGACTGCAGGTTATTCTTTCAGGACCATAGTAAATGACGGTACACCGAAGACAGCGCTTATAACGATGCTTTCGGACGAATTATCAACATATATCGGATCCCTGGAAGGCGGATACGGAGAGGATCTGGTCCTCATCTATGAGTATGACGACTCGATCGTAGACAATATCGAGAATATAAGATTTCAGGTCAAGAGCAGGGAAGGCACCTGGGAGACGTCTTTGTAAGGCATATTATTATGCCATGTTTATATTTTCTGTTCCTTTTTTGATCTGTTTGTGGTAAAATTGTTGCAAATAATTAGCCCGACGTACAGGGCGGATGGAGAGGCAGTATGGATACAAAGATTTTGCTTGAAAACGGTACAAATGAGCTTGAAGTCCTTGAATTTACCCTCGGAGAATATTCGTACGGAATCAATGTTGCGAAGATAAAGGAGATCATCCCTTATCAGCCCGTAACTCCCGTTCCAAATTCACATCCCAGTATCGAAGGCATTTTCATGCCCCGTGATGTTATGATCACGGCTATTGATCTTAAGAATTGTCTGGGCAGAGGAAATTCCGCTCCCGAAGGTCTCTTTATCATCACCAACTTCAACAACCTTAACATCGCATTCCATGCTGAGACGGTAAAGGGTATTCACCGTGTATCATGGAGAAATATAATCCGTCCAGATTCGACCATCTCTACCGCAGAGCAGAGCGTATCGACCGGATTCATCAAGCAGGATGACAAACTCGTTATCATCCTTGATTTCGAGAAGATCGTAAGTGATATCAATCCTGAGACCGGACTTAAGATGAGCGAGATCGCTGCTCTTGGTGAGAGAGGAAGAAGTGATGTTCCCATCCTTATCGCCGAGGACTCCGTGCTTCTTAACAAGCTTATCGTTGATTCGCTTACTCAGGCAGGATATACGAACCTCATCCATACCGAGAACGGACAGAAGGCATACAATGTTATCGCACAGTGCAAGGAAGACGGCACACTTAGAGATCATGTAAGATTGGTCATCACCGATATCGAGATGCCTGAGATGGACGGACACAGACTTACGAAGCTCATCAAAGACGACGACCGTACCAAGGATATCCCCGTTATCATCTTCTCATCACTTGTTAATGACGAGATGAAGAGAAAGGGAGATGCACTCGGAGCTAACGCGCAGCTCTCCAAGCCTGAGATCGGAAACCTTGTACGTATCGTAGACAAGCTTGTTGATGAGTACCATCTCAACGATTAATACGAAGAATGATTAAGTTTAAGATCCCCGGATAATCCGGGGATCTTTTTATGCAGTATATGGAAAAGCATTCTCTATATGCCTGATATGTCCATCGCCATATAAAGCTATGACATCGAATCTGCAGGTAAGGTCATCCCGTTTACCGACAGAGATCATCCACGATACTGCAGTCTTTGATATTTTACGGATCTTACGAATATCAACTGCCTCAGCCGGATCACCGTATTTATCGCTGCTTCTGTATTTGACCTCCGCAAATACGATCAGATTATCCGGATTTAAAGCTATGATATCGATCTCCCCACATTTATTTCGCACATTACGCCCGATGATCCGATATCCCTTATCGATCAAAAAATTTGCAGCCAATTCTTCTTTAGCCGCACCAATAGCTCTTTTATTCATATGCTTAATATGGGTCCTCCGGCCCGATTTATATTTTGACGCACGGCTCCGCGTCTAAGTTCGCTTGTGTGGCAAAGTTCAAAAACGCCCTCGTTGAAATGTCCCACGATCGTGGTTGATATTTCAGATATGAAAAGATAATAGCACAGATACGTGCCTGACTCTATTGAAACATATGTTCGATTATGGTAAAATCAGGCTTAGATCAGAAACGGAGAATATACCATGTATGCTTTTATCAGAGGACTTGTAGATCATATTGATTATGAGAGGAATATCTGCATCCTGGATACAGGAGGAGTCGGGTATAATATCAGCCTGTCGTCGAGGGATATAGACAGTCTGCCTGGACTCGGTCAGGAGATCAGGATCAATACATATACCGCGGTCAGGGAGAATGAGATAGCTCTGTATGGCTTCCTTTCAAGGGATGACCTTGAGATGTTCATTTTGTTGATATCAATAAACGGTGTCGGACCTAAAGCTGCCCTGAGCATACTGTCCGAGATGGATGCGGATTCTGTCAGGTTTGCGATCCTTACGGGGGATCAGAAGTCATTATCCAAAGCACCCGGAATAGGCGCAAGGACTGCACAGAGGATCCTGCTCGAGCTGAAGGACAAAGTCGAATCATTCGGAAGCAGGAGCACTTCGGATGCTTATGAGGGAGCTGTGCTTGCGGCGCAGAGCAAGGGAGACTCGTCCTTAAGCGATGCCAAGAATGATGCCATTGCGGCTCTTACTGCGCTCGGATACTCAAATGCGGAGAGCAGGAAAGCTGTAGCCGCCGTAGAAGAGACAGAAGGAATGGACTCCGGAGCCATAATGAGCGAAGCACTTAAGCTCCTTTACAGATAAACTACCTTGAAGGAAGGATATCAGGATGACCAGAAGTATCGAGACCAATGTGACAAATGAAGATAAAGTGATAGAAGGATCCCTGCGCCCGACTGCGCTCAAAGAGTACATCGGACAGGATGCGATCAAAGAGAGCCTTCGCATAGCCATAGATGCAGCAAAGGGAAGGGGAGAAGCTCTTGATCATGTACTCCTCTACGGACCTCCCGGACTGGGTAAAACAACTCTGGCCAATATCATCTCAGCCGAGATGGGTACCAATATCAAGACTACCAGCGGACCTGCTATCGAAAAGCCGGCAGAGATGGCTGCAATACTTAACAGCCTTAAGGAGGGTGACCTTCTGTTCGTAGATGAGATACACAGACTCAACCGTCAGGTTGAAGAGGTACTCTATCCTGCGATGGAGGATTATGCGATAGATGTCATCATAGGCAAGGATTCATCTGCATCCTCGAGATCCGTAAGGCTTCCGTTGCCTCATTTTACACTTGTCGGAGCAACTACCAGGGCGGGACTTCTCACAGCTCCCTTAAGGGACAGATTCGGGCTTATATACAGGCTCGAGTTCTACAAGGTTCCCGAGCTTACTCAGATCATCATGAATTCCGCCAGGAAACTCGGAGTCAATGTAGCCCCCGACGGAGCAAAGGAGATGGCCAGAAGGAGCAGAGGAACCCCCAGGCTTTCCAATAGGATACTTAAGAGAGTCCGCGACTTCGCTCAGGTGAGATACGATGGGGATATCACTTTCGATATCGCTGTAGAAGCGCTCGATATGATGGATGTCGACAAGCTGGGCCTTGATCATATTGACAGGCAGCTCCTTACTACGATCATAGAGACATTTGACGGAGGCCCTGTAGGCCTTGATACGCTGTCCGCAGCTATAGGAGAGGATTCCGGTACCATAGAGGATGTATATGAGCCGTATCTCCTTCAGAACGGCCTTATAATGCGTACTCCCAAGGGCAGGGTTGCCACATTCGAAGCGAGAACGCACCTCGGTCTGTAAGTGAGATTTACCTCGAATATAAGCCTTTTGTTTGCTTGCATACGGTACGGATTTAGAATATAATCTACAAGGATCGCACAGTTAGGAGGTGCCCTTGAGTCAGTTAACCGAAACGCAGGTTGTTGTCGGAGGAAAGGTGATCAAAGTATCCGGATATGAATCCTCCGAATATCATCAGAAACTTGCATCTTATATCAATAATATGATCAGCGAATTCGAGAAGCAGGACGGATACAGACTGCGTTCTTCGGATCTCCGCGCACTTATGATACAGCTCAATCTCGCTGATGAGTACTTCAAAGCTCAGGAGAGATGCGAGAAGCTTGAAGAACAGGTCAAGGAGAGAGATAAGGCTATCTACGATCTGAGACATGATGTTGTTAAGATCCAGATGGAGCTCGACAATACCATCAAAGAAAATAAAGAATTAAGATCCAAAAAGAAAAATGACGGAAAATGATCGAATCCCTGAACTTTTAAGCCCTGCAGGCTCTTTCGCTTCCGCAATGGCTGCTTTTCATGCAGGCGCAGATGCGGTCTATCTCGCGGGCAACAGATTCGGTGCCAGGGCATATGCAGAGAATTTTTCCGAAGATGATATCATCAGATGCATCAGATATGCGCATCTGTATTCCAAGAAAGTCTATTTAACACTCAATATTCTCATCAAAGAATCCGAGATCAGAGAAATAGAAGGATTTATGAGACCCCTTTACGAAGCGGGTCTTGATGGCGTTATCATCCAAGATCTGGGTATTGTCAGCCTCCTTCATGATCTGTTCCCGCATCTGCCACTTCATGCCAGCACACAGATGAGCATAACGGGATATGACGGCGTATCTTTTCTTGAGAAATACGGCATCTCCAGAGTTGTCCCTGCAAGAGAACTCAGCCTTAATGAAATAGAGAGCATTATAGCGCACGAGGATGCATCAGAACTTGAATGCTTCATTCACGGAGCTATGTGTTACTGTTATTCCGGACAGTGCCTTTTTAGCAGCGTACTGGGCGGCAGGAGCGGTAACAGAGGAAGATGTGCTCAGCCCTGCAGGCTGGGATATGAATATCTTGGCGAGGATCCTTCAGGTTCAAAAAACGGAAATGATCTGTCATACATCCTCAGTATGAAAGACCTCTGCACTGTGGACAGGATCTCTGAACTCACAGATGCAGGCATAGCATCATTTAAGATCGAAGGGCGCATGAAGAGCCCTGAATATTCTGCAGGTGTAACATCCGTTTACAGGAAAGCGATTGATGATCACTTAAGCGGCATTGATCATGATGCAAAGAAGGATGTCGATCTGTTAAAGGGACTCTATATGAGGACCGGCATATATGAAGGATATTACGATACAAGAAATACCCGTGATATGATCACAGTGACCGACCCGGGGTATTCGGGAAATGATCAGGATACTTTAAACAGGATCAAAGAAGAGTTTGTAGATAAGGCATTTACAGCATATACTCCACCCGTTCCCGTCTGGTTTGAAGCGGAATTTGTTACCGGAAAAGAAGCTTTGCTCTCTGCATCCTGCAGTATAAATGGCGATAAAATTTCATATACCTCGAAGGGAAATACAGTAGACAAAGCTCAGAAATCGCCCATCTCCGAAAGCAATGTATCCGATCAGCTGAGTAAGCTTTCCGGGACGATATTTATCAGAGATACCGAAAATGAATCGATAAAAGTCAGTGATGATGCTTTCTATCCCCTTAAAGGTATCGGAGAATTAAGACGAAGTGCGCTTAAAGGTCTGGAAGATTCTATAATTGCACATAACGGTTTGTCTTACTCCGAAAGATCCAAGGACAGATCATCCGAAATCTCTAAGTCATCAGCAAACTTCGAAAATGTGAATACTGCTTCGCACGGATTTGACCACACGGTTTCCGTGCTTTCACTTGATCAGTTAAAAGCGGTATATGATTTCCTTAAAAGCAGCAGCACCGACGATACACAAAGACTTGGCCGTATATATGTCGATGAATCTCTTATCGCTTACAGCAGTGAAGCTGTAAATATTTGCAGAAAGATCAAAGACAGCTTTGATATTGATATTTTTATCGCTCTGATCCCTGTAAGAAGAGAGAATAAGAGACCTGAAACTGATCCCCGCATCTTTACGGGATATCTGATCCGTTCCATAGACGATCTGGGCTATTATTCCGTGGAAACCGGTAAAACAAATCTCATCACCGACAGCAGTATCTATGTCTGGAATGATAAAGCAGCCTCACTTATTTCCGAGAATGCATCCGGCTTTACGCTTCCTAATGAGCTTAGCGGCAAGGAGATCAAGTCTCTCATTAATGCATTAATAGAAAACAGAGATATTTACGGCTTTTCGGATAGCTTTTGTAGACCGGAAAGAGTCGTTTATGGTAAAATTTCACTGATGAGGACAGCTAACTGCGTCCGCAAGACCTGCTATAAATGTAAAGGCAGAGGATCGGAACCCGAATTTGTATATATATCAGACAGGAAAGATGTGATCTTCCCCGTATATACCGACTGCGGCTCATGCCTTAATACGATCTGTAACTCTGCACCTCTCGATATCCCGGATGATGATTCCTATATATCGAGATCGGAGTTTACGGACGAATCATACAGCGATACCGTGGACATCCTTGAATACCGCATACTTGGGACTAAACGCGCGGAAGATACTCTTCTGAATAAAGGGAAGACTTCGGGCTGGAGTAAGAGACCCGTAGAATAGATATGGCGATCATTTTACAACAATACTTAATCGAGCTATCCAGATATGCGCTCTTTGCGCTGATGGCTATATATACGATATGCAGCTTTGTTTTGTTTGCACCTGTTTCACAGAAGGCCGAGCACAGGCTTTATGCGGTGCAGAATATGCTCATGCTGCTCCTTTTGTTCCTGTGTTTCCTTGATCTCACTTTTGCGACGGGTAATGTCAGATTCCTTTATCTTTTTGTATTCCTGCTTCTGTTTCTCTTCGTTATGATACTGCTCGTGACTCTTATCTATGAGGATACCAACAGACTGCTTTTAAACAATATGTGCCTGCTTCTCGGAGTGGGACTGTGTACGATATCGAGGCTTTCCTTCGCGAGAGCTTACAGACAGTATTTGATCGCTCTTTTTTCATTCGGCTTATGCCTTGTCGTTCCGCTCGTTTTCCGGAAAGTCAGATTCTTCAAAAAGCTCACATGGGGCTATGCTGCTTGCGGCGTAGGAATATTATCGGTCGTCCTTCTCCTTGGAAGGATACATAACGGATCCAAGATCACATTCACGGTCGCAGGTCTTACTTTTCAGCCTTCGGAATTCATCAAGATACTCTATATCTTTTTCCTCGCAGCAGTGCTGTGGGAACATTCGGATTTCAAATGGGTACTGATCTCGGGTATTATCGCCGGAATTCATGTAGTCATACTCGTGCTTTCCAAGGACCTCGGAAGTGCACTCATATACTATGTCGCATTTGTGCTCATAGTGGTCATGATCACAGGAAACAATCTGTATCTGATGATCGGTACGATAGGAGGTATGGCGGCGTCTGCGGTGGCGTACAGACTATTCGGACATGTTAAGGTCAGATTCCTCGCATGGAAAGACCCCTGGACATATATTGAGAATAAGGGTTATCAGATCGGACAGTCACTCTTTGCCATAGGCAGCGGCAGATGGTTCGGTACCGGACTTACGATGGGCAATTCCAAAGATATACCTTTCGTAGAGCAGGATGCGATCTTCTCGGCTATATGTGAGGAGTTCGGAGTGCTCTTTGCAATATGCATACTTCTCGTATCGCTCAACTGTTTCCTTGAGATGATGAGGATAGCAATAAATGTTGGAGACAGATTCTACAAGATAATATGCTACGGATGCGGAATCACTTATATATTCCAGATATTCCTTACCGTAGGAGGCGGCATTAAGTTCATCCCTCTTACAGGTGTAACGCTTCCTCTTATCAGCGCCGGCGGAACATCCTGTCTGGTGACGATGCTGATGTTTTTCATAGTGCAGGGTATCAATATCAGACTTAAAGCAGTGGAGAGAAAGAAAGCAGGTATATCGTGAAGGAGTTCCTTAAGAAGTTTAAAAGGATAATGCTTCATGCAACGCCCCGTGAGCAGATACTTGTCACGACGGTATTCTTTTTCGTGCTCTTTTTTGTGATGTTCATTTATCTCGGGCTCTTTGTAAAGAATAACGAGGAGAAGCTCCTTTCCAACGGATATAACAAGAGACAGGAGACACTGGCTTCCAGGAACTACAGAGGAAAGATCTACTCCAGAGACGGTGAAGTCCTTGCATTCTCCGAAGTAAATGACGATCAAAAGGAGTTTAGATTCTATCCATACGGTAAGCTTTTTGCGCATGCTGTGGGGTATTCCACCACAGGTAAGATGGGAGTGGAGCTCCTTTCTAACTATTATCTCATCAATTCCGGCGCATCCCTTACGGAGAAAATAGAAAATGATGCTGTCGGGATCAAAAACCCCGGTCATAATGTCTATACCACGCTTGATGTGGAACTCCAGCAGATAGCTGATAATTATCTGAATGTATATGACGGCGCTGTTGTTGTGACTGAGATCAAGACAGGTAAGATACTTGCCATGGTATCCCATCCCAATTTCGATCCTTCGACCATAAGCGAACAGTGGGATGAACTCGTAAAGGATGAGGACAGTTCCGTCCTCGTAAACAGAGTCACTCAGGGTCTGTACCCTCCCGGATCCACTTTCAAGATGATCACAGCTCTTGAGTATTACAGAGAACATGGAGAACTGTGGAAGAATTACAGATATGTCTGCTCAGGCAGGTTCGATCATGACGGATATTCCATCAAATGCTTCAACGGCTCCGTACACGGTGAGCTCGATCTGACCCAGGCATTCGCCAGGTCCTGTAACTCTTCATTTGCTGACCTCGGTATGAGCATAGACAGGAAAGGTTTTGATACGCTCTGTAATTCGCTCCTTTTCAATAAAGATCTCCCCACCGACCTTGTCACATCCAAGAGCTCGATCCCTTCATCAGCGGAGATGGATTCATTTGCGATGATGCAGACATCCATAGGACAGGGCAAGACCGCGATCACGCCTTTGCACCTTAATATGATCACCATGGCTGCAGCTAACGGCGGCATACTCATGAAACCCCGCATGATCGATCATGTGGAAAATGTAGCCGGACAGACCGTAAGGAGATATGAAGATGAGGAATACGGCAGACTTATGAGTGTCGACGAATCGCTCTTCTTAAGAGGTCTTATGGAGTCAGTTGTAGAGACAGGAACAGCAGGCAAGCTGAAAAACGACAAATATAAAGCGGCCGGCAAGACAGGTTCCGCGGAATACGGTGATGAAGGCGATTCCCATGCATGGTTTACAGGATATGCACCCGCTGAGGATCCTGAAGTAGCAGTCACGATCATCATCGAGGGAGCCGGTACCGGAGGTGACTATGCGGTGCCTCTTGCCAAGAGACTTTTTGACTCGTATTTTGAGCAGAAAGAGCCATAATTTATTGACATATTAAGGCTTTTCAGATTATTATAATAACAGTTATTTTTTTCCTGACAATAGATAAACAAGCATTAAAACAGCCGGAGGTACTTTAGCGTGAAGGTTATTTCCACTTTGGAATTGACACCCGGATTGGAGCTCGGAGAGCATGTTGAATACCAGGACAAGATCCTCTATTCCGCCGGCACGATCCTCGATCAGAAGAGTATAGACAGGCTTAAAAGATACGGTATAATGTGCGTTTCCATCATGGAGGCCGTCGACAAGGCGACCACTCATTATGAGCGCATTCAGTATAATGAGAATTTCAAAAAGTTCGTCGATAAGTACAATGTCTGCTTAAACAAGTACAAAGGCGTGATGCTCAGCTATATAGGCATGAAGCCTACTGTTTCCATCGAACCCTCAACACTTCTGGCGATATACGAAGAATGCTATCAGATGGTCTCCACCGGAGGCCAGCTCCTTGATTATATCTACAACATGATGCCCAATGAGGACGAGCTTACTTATTCGCAGTCCTTCTCATCGGCGCTTCTGTGCGGTGCATTCGCCAACTGGCTCTGCCTCAATGAGGAAGACACGAGGATATTCATACTCTGCGGATTCTATTATGACATCGGTAAGTGGATGCTTCCTTCCGAGATACTCTGGAAGCCCGGTAAACTCACCGATGAAGAGCTCGCTATGGTTAAGCGCCACCCAATCATGGGATACAAATTCGCTCAGAACGATACCAATTTAAATGAGCATGTGCGCAATTCGATAATCATGCATCATGAGAGAATGGACGGAAGCGGATATCCCTTCCACATCGCGGGAGAAAAGATTGACAGATTCGCCAGATACATGGGCATTGTCGACACCTATATCGCGATGGCATCGCCGAGATCCTTCAGACCCGCATTTACTCCTCTGCAGATACTCGGTAACTTCGAGAAAAACCTTGATAAATTCGATATATCGATACTCATGCTCCTGATGGACAGGATCGCGGATGCGCAGGTGGGAAGCAATGTAGAGCTCTCCGACGGAACGGTATGGGAAGTTGCTCTTATTCACAAGACTCCGTACTCCAGACCGCTCCTCAAGAACGATCAGCAGCAGACCTTAAACCTCGCGGACCATCCCGAACTTGATATCGTTAAATATGTTTAAATGAATCTCAATTTTTTGTTTAGAAAGAAAAAGCCCAAGACCGTCTTTGAATATCTGCCGGAGATTTATATTTCGGAATCTCTTGAAGACCGCAATATGTGGACGATGAAACAGCAGATAAAGGATGCGCGGAAGGGGCTTTTTGTATTGCTCATTTCCGAAAATGAAAACGATTCGATAGATATCATTCACACCGAGAATATCAAGATGTTTTCAGACAAGGTCAAAAAGAGGATCGTTGTCGGTATAGCGTCTTCCGAGACCGAAGCCATCGAACTGATAAAGGAGATCTC
>DFKT01000074.1 GCA_002373595.1 Lachnospiraceae bacterium UBA3638 | reverse complement strand
GGGTATGACTATATAATACGAGGAAGATAAGATGAGCAAGTATGTATTTGGCGTAGATATCGGAGGAACAACCGTTAAGCTCGGACTCTTTACCGAGGCAGGAGAGCTTATGGATAAGTGGGAGATCCCCACAGTGACAGCTGATCACGGAGAGAAAATAGTACCCGATGTAGCCGACAGCATAAAGGCTAAGATGGCTGAGAAGAGCATCGCTAAGGATGATGTCATCGGTATCGGTATCGGAGCGCCCGGTGCGACCGATGAGGACGGTGTTATGACCGGAGGAGCAGTCAATCTCGGATGGGGTGTTTTCAATCTCCGCACCACTCTTGAGGAGCTCACCGGCGGTATCAAGGTAAAGGCTGCCAACGATGCCAATGTCGCAGCGTACGGCGAGGCATGGAAGGGCGGCGGCAAGGGCTGCAAGAATATGGTAGCCGTCACTCTCGGAACCGGAGTCGGCGGCGGTATCATCGTAGGAGGCAAAATTGTCACCGGAGCAAACGGAGCAGGCGGTGAGATCGGACATATCCATATAGAGGATGATGAGACCGAGAAGTGCAACTGCGGACACGAGGGATGCCTCGAGCAGTATGCATCCGCAACGGGTGTTGTAAGACTTGCCAAGAGAAGACTTGCCAAGGATGATAAGCCCAGCAGCCTTAGAAATGTTGAGCTCAGCGCCAAGGAAGTATTTGATGCAGTAAGAGCAGGCGATGCTGTTGCCATAGAGATCGCAGAGCGCTTCGGATACTATCTCGGCAAGGGACTGGCAGCAGTTGCCAATGTCGTTAACCCCGAGATCATCCTCATCGGAGGAGGTGTATCCAAGGCAGGTGACCTCCTTATCCCTTATATAGAGCCTGTTTTCCTGAAGTATGTATTCCCTCCCTGCAAGAATGTCGAGTTCAAACTTGCAGAGCTTGGAAATGATGCAGGTATCTACGGAAGCGCAGGACTTATCTTAGGAGCTATGGATTAATGTTAAATCCCGGTAATCCGCAGTCAATAGATAATACCGTACTGCAGATCCTCGAGGAGGTGGTACCGAGGAATGCTATCTATACGGATGCCGATATGTCAGGTCTTACTTCTTTCAAGGCGGGAGGAAAGGCTTCTGTTTTGGTTGAGCCCGAGACGGATGAGCAGATCGCTATCGCGGCTATGCGTCTTTTCGAGAAGAATGTACCTTTCTTCATACTCGGCAACGGCACCAATACTCTGGTAAAGGATACCGGTTATAAAGGTGTCGTGATCCATGTCGGAAAGAAATTCAATAAGACAATAGTCGAAGGTGACAGGATAATAGCGTATGCCGGAGCATCGCTTTCAAGTGTGGCCAGAGAGGCTGCAAATGCCGGCCTTAAAGGAATGGAATTCGCTGCAGGCATCCCCGGATCTGTCGGTGGAGCTGTCGCAATGAATGCCGGAGCTTACGGCGGTGAGATGAAAGATATCATCGAGACCGTCACTGTGATCGGAGAGAACGGAGAGCCCAGGGAGATAAGGGCGAGGGATATGGCATTCGGATATCGCACGAGCCGTATCCAAAACGAGAAACTTATCGTTACCAAAGTTGTGATCAAACTCACACGCGGAGATAAAAACGACATATTTGTCAGAATGGATGAGCTTGCCGCATTAAGGAGAGAGAAGCAGCCGCTTGAACTTCCCAGCGCAGGCAGCACATTCAAGAGACCTGAAGGAAACTACGCAGGCAAGCTTATCATGGAAGCCGGACTGCGCGGATATAGGATAGGAGGAGCGGAGGTTTCCGAGAAGCATTGCGGCTTTATAGTTAATACAGGAAATGCGACCGCGACCGATATCGTAAATCTGATGACCTACGTGATGAAGACCGTGTTTGAAAAATCGGGTATCATGCTTGAGCCTGAGATAGTCGTACTCGGATAAGGCGGAGGCGGAGATGAGATTTGTAATCGTCACCGGAATGAGTGGCAGCGGAAAGAGAACAGCAATGAAAATGCTCGAGGATATCGGGTTTTATTGTGTTGACAATCTTCCCGTAGGTCTCGTCGACAAATTCGCCGAGCTGGCATCCCTTCCCGGAAGTGAGCTCACCAAGGTCGCTCTGGGACTTGAT
This sequence comes from Lachnospiraceae bacterium UBA3638, assembly GCA_002373595.1. Classification (GTDB taxonomy): domain Bacteria; phylum Bacillota; class Clostridia; order Lachnospirales; family Lachnospiraceae; genus AC2028. The sequence goes on along the minus strand of DFKT01000074.1, from coordinate 18,220 downwards.
GCGAGAAGTGTAGGCGCGATCGAGCAGCTCCCCGTCATGCTGGATAAGCTTAATTCCAGCGGATACCAGGTGGAGGTCATCTTCCTCGAAGCGAGTGACCAGACCATCATCAAGCGTTACAAAGAGACCAGACGCGTTCATCCCATGGCTGCAGACGGCAGGATAGAGGATGGCGTCACGAAAGAGAGAGAAGCGCTCTCGGATATCAGAGGGCGTGCGACATATGTATTTGATACGAGCACTCTCCTTACCAGAGAGCTCAAAGAGAAGCTCGATGAGATATTTGCATCGGGCGACAGTTTCGGAAACTTCAGGATCAACGTCCTTTCCTTTGGATATAAGCACGGAATACCCGCCGATGCAGACCTCGTATTCGATGTCAGATTCTTACCCAACCCTTACTACATCGATGAGCTGAGGACCAAGACGGGACTTGATCAGGAAGTCAGGGATTATGTCATGTCTTTTGAGGATGCCGGGATCTTCCTCGACAAACTCGAAGACATGCTGACATTCCTTATTCCGAAATATATCCAGGAAGGAAAGTACAACCTCGTCATCGGTATAGGATGTACCGGCGGAAAGCACAGAAGTGTAACTCTCGCCAAGGGCATATATGACAGGCTTAAAGCGCTTGAGAATGTTAATGTGCGTCTCATTCACAGGGATGTAAAGGCGCAGGGCAAATAGTTCGCGGAGGGATAGATGTCTTTTTCCGGTGAGGTCAAGAAAGAACTGTCCGAGAGGATGCCGACCGCGAGACATTGCCAGCTGGCGGAGCTCGCCGCATTGCTTCATTTCGTAGGACAGGTCGGCAGGGACAGTGACGGTGTATATACGATAGGGTTTCAGACCGAGAAGGGCCCGGTGGTAAATAAGGGCTTTACATTACTCGGAAAAACCTTTAACATAACACAAGACGAAAAAGAATATGAGCGCTTTACCGAGAAGATGGGCGATCTTTCCAAGCCTGTCGGAGCCATGCTGATCAAGAATCAGTGCTGCAGGAGAGCATTTCTAAGAGGTGCATTTCTGGCAGTCGGCTCGATCAACGATCCGAGCAAAGGATACAATATCGAGTTTACCTGCCCGGACAGTGAGAAGGCGGTTCAGCTCTGGGAGATCATTAAGAGCTTTGGAGTCGAGTGCAGGATCACTGCCAGGAACGGCTCCCAGGTCGTATATATCAGGGACGGAGAGAGCACCGCACTCATGCTCGGTATAATGGAAGCGCCGAAGGCATTGATGGAACTTGAAAATGCCCGTATATACAAAGAGATCGGGAACACCGTCAATCGCAGAGTCAATTGCGAGACTTCCAATATCAGAAAAACAGCAGAGGCAAGTGCAAGACAGATAGAAGCGATCGAATTCTTAAGTAATCGCCCGGAGTATCTCGAGCTTTCATCGGAACTCCGCGAGATGGCACAGATCAGAATGGAATATCCCGAGCTTCCTTTGGCGGCTCTCGGCGAGAAGCTAAATCCGCCGGTCGGAAAATCGGGAGTTAATCACAGGCTCAGGAAGCTTGTGGAAATAGCAGACAGTATCAGGGGAGAGTTGTAAAATGAAGACGCAGACCGTAAAATGCAAGCTTAATATCGCACTTGAAGCGAGCCCTATCGCGCTTCTCGTTCAGGAGGCGAGCAAGTTTGACAGCAGCATCTATGTAGAATCCGTAGGCCGCAAGGTCAATGCCAAGAGTATCATGGGTATGATGAGCCTTGGACTTGCCGACGGTGATGATGTCGAGATAAGTGTTGACGGAAATGACGAAGATGCCGCTCTTTCCGCCATCTCAAAGTTCCTCACGGAATCCAGATAATCATATTAATATGGCCGTATCAAACAGGAGAATGCTGTTCGTATATAATCCCAGAGCCGGGAAGGGAATGATCCGCAATAAACTTGCGGATATCCTGGATATTTTTGCGGCCGGTGGTTATGAGATCACGATAGCTCCGACTAAGGGACCCGGTGATGCGACCGAGATAGTAGCGAGCAGACCTGATGTATATGAGGTCGTGGTATGCTGTGGAGGCGACGGTACTCTCGATGAGACCGTTACCGGCATGATGAGATCCAAGAGACGTACCGCCATTGGCTATATTCCTGCGGGCAGTACCAATGACTACGGCAGCTCTCTTGCTCTGCCCAAGGATATGATCAAAGCGGCGGAGATCATCGTAAAAGGAAAGACACAGGCCGTCGATGTAGGAAGATTCAACGACGACGTATTTGTATATGTGGCTGCATTCGGAGCTTTTACCGAAGTCAGCTATTCAACCAATCAGGATGTAAAAAATGTTCTCGGCCATTCGGCCTATATCTTTGAGGGCGCAAAGAGCCTGTCCAAGATCAGACCCATCAAAATGAAAGTGACATATGAAGGCGGGATCATAGAGGATAGCTTTATCTATGGCATGATCACGAATTCCTTTTCCGTCGGCGGATTCAAAGGGATCACCGGCAAAGAGGTCGATCTCGGCGACGGCGAGTTCGAGGTCACTCTGCTCAAAGAGCCCAAGACACTTATGGAGCCTGAGAATATCTCGGAGATGTTTAAAGGAAGGAGCCTTTTTGACGAACTCGCGGTTTCTTTCCGCACGGGCAAGGCTGTCTTTGAGACCGAAGAGGAGCTCGCATGGACTCTCGACGGCGAGAACGGCGGTCTCCACAGGAGAGTCGAGATCAGCAATATTCATCGCGCGATAGACATAAGGATAGGAGAAAAAACGGAATTCACCAATAGTTTGTGGGTTTAATTTTCTCCTGTACTATGATATAATATTAACGTTCTGTGGACTTACAATTCACTATCAAAGGAGGTATCCCAAATGCTCGTAAACGCAACAGACATGCTTAAGAAGGCTAAGGCAGGCCATTATGCTGTAGGACATTTCAATATCAATAACCTCGAGTGGACCAAGAACATCCTGCTCACCGCTAAGGAGCTTCGCTCCCCCGTTATCCTCGGTGTTTCCGAGGGTGCCGGCAAGTACATGGGCGGATATCATGTAGTTGTTAACATGGTAAACGGACTGCTCAAGGATCTCGATGTAGACGTTCCCGTAGCTCTTCACCTTGATCACGGTACTTACGAAGGATGCTACAAGTGCATCGAGGCTGGTTTTTCATCCATAATGTTTGACGGATCTCACTATCCCATCGCTGAGAATATCGAGAAGACCACCGAGCTCGTTAAGGCAGCTCACGACAGAGGACTTTCGATCGAGGCTGAGGTAGGAGCTATCGGCGGAGAGGAAGACGGAGTTGTAGGAATGGGCGAGTGCGCTGATCCCAATGAGTGCAAGCAGATCGCTGACCTCGGCGTAGATTTCCTCGCAGCAGGTATCGGAAACATCCACGGAAAGTATCCCGCTAACTGGGCAGGACTTTCATTCGAGACTCTCGATGCTATCCAGAAGCTCACCGGAGATCTTCCCCTCGTTCTTCACGGCGGTACCGGAATCCCCGCTGAGATGGTAAAGAAAGCTATCAACCTCGGAGTATCCAAGGTTAACGTTAACACCGAGTGCCAGCTTGCATTCGCAGAGGCTACCCGTAAGTACATCGAGGCAGGCAAGGATCTCGAGGGCAAGGGATTCGATCCTCGTAAGCTCCTCGCTCCCGGTGCTGAAGCTATCAAGGCTACCGTTAAGGAAAAGATGGAGATGTTCGGTTCCGTAGGAAAGGCTGATTGCTAAGAAAGAAATAACCCCTAAAAAGGGAGGATGCCGGTTACCCTTGTGGGTGACCGGCATTTATTATGAAAAAGTTTGCTTAATCGCTCTTATTTATGTAAACAGTATATCGGCCAATAATAGACAGAAAATGAGTAATCAATGAACTTTAAGAGAATAAATTGTTAATAATTTATGAACGAAACAGGGGCAAATGAGAGAATTTCTGCTTAAAAATGTCATATTTGACCTGCCCGGAATAGGCGAAAAGGACCTGGCTCCCATGCGGGAAGGCCTTGAAAAATGCGGGATTGCGGCTTTTTGCGCTTCGGAAAAGGCGGCTTATCAGGGGTCTTCTCTGCTTGTTGCAGGGAGGACTTCCAAATTGTTAACAAATAAAGCCCTATTTTACAACTTTTACCCCGACGGAGCGGAATATGTCTTTGAGGGAAGCAATATCCCGCATCCCGATGAACTCACTCCCGATTATCTGGAGAGAGTATATAGACGCATAGAAAATATTCCATGGGATATATTAGAAACCGACAGACTTGTCATAAAAGAAACTTCTCTTGATGATCTTGATGCATTCTATGAGATATATGCGGATCCCGAGATCACGCGCTATACGGAAGATCTCTTTGCAGACCGTGCGGATGAAGAGAAATACACGATAGACTATCGTGAGAACATATATAAATTCTACGGCTTCGGAATGTGGACCGTGATGCGTAAGGTAAGCTTCGAGCCGGACGAAGCCGGAAGATATGCTCATACCAAAGACTGCGAGATCATAGGACGCGCAGGCATCTCATACAGAGAAGGATTCGATATCCCGGAGCTCGGATTCATCATCGGTACGAAATATCAGAGACAGGGCTATGCATATGAAGCATGCAGAGCCTGCATAGAATATGTGCATCGTGAGCATGATATCAGCGAAGTGCAGAGCCTGGTATATCCGGACAATTCGGCCTCGGTGAATCTGTGTATGAAACTCGGTATGCATGATACCGGAGAGATGTTTGAAGGTATGAAGATATATCGGATGTCAGTCTGATTTTGATCTTTCTTTTTCTGCTTTGTTTCTCTTACGGAGTTCCGTGAAAAAGAGTTTTAATATATCGGAGCATTCCTGCTCAAGTATTCCCTTTTGTATATTTACCTGATGATTGAACTCGGGATTATTAAGGATGTCTATTACGGATCCGGCGCTTCCCGACTTCGGACTCTCGCATCCTATGACTATCTCGGGGATACGAGCCTGCACTATAGCACCCGCGCACATCTGGCAGGGCTCTAGCGTGACATATAATACGCAGTCTTCCAGTCGCCAGTCCCCACACTTCTTGCTTGCTTTCTTAATCGCAGTCAGCTCAGCGTGTGCAAGAGTCGTATGGTCTGTGTTTCTCCTGTTATAACCTCTGGCTATCACACGGCCTTCTCTTACGATGACGCACCCTATCGGCACTTCGCCGAGTTCGTAAGCTTTCCTCGCCTGCTTTAAAGCCTCTTTCATATACTTCTCGTGAATGGCATTTATCTCTTTCATAGTGTATAATTCTATATTATATTTTCACACAGTGCAAATGGAGAATGAATATGGCATACAGTAATTCACAGGAAAACAGAGACCTTCTCAAGGCGGAACTTGAATCGACAGTCGCCACGATCCTCGATGATTACAAGTCGGATCGTGTGATCAATCGTATCGAGCTCTTTGATCAGCCCGACAGAGACGCGGTTAATGACATACTCAGCAATCTCATCAAGATCATCTTCCCCGGATACTTCAGGGAGAGATCCTATAAATTCTACAATATCAACAGTCGCATACGCGTGCTCATAGAGGATGTCCTCTACAATCTGAACCGTCAGATCCCTATCGCACTCAGACAGAGCGATAAGTACAGAGACTTCGATCAGGCTATGCTCGAGGATGAGTCCAGGAAGCTCTCCGGACAGTTCCTTCTTAAGATCCCTCAGATAAGGGAATATGTTGAGACCGATGTAGCAGCATTCTTTGACGGAGATCCCGCAGCATTTAATCACAACGAGATAATCTTAAGCTATCCAGGACTGCGTGCGATAGTTACTGCGAGGATAGCACACGAGCTATATCTCCTCGGTATCCCCATTATACCCAGGATGATGACCGAGCATGCACACAGCCGTACGGGTATCGATATCCATCCCGGCGCTACGATAGGCAAGTATTTCTTCATCGATCACGGTACGGGCATAGTAGTCGGAGAGACGACCATCATCGGAGATAATGTAAAGATATATCAGGGCGTTACGATCGGTGCACTTTCCACCAGAGGAGGACAGAGCCTCCGCGGCAAGAAGAGACACCCTACGATCGAGGACAGAGTTACGATCTACGCAGGAGCTTCCATACTCGGCGGAGATACCGTCATCGGACATGATGCGGTCATCGGATCGAACGTATTCATCACATCCTCGGTACAGGCCGGAGCGAGAGTAAGCGTTAAGAGCCAGGAGCTTTCCATCAAGAATACCGACGGCGTGACTGAGGAGACCAAGGAAAGAGAAGCAGACACCAACTGGTTCTATATCATCTGACGGGAGACAATTATGAAGTGGATCAGATTTCGCATAAAGACTACGACAGAGGCTGAGGATATCATCATATCCGAACTCTATGATGTCGGATTCGAAGGAGCACAGATAGAGGATAAGGTACAGCTCTCTCCTCTTGAGAAGGAGCAGATGTTCGTCGATATCCTGCCTGATGTGCCCGACGATGACGGAGTCGCATTCCTTAATTTCTTCGTAGAGATCCCCGAAGACAGCGCAGATGTGGAGGCATTGAAGTCGGAGAAACTCTCTCTGATAAAGGAGACGATTGAAGAAGTAAGAGGCTGGGATGTCGAAGTCGGCGAAGGCAGCGTGGAAGTTTCCGAGACCGAGGACATCGACTGGATCAATAACTGGAAGAAGTATTTCCATCATTTCACGATAGATGATATTTTTGTCATCCCCTCATGGGAGGAAGAGCAGGTACAGATCCCCGAGGGAATGAAAGTACTTCATATAGATCCCGGTACCGCATTCGGTACGGGTATGCATGATACGACTCAGCTCTGCATCAGGAACCTCAGGAAGTATATCACTCCGGAGACTCAGCTCCTCGATGTGGGAACGGGCAGCGGTATACTCTCGATACTCTCCCTCATGTGCGGAGCAAAGCACGCGGTAGGAACGGATCTCGATCCTTGCGCAGTACCTGCTGTGGCCGATAACAGTGAGAGAAACGGAATCAATCCTGCTGATTTTGAACTCATCATAGGCAATGTGATCACGGACGAAGATATCAGACAGAAAGTCGGTTATGGCAAATATGACATAGTTGTCGCAAATATACTTGCGGAAGTCCTCGTGGGATTAACTCCCCAGGTTCCTAAGTTCCTCAAGCAGGGCGGCATATATATCACTTCCGGCATCCTTATCGAGAAGGAAGACCTCGTTAAGAAGGCTATGACGGATGCGGGACTTGAAGTACTCGATGTATCCGAGCAGGGCGAGTGGTCCGGCATCACTGCGAGAAAGAACTGATGAACAGATTCTTTGTAAGCGAGACAGATATAGATACAGACGCAAAGCGCGTCACTATCACCGGCGGCGATGCACACCATATCAAGGATGTGCTGAGACTTAAAGTAGGCGAAGAGATCTCCGTATGTATCCCCGGCGATGCACAGGAGAGAGAATTCAGATGTGCTGTTTCCTCTTTTGAAGGTGAGTCGGTCGTCTGTGAACTCAGATTCATCAAGAAGTCGGCAGCAGAGCTGCCTGTAAAAGTAACTCTCTATCAGGGGACACCCAAGTCCGACAAGATGGAGATGATCATCCAGAAATGCGTTGAACTCGGGATCCATTCCATCGTACCTGTGGACTGCATCAGATGCGTATCCAGGATAGACGGAAAGAAAGCAGACTCCAAGACTGCGAGATGGCAGGCTATATCCGAGGCTGCAGCGAAGCAATCAAAGAGGGGCATAGTTCCTGAGATAGTTAAGCCTATGAGCTTTGATGAAGCATTATCCGATGCGACGGGGAAAGATGTGATCCTCCTTCCGTATGAAATGGCTATAGAGGAAGGCTCCGCTATGGATGAGACGAGACGCATCCTATCGGGTATTAAGCCCGGACAGAGTGTAGCGGTATTTATCGGACCCGAGGGCGGATTCGATGATAAGGAAGTAGCCAAGGCGAAGGAAGCCGGAGCCCGGATCATCACACTGGGAGATAGGATCCTCCGCACCGAGACAGCAGGAATGACTGTGATGGCGTGGATCGGGTACCTCTTCGGATAGACGCGAAACATATATAAATACAGTATTTTCGAGCCTCCGCAGGTAAAACCGCGGAGGCTTTTATGTGTCTTTTTTATCGGACACCTCCTGATTTAGAATCTTACTTGCAGGCAGGGAAAATCTGCAGATGTAAAGTGAGTTTAAGATCAAGAGGTGTATGTAGATGTGTATCAGAATTTGTAATATCGTAATCAGAAAAGCGGAGTTAAAGTTTATCGGGATCGTCCTCTCCGTGATCATAGCAGTAGCGGTTCCCTTCGCTATCATATCCAAAGCATACAGCACCTCGGATGAGAAGGTGAGCTATAAGTATTATACCTATTATACCGTCAGCTACGGCGACACTCTTGAATCCATAGCCGAGCAGTACTATGACTCTGAGCACTACACCATCGCCTCCTACATCCACGAAGTCGCCGGCATCAATTCCCTCAGCGAACACGCCCACCTCCGCACCGGAAGTGTTATAGCTATACCATATTATTCGGAGGAGTATGTGTATTGAAGAAAATGCCCTGAAATCGGGTAAAAATGCACAAACAACGCTTGGAAAATAATGAAAAATGGGGCAGATTGTGATAAAATAAACAGGTCCGATAGCTAAAATACATGATGACGGACTGGAAATAAGAAAAAGTAGGTTAATGGAGGCAGATATGGCAGATTTTTCCTATGAAATAGTTGAGGAGATAGGGGTATTATCCGAGAATTCGAAGGGTTGGAAGAAAGAACTTAACCGAATATCATGGAACGGAGCAGAAGCAAAGTTGGATATCCGAGATTGGGCTCCGGATCATGAAAAAATGGGCAAAGGAATCACACTTACCGAAGACGAGGCAAAAGAATTATATATGTTGCTTAGCCAGATTTAAGCATTTCAAATCACGGGGAAGGGCTTTTCGATGGAGTGGCAGAATTTATTTGCAAAAAACATTGTAGATGGTGGGCGTCAATATATCGAAAAGGGCGCTGTTAAGAACCTTCGTATTAGTGAAGATTTGATAGAGGGCGATGTTTCAGGACTTGATAATTTTCATGTGAAAATTCAATTGTCTGGAGATGCTGTCGAGCAGATGGAATGTTCCTGCCCTTTTGCAAAGGCCGGAAAAAATTGCAAACATATGTCGGCGATTCTGTTATCTTATGATTTGGAGGGAGAACAGAATTCGTCAGATTTACCTGAGAAACAGGCGGATTCTTTGGAGCCTACTAGTATTGTTAAATCTAACAATTTTGCACTAGATCATGAAATCACTACAGATGATTCAAAGATGGTTGATTCTTCGGATCGGCATAAATTGAACATCGATGAATCGATTAAGAATATCGAAAGTGCTGTAGAGATTGAATCAGAACCCAACGAGGAAAAACAGGGAGATAATTCTTCTGAAGTGTATTCGGAGAGTAAAGATTGGCCATATCATGAACATCATGATGGACGAATCGAAATTAAAGCCGAAATCACAAAGATCTTTTCGTATTCACTTTATCAAAATGGTCAGCTTCTAATCGACAAAATCACAATTGAAAATACTTCAGATGAAGATTTGCGCAACATAGTAATCCGTGCCTATTCGGACTATACGTTTTTCGAAATGGAAAACTATAAAATAGAGACTTTATCTAAGGGCGATGTATTTGGCATCAGAGGACCGAAGATATATATCAGAGGTGATAAAATTAAAGACATCTCTGACAAAGTAACTTGCAATATATATGTTTGCGCAACGTCGGGCGAGGAAGAAATAGGTAGATTTTGCGAGGAAATAGAAGTTCTTACATTGAACCAATGGCCTGGATTATATTACAAAAAATCGCTCTTGGCATCATATGTAATACCAAATCTTCCGGAAATAAACGATATTATTCTTTCTGCTAGCGATTATTTGAACAATTACACCAATGATCCATCTATGGATGGATATCAAAGTGGAGATGAGAAGCGTACATATGCTATGGCAAATGCAATGTATGCAGCAATACAAAAAAAGAATATCGTATATGCGGAGCCGCCGGCGGGATTTATTTATGATGGGCAAAAGGTTAGATTAATAGATGAGATCCTTTCAAAGCATATGGGAACTTGTTTGGACATGTCTTTGTTGTATGCGGCATGTCTGGAACAAATAGGATTAAACCCGATTTTGATTCTTCTAAAAGGACATATATTTACGGGAGTGTGGAGAAAGGATGAACATTTTCCGGCACCGTGTATTGAAGACTTTTCCAAATTGGACAATGCTCTGAAAAGAGGAAAATTGATTTTGGTCGAATGTACTGCAATGTGCTCCGGCACAGGGGTTGATTTTGAACAGGCGGTAAAAACGGCAGAGTCAAATGTCATAGATGACGGCAAATTCGAATGCGTAGTTGATATTCGTAGATCAAGAAAAGGAAACATTCGACCGGTACCGATAGATACACTTTTTACAGACGGACAAGAGGTCGAGCACAAGGAACTAAATGATACCGATATCACGGGATTGTCAGAAGACGATAATGAAATCCTTTTAGTTGACGATTTCGAAAAAGAAACTATAACAAAAAGACTTCAATGGGAACACCGTCTTTTAGACTTGAGCATAAGAAATCCGCTAATTAATATCCCGAAAAAAACTATAGCTATACTTGCTACAGATATAGGTAGAATTGAAGATGCTTTGGCAGATAAGATTGATTACAAGCTTACCATGATTCCAGAGGAACTGGATAAGAATGTCGATGCATTTTATGAAGAACATGAACTGAGATGTGATTTGAGTATAAAGGATCTGATTAGATCAGATATAGAAAAACATATACTTCACACTGCTATTTCACTTAAAAACTATAATAAAGAAATCACAAAACTGTATAGGACTACGAAGAATTCTATTTCTGAGAATGGAGCAAATACTCTTTATCTCGTAATGGGAGAATTAAAATGGACGGAGAAAAAGAGTCAGGCAAGCAAGTATTACTATGCTCCGCTCGTTCTTATTCCGATTGAAATAGTAAGAAAATCTGCAATTGAAGGATATGTAATTCGTGGTACGGATGATGAAACCCTTGTAAACACCACGCTTTTGGAGTTTCTCAAACAGAAGTTCGGAGTAATCATTCCAGGTATGAATCCAATTCCAACGGATGAGCACGGTGTAGATATAAAGAAGATTTTTGCTATAGTAAGAGAATCTATAAAGAATTATGATTGGACACTGCTAGATAACGTATATATCGGCAACTTCTCTTTTTCACAGTTTGTAATGTGGAGTGATATGCATAATCATCCAGAGATGCTACAACGAAGCCCGGTTGTTGCAGCGTTGATGGATAATGAGTGTAAATGGAACGCTTGTTTAACTCTCGAGGATGAGAAAACATATCTTCCTGTTTCAGTTGATTCCTCACAGTTGAAGGCCATTAATATGGCGGCCGGAGGAACCAGCTTCGTCCTTCATGGTCCTCCTGGAGCCGGAAAATCACAAACAATTACTGCAATGATTACCAACATTCTCGCAAGAGGCAAGACTGTACTGTTTGTTGCGGAGAAAAAACCGGCATTGGATGTGGTTCAGAATAGATTGGAATCTATTGGCATCGGTGATTTTTGTCTTGAGCTTCATTCTAACAAGATGAAGAAACAAGATGTTTTGGATAAATTACAGCGGGTCAGGGATAATTACCCGTATTCTCCGTTCCCCACAAAATTTGAAGAACTAGATAAAAAGAGAAAAACAAAGGAAAAAGATCTTGATGAGTACGGACTTGCTCTTCATAAGGAGCGTCCGTTTGGTATGAGTGTAAGAGAATTGATCGACAGATATGAGTCTATTTCTCACGACATACCAAGAATTCATTTGCCTAAAGCTTATCTTGCAAAAGTAACCAAGAGTGAAACCGAAGAAGCCACTAAGCGGATTGGAAAATTGATTGATGCAGGTAAGGTTTTGGGCAATCCGGCGGAATCACCCTTCAAGAACGTTAGGCAAACGGAGTATTCAATGCTATTTGCTCGCAAACTTGAAGAGACTTTTGAGAAATATAATGACACGATATGTGGATTGCGGAGGGATGTTGCTGATTTTATAGAACTAATTGAGAAGAAAGAACCTGTCAGAAGATCAGAATGGCTGGAGATTTTGGGAATATCTGACGCACTGATCAATGCGGGATCTTTGCCGGAGTATTTATATCAACCGAATATTATTGATAATACCAGAAATATTCTCGAGAACTATATTGAAAAGAGAGATGATTATTTTACTATAAAGAAAATTTTCTTTGCCAGATACAAAGAAAGTATATTGAATATTGACATAAACGAGTACAAATCGAAGTATTCCGAAGCGGAGAAAAGAATATTTGGCAAAGAAAAAGCTATAGCAGCTGTTACGGATGATTTGTGTACACATACAGTCTTTAGAGCGGGTAAAGAGTTTTTGGATACTATATCTGATGACATATCGGCATATAATGAAACTCTAAAAGCTTATGAAACTGCAAAAATGAGTATTCCGGATTACTGCAAGAGCATTGTCACTGATGAGTTTAACGATGATGACTTGGACAGTTTACTTGAGAGATGGTCGGGACTGATTTGTTCGGGTGGAAAATATTCGCAGGAAATTAATTCCATACATCAAAAAAGCAATCTTCAGGATATTGAAAGTCAAGCGAAGAAAGTTAATGATACAAGAAAAAAATTCGAAAAGACTGAAAATGAGCTTTTTGATATGCTTTTAATGAAGAGGATCGAAGGCGAAGAAGATTGGCTTACACCGAAGGAACAATTTATTGAACTTTATAAAAAAGAGGGGTATCAACTTCAAAACTGGATAAGATTTAGAGAGGCCATGGAGGCTTGCCTTAGTATTGAGTTAAATGAAATATGTGATAAATACATAAATGGAGCTGCGAAAGCTGATGACCTGATTCCGATGTATTTGAAGTCGATCTACTATGAATTGATTTGGCAGGCAATTTCGGAAGAGGAAGTATTGAACAAATTTAGCGGCCATGACTTTGAAACTCGGGTTCGAGAATATAAAGAATTAGATGAACAATTACAAAAAGAAACCCTGAATGAGGTAATACATGTTTTAACAAGAAATATTCCGACGGAAGACTCAATATATTCAAAAGAACTAAAATTTTTAAACAAATCTATTGCTAGCGGTGGAAAAGGAAGAACTATAAGAGATCTCTTTGACAAGATGCCGAATGCAATAAGACGCATGTGTCCTTGTTTTTTGATGAGTCCGTTATCCGTGGCACAGTATTTGGCTCCGGATTGTGAAATGTTTGATGTGGTCATATTTGATGAAGCATCTCAAATCAGAACGTGTGAAGCTGTCGGCACACTGAGTAGAGGCAGAAATGCAGTAATTGTTGGAGATGAAAAACAGATGCCTCCAACGAGCTTTTTTGCGAGTGATACTTTTGATGAAGATAATATTGAGATAGAAGATTTGGATAGCATTTTGGACGATTGCTTGGCGCTGGGAATGCCTGAGACGCATTTGAAGTGGCATTATAGAAGCCGACATGAAAGCTTGATCTATTTCAGTAATCACGAATTTTACGATGATAAGATGTATACGTTCCCGTCTGTTAATGACAGAGAACGTAGGGTGAAATTGTGCACTTTGAATGGAGTTTTTGGAGCCGGAAAAGACAGAACAAACGAAAAAGAAGCCAAGGCAATTGTATCTGAAATACTTAGACGATATCACGATGATAATCTTAAAAAGTATTCTATTGGAGTGGTGACTTTTAACAAACCACAGCAGGAACTGATAGATAAACTTCTTGATGATGAGCAAAAGAAGGATATTGATTTTGATAATTGGGTAGAAAACTCTAATGAACCCTTGATTGTAAGAAATCTTGAGAATATCCAGGGGGATGAGAGGGATATCATTCTCTTTTCGGTCACATACGGAATGGATGAGGACAGAAGGTGGAGACAGGATTTTGGTCCTTTAAATAAAGTTGGGGGTTGGAGAAGGCTGAATGTAGCTGTATCAAGAGCTCGTTATGAGATGATAGTATATACGTCTATTTCAGCATCAATGATAAAAAATCCTAATTCGAGCAAAGAGATCAAGGGAATTCAGGATTTTATGACATATGCAGAATATGGAATTCAAGATTTGGATAAGTCCTCAAATGAGACAACTGATATTCATGGAATAGCGAAATCCATTGAGGCTTTCATTTGTAACAAAGGATACAAAGTACAAAGAAATGTCGGAAAGTCTGTATTTAAGATCGATTTGGCAGTTGTAAATCCGGAAGATGAAAATGAATACTTGATGGGAATACTCTTGGATGGCGATTCGTATAAAGCATCTCTGGATTCGACAAAAGATAGAGAATTATCTCAAGAGAGTGTATTGAGAGGATTGGGGTGGGATATTTACCGTGTTTGGACAATGGATTGGTGGGCAAATAGACAATCTGTTTTAAATGGAATTCTTAATCATATTCAAAGTAGGATAGCTGAAGAAAAAGCAAGAGGTGGAAAGAATTCTGATTTTGATTATTTTCCGGAGTCAGAAGAACTGGATGAGGTAAATACGACAAAGAAAGAAAACAAAGGGAAGATATCCAGAGGAGCTACAAAAGTGTTTAAAGAATTGGTCAACCCGGTGGCTCCGTATGCTGCTGTCTTCGAGGAAAAGATATACAGCAAACCAGAGGGAGATTTCTTTAAACGATACAAAATCAAAGTCTATCCAATAACCATGAGCGTTTTTGATAGTCGTGCTTGTTATTACTTAAGACCGGATGATGGAGGGGAAAGATTAATATTTCTTTTAGATGAGACCGAACTTATAGAGAAGATGAAGAAAGAAAAGGTCCCTGCGGAAGATCTGGCCAAATTGTTCCATGCTGAATATGAGATTATCCCTGAGGAAGAATTCGTCAAGGCGATAAAACAATGTATGAATGATGATTTGGTAAGAATGAGGTTTAAATCAATTAGAAACAGTCTTCCTGTAGTTGAAGTAAAAGAGGATGAAAAATGATGTATAAATATCCTGACACAAACCTTTTGGAATTTCACAATTCGACTAGTAGATTTGATGATTATGATTATGTCAAATCTGTGGCAGAAGAGTTCATGGATGTTCTCAAGGCATATAACGTAAAGGGACGCGTTAATGAAGTGAGAACTAGCCCTTCGGCTATTCTTTTCGATGTTGTTCTTGCGCCGGGGGCCAGTGTTAAGACTTTTAAAAGCCTTCGCTTGGATTTTGAAGTGAATATGGCTTCGCCGATAGAGATGGTTGAGATGGGCGAGAGGCTCTGCACAGTGAAACTTGCGCTTAAGAATTGGACCAGACCGACAATCGGTCTTCGGGAAATAATGGAATCGGAGGAATTCTCAGAAAGCAAGTTTGAACTTCCTATTGCGGCAGGTATGAATCTTATGGGCAAACCATTTGTATTTGATCTTGCAAAAACGCCTCATTTACTTGTGGCCGGAACAACAGGATCGGGAAAGAGTACGTTCCTAAATGCTCTGATAATGAGCCTTGTTTTTAAGAAAACACCGGAACAGGTTCAATTCGTAATGATAGATCCCAAACGCGTTGAACTCAGTGTGTATGACAAGATACCACATATGATTATACCCGTTGAATATGATCACAAGGGTGCTCTTATGGCACTGGTCGACATAGAGGATGATATCGCCAGACGATTTGAACTCTTTGCTAAGCAGAAAGTGAAGTCAATTGAATCTTATAACAAAAAAGTCCCTGAATCGGAGAGGCTTCCTCATGTAGTAATTGTGATAGATGAATATATGGAGATGATTTTTGAAGCAAAGCGTAGATTTGAGGATAGTGTGGCATTTTTGGCGAGAAGCGGAAGAGCAGCGGGAGTTCATCTTGTGCTGGCGACGCAAAGACCTAGTGCTGATGTAATTACAAGTAATATAAAGGTAAATATCCCCTGTAGAGCATCGTTTACTGTGGTAGACTGGAGAGAATCCAAAACCATACTTAACAGAACCGGTGCCGAGAGACTTTTGGGAAATGGAGACATGCTTTTCTCTATGGGTGAAGTCGATGTTCCTGTTCATGCACAGGCATCATATGTTTCATATGATGAGGTGGACAGAGTGGTTGCTTGGCTTACAAAAAACAATAATGAACAAATATATGAGGTAAAACGAGATGGCAGATAAAACACAGGCAAATATAGGGTTTGAAAAGCAGATTTGGGATGCTGCGTGCGTCCTGTGGGGGCATATTCCTGCTGCAGAGTATAGAAAGGTTATAGTAGGACTTATCTTTCTTAGATATGTGTCTACTGCGTTCGAAAGAAGATATATAGAACTGGTTGAAGAAGGTGACGGTTTTGAAGATGATCGTGACGCATATGCTATGGATAATATCTTCTTTGTTCCGGAAGAGGCAAGATGGAAGACTATATCGTCAGTTGCGCATACTCCTGAAATCGGCAAGGTGATTGATAATGCGATGAGAGCGATTGAGGCGGAAAACAAGAGCCTTAAGGGGGTTCTTCCTGCTATTTATGCTAATCCTGACTTGGACAAACATGTTCTTGGAGATGTGGTAGATATATTCACAAATATGGACATGGGAGATGCTGATGAAAGTCAGGATCTGCTTGGAAGGACGTATGAATACTGCATAGCACAGTTCGCTGAGAAAGAAGGTGCAGGTGGCGGAGAATTCTATACTCCTTCGAGCGTTGTTAAGACGCTGGTTGAAATCCTGAAGCCTTTTGAGAACTGTCGTGTGTATGATCCCTGCTGTGGATCGGGTGGTATGTTTGTTCAGAGCGCGAAGTTCATCAAGGCACACACGGGCAATAGGGGCACTATTTCTGTATATGGACAAGAAGCCAACCCGGATACTTGGAAAATGGCCAAATTGAATATGGCAATTCGCGGAATCGAACCTGACTTTGGTGCACATCAGGCGGATACGTTTACTAATGATCTTCACCCGACTTTGAAAGCGGACTTTATTCTTGCAAATCCGCCCTTCAACTACCATCCGTGGAACCAGGAGAAATTGGTTGATGATGTAAGGTGGAAGTACGGTTTGCCTCCTTCGGGAAATGCCAACTATGCATGGATCCAGCATATGATTCATCACCTTGCTCCCAATGGAAAGATAGGATTGGTTCTTGCCAATGGAGCACTTTCCACGCAGTCGAGTGGAGAAGGTGAAATTAGAAAGAGAATTATTGAGGATGATCTGATAGAAGGCATTGTTGCGCTTCCTACACAGCTTTTTTATAGTGTAACAATCCCTGTAACGCTTTGGTTTATTACAAAGGGAAAGAAACAAACTGGAAAGACACTATTTATAGATGCCCGCAAGATGGGTCACATGGTTGACCGTAAACATCGTGACTTTACAGAAGAAGATATACAGAAACTTGCAGATACCTTTGAAGCATTCCAGAACGGAACGCTTGAGGATGTCAAGGGATTCTGCTCTGTGGCGACTCTTCAGGATATTGAGAAGCAGGATTATATACTCACTCCCGGAAGATATGTGGGCATAGAAGAACGGGAAGATGACGGGGAGCCTTTTGAGGAAAAGATGGGCAGACTGACATCCGAACTGTCAGATATGTTTGCAAAGTCTCATGAATTGGAAGATGAGATCAGAAGGAAGCTGGGGGCAATAGGATATGAGATATAGGTTAGAGGATATTTGCTCAAGAATCACAGATGGATCTCATTATAGTCCTAAGGCTGTTGAATTTGGATACCCCATGTTTTCAGTAAAGGATATGTTGGAATATGGGTTTAGCTATGATAATTGCAAAAGGGTTTGTGAGGAAGACTTCAATAAACTTAAAGCTAGCGGTTGTGTTCCAAGGATTGGCGACGTCCTAGTTGCTAAAGATGGAAGCTATTTAAAAGAAATATTCGTGTGTAGAGAGGAAAAAGAAGAAGCGATTCTTTCATCGATAGCTATTTTTAGACCTTGCCAAGAAAAGGTAACTTCAGATTTTTTATGCTATTTATTGAAATCGCCCAGAGTATATAACTATATAAAAAATAATTGCGTTTCTGGATCCGCATTACCTAGGATAGTTTTGAAAGAATTCAAAACCGTTGAAGTGGACGTTCCGGATATTAGCATTCAAGACAGAATAACAAGCATTTTAAGGGGATTAGATGAGAGAATTATATTAAACAAAAAAATAAACGATAATTTA
>DFKT01000064.1 GCA_002373595.1 Lachnospiraceae bacterium UBA3638 | reverse complement strand
GGAGATCTATGATCTCGACACTGTGAAAGTAGAGTATTGAGCTAAATACGGAGGATAACCTCATCGAGAATTAAATATTACTTCCAAGCCATATCCTGGCTATCAGATCGATAAAGAAAAGCGACGCTATTATGACAAAACCGATCATGTGAACTTTGCTGTCCCTAAAGCGGGTTTGCAGCTTTATCAGTAATGGCTGTATCAGACAGATCGCTACCCAGATCAGCAGACCAAACATCAGTCCGGGGACAAGTGCGATCCTTCCGTCGAAATTCATAAAGTATCCCGTATAGTCCCACATCGGTTCTCCGCCTGCCATATCGATGATATAGCTGGCTATGAGTTCGGCGAGGACTGCGACTATCGTTCCGACTATAAATACAGGGATGTGTTTCTTAACCTTAAGCAATTTGAATATCCCGAGTATTATGAAGAATCCGATACCGTAGATCGGAAGCCAGGGTCCAAACAGGAATCCTCTGTTGATGAATCCTCTTCTGTGATATATCATGCAGCACCAGACGGATTCATATACCCATCCGAAAAAGCAATATGCAAGAAACCATTCCATCATGTCGCGGAACAGATTAAACTTATTTTTCATATCATTCCTCCCGAAATTCAGTTTATCATAAATGGTTCTTTTATGATCAGTTATTTGACAGGAAAAGTGCGGTAGAATATAATTTCTAACGAGCGTTAGGACGGTGCCCTGCAAAGAAAGGAAGGATTATATGCCCAGGACAAATGCTAAAGAGCCTTTGATCAGAGCGGCCAGAGATCTGTTTTCCACAAAAGGATATGATGGCACCGGGGTTGATGAGATCGCGGAATCCATCGGGATAAAGGGACCGACTATATATAAGTATTTCAAGAGTAAAGAGGACCTCCTGAAAGCGGTGATCGATCAGGCGGACGCTGAGTATATCCGCGGAATGGAGATGACTAAGGATCTGCCGGAAAGGATCAATTCCGGAGCGGAACTCAAGGAATATGTTTTAAAGACATTACACTTTACTACCGACAATGATACGGCGATAAAGATGCGAAAGCTCGTCACCATGGAACAATACAGAAACAGCATGTTCGCCGATCTGGCCACTATGCATCAGCTTACATATATTCAGAACACGTATGTACCGGTTTTTAAGAGGATGATGGAACGCGGACAGATGGTTGCCGGTGATGCAGAAATCATAGCACTGGAATTCATATCACCGATCACTATCATGATCCAGCTGATGGACAGACATCCTGAGAAAAAGGATGAAGCTTTTAAAACAATAGAGACACATATAGATGTTTTTATAGACAGATTTTTGATAAGAGAATAAACAGATCTTTAAAGAACGCCTTTTGGAGGCGTTCTTTTTTGCTAAATAATGTCGTCTACCGGGAGACCATGCAGAGTCCTCGTACAGTTCGACAAAACTCTTAAACACTGAAAGGTGGAATTCTGATATAATACTGAACTATGGAGGGTTCAGTATATGAAATTTGAAAACGGATGCTGGATATTTGCGGAGGGCTATACATGCTTTCCTGCTACTGAAGTGTATTTTGCCAAGAAGGACGGAAATGCGATCCTTCTTACCGTGCCTACGATCCATATTAACGGCAAAGGTGATACTCTCGGCGGAGTCAATCTGACGATCAGGATATCATCACCCGTTGCAGGGATCATCAGAGTTCAGACCTGGCATCATACCGGAGCGAAGAAGAAACTCCCTGAGTTTGAGCTGGAACTTACCGATGAGCTTCCGATGGAAGTAAGTGATACTGACTCACAGATCACTCTCATAAGCGGTGATATCAAGCTTGAGATAAATAAAAAGCAGTTCACTCTTGTGTTCTCGAGAAAGACTGCTGACGGCTGGAAAGTATTTACCAAATCTGCCGGTCGTGACCTCGCATGTATCAAGGAAGATTATAAGGGACATGCTTACGATCACGCAGGAGATACTGCCAATACATATATGAGACAGAACCTCTCGATCACAGTCGATGAGCATATCTACGGAATGGGTGAGAGATTCTCATCCATCGTTAAGAACGGTCAGACCGTGAGGATCGAGCATAAGGATGGAGGTACTTCCTCAGATCAGGCATATAAGAATATTCCTTTCTATATCTCTGACAAGAATTACGGCGTCTTCGTAAATCATCCGGAACCTTTTGATTTCGAGATCGCATCGGACAGTGTGGTAAAATGTGAATTCGCAGTCGAGGGAGGATATCTTGACTATTATGTGATCGCCGGAGATGACATGAAGCAGGTCCTTGCGAGATATACGGATCTTACCGGCAAGCCTTCACTTCCTGCACCGTGGACATTCGGACTCTGGCTCTCTACTTCCTTTACGACCAATTACAATGAAGAGACTGTCATGAGTTTCATCGACGGAATGTTTGAGAGGGGTATACCTCTCCGTACATTCCACTTTGACTGTTGCTGGATGAGAGATTATCACTGGACGGATTTTGTCTGGGATGAGAAGATCTTCCCCGATCCCGAAGGAATGATAAAGCGCATCAAAGCAAAGGGCGTGAATATCTGTGTATGGATCAACCCTTATATTGCGCAGGGCAATGATATCTTTGATGAAGGTGTGGAGAAGGGATATTTCGTAAAGCGTAAGAACGGCGATGTATGGCAGTGGGATATGTGGCAGCCCGGTATGGCACTCGTAGACTTTACGAATCCCGATGCATGCAAATGGTATCAGAGCTTCCTGGCTAAGCTTATAGATATGGGAGTGGATGCACTTAAGACAGACTTCGGTGAGCGTATCCCTGTGGAAGATGTGGAGTATTTCGACGGCTCCGATCCGAAGCGCATGCACAATTACTATACATATCTCTATAATAAATGTGTACACGATATCCTCGAGGAAAAGAGGGGCAAGGGTCAGGGTATACTCTTCGCCAGATCCGCTACTGCAGGCGGACAGAAGTTCCCCGTGCACTGGGGCGGTGACTGCTGGTCGGATTACGAATCGATGGAGGAGAGTATCCGCGGAGGACTCTCGCTGCAGATGTCGGGCTTCGGATATTGGGCACATGATATCGGAGGATTTGAGAATACATCCACGGCCGATGTATATAAGAGATGGGTCGGATTCGGACTTCTCTCATCCCACTCGAGACTTCACGGATCGTCATCGTACAGAGTGCCCTGGCTCTATGATGAGGAAGCAGTCGATGTTGTCAGATTCTTTACGAGACTTAAAGCCCGTCTGATGCCTTATATCTACAAGACTGCGGTAGAAACATCGAAGACAGGTATCCCGACTATGCGTGCGATGATACTTGAGTTTAACGGTGACAGGAATGTGACATATCTCGATAAGCAGTATATGTTCGGAGACAGTCTCCTCGTTGCTCCTGTCTTCAATGATGAATCAAGAGCTGAGTACTATTTGCCCGAAGGAAAGTGGATTGACTTCTTTACCGAGGAAGTATATGAGGGCGGAAAGTGGTATAAGGAAACGATCGGATACTGCGATATCCCTCTTATGGTAAGACCCGGAAGTATCATAGCTTACGGCGCTAAGGAGGACGGTCCTGATTATGATTACGCTGACGGAGTTGAACTAAGAGTATATGCTCTCGCTGACGGACAGACGGCCGAGACAGTGATCTATGATATGAATAATAATATCGACCTCAAAGCATCCTTTACCAGGAAGGGAAGTAAAGTTGAGGCTAAGGTCGATACCAAGAAGCCGTATACGGTCAGACTGATCAATTGCGACGACGCGGTATTATGAATATAAAGAAATGCTTTAAAGAGAATATCGGAGAGTTGCTGCTTTTTGTCATTATCACGGCAGCGACTCTCCTTCCTCTTGCGATAACGGGATGCATCAATTTCGACTGCGATGAAATGATGACTCATCCCGAGAGAGCGATGGAGACCATCAAAGTAAGCGGCAGATATTCTCTGCTCTTTCTGAAGAGGATCTTTGGACTGGAGAGTTACAGACCTGTTCTGTCGGCTGTCCTTTTTATTGTCTTTTTCGAAATATCGATCATCCTTGTAGGATGTTATATCAAATGCGCCAAACGCGATCTGCTCCTGTTTGGTCTGCTTATCGGGACATCCCCGGTATGGGCATATACGCTCTACTTTAATCATCAGATCGCTGAGATCGGAGCCGGTATCCTGATACTCACACTCTGTGCGCTTATCTTTGATCATGTGCTCACTCGCAGATACGGCAGCGCACCTGCCAAAGCATCTGTGACAGGTGCCGGGATCATAGGATTTATCAATCTGGCTGTGGTATTTTGCATATTCATATATCAGGCTCTTATCGTGTATTATATTGTGATCCTTGGGATCGTTACTCTCACCGGGTATGAGAGAGATCTCTCTGAGTGCGGCAAAGAGAAATCACGGCGTATCTCACGCAGGAAGATATTTGTCCTCATTATCAACTTCGTGATCACGATGTTCATATATCTCATTATCAAGCGGAGCGCATCCACCGGAGTCCTTCGCACTGATGAGATGATAAAGTGGGGAGTATATCCCGCAGGTAAGTGCATATCCAATATCATTATCGAGTTCGGCAAGATCATGCTGTGTTACGGATCGGGAAATGCATCACTCTATATATTTGATGTGGCAATGATGATATTGATCGCGGTCAATGAATACAGATCAGCAAAGGCAAAAGGAGACAGATACAAGCCTGACGGTATCAGACTGATATGCATTATCCTCCTCCTGGCTGCGCCTCTGTTTATGACTGCTCTCCTCGGAGACAGACCGGTAAGGAGGATGCAGTATGCTCTGCAGATCGTAAGTGCGTATCTGGCGGTATATGCGATCGGGAAGCTCCCCGAGAGGAAGAAGCTGATATCCGTCGTATGCACAGCATGGATCGTAATACAGATCCTGCTTTGCACGAGACTGGTATATACAAATCATATGCGCGATGCGAAGGACGCACGCATCACTGATGAGATCGTAAATAATCTGACTGCGCTTGCTGCATGCGATAAACCGGTCATATTTATCGGAAGAGAAGAGTTTGAGGACAATTCGATCCTGCTTGAGAAGTATGATGTATATGGCCTTAGTTTCTATGAGTGGGTGTATAATGAAGGAAATCCGTACAGTGCGGCGCAGTCTGCGATCAGATATATCGAATGCAGCACAGGAGTAGTGCTTACACTTGACGAAAATGCAGAGCACAGGATGGAAGCACTTACGATATCCGAAAGTATGCCGGCATATCCGGATAAAGGATTTATGGCATATATGGGAGACTATACAATTATCAATCTGGGAAGATAATAAAGGAAATCAAAAGGCAAGGAAATCATGAACGAAAAGAAAGAGATCTATTTGGACAACAGTGCAACGACTAAAGTATTTCCCGAGGTCGCGCAGCTGGTAATGAAGATAATGACGGAGGATTACGGCAATCCTTCGAGTATGCATATGGCCGGAGTGAATGCGGAAGGCTATGTAAAGGAAGCGACTGAAAAGATCGCCAAGACTCTGCATATCAAAGGAAGCAGCGGAGATCTGGCGAAGCGTATCATCTTTACATCGGGCGGAACGGAGTCTGACAACCTCGCGATCATAGGCGCTGCAGAGAGCATGAAGCGTAAAGGTATGCATATCATCACGACCCGCCTCGAGCACCCGGCTGTACTTAACTCTATGAAAGAACTGGAGGAGCGTGGCTTTACCGTTACATACTTAGGATGTGACGAGAGGGGAAGGATCAGACTCGCAGACCTTGAAGCTGCCATAACTCCTGAGACCATACTTGTATCTGTCATGCATACAAATAATGAGATAGGATCCCTTCAGCCGATAGCGGAAGCGGGCGAGCTGATAAAGAGGATAGGTCAGGATACTCTCTTCCATGTAGATGCGGTGCAGGGTTACGGCAAAGCAGATATCAATCCGGTGAAGATGCACATAGACATGCTCTCCGTCAGCGGACATAAGCTCCACGGACCTAAAGGTATCGGATTCTTATATGTCGCAGACGGCGTACGATTAAAGCCTGTATCATACGGCGGAGGGCAGCAGGGCGGACTTAGATCCGGCACGCTCAATGTCCCCGGTATCGCAGGAATGGCACTTGCATCCGAGATGCTGTATTCCACGCTTAAAGAGGATACGGAGAGGATGTATGCCCTGAGGGAGCACTTTATCAAGGGGCTGTCCGAGATCGGAGATGTAAGGGTAAACGGTCCCATATCAAATACCGATGAAAACGGCACATACATAGCAGCACCCCATATCGTGAGCACATCGTTTAAGGGAGTAAGGAGTGAGGTGCTCCTTCATACCCTCGAAGATGCCGGAATATACATATCCGCTGGAAGTGCATGTTCATCACACAAGAGGTCCATGTCCTCCACTATGCAGGCTATAGGAATGTCCGAGGATCTGGCGGGCTCTACGGTGAGGTTTTCTTTCTCAACGGGTACAACTGAGGAAGATATCGACACCTGTATTGCTGTTTTATCCGACAATATCCCCAAGCTCAGAAAATTCGTAAGGATGTAGCGAACAGGCGCCTTTTGTGCTATACTTGCCCGAAGGGAGCCTGACTTTCGATGAATAAAGAGATTTTTCATACATTTCTGGTCAAATACGCAGAGATCGGTATCAAAGGAAAAAACAGATATATGTTCGAGGATGCGCTTATCTCCCAGATACAGCGCGGTCTTTCACATGTGGAAGGGAAATTTTCGGTACACAAGACTCCCGGCCGCATATATGTGGACTGTTCGGAGGGATTTGATTACGATGAAGTAATTGACCGTCTTAAGCATATTTTCGGTATCATATGGATCTGCCCCGTGCTCTGCCTTGAAGATAAGGGATTCGAGGAGCTCGGCAAGGATATAGTCAAATATTTCGATGATGTCTATCCGGACAAGAATCTCACATTTAAAGTAAATGCCCGCAGGAACCGCAAGAACTACCCGATGGATTCGATGGAGATAAATGCGGCTCTCGGTGAAGCGATCCTGGATGCATATCCCGAGCTTAAAGTTGATGTACACAAGCCTCAGGTCATGCTCGAGGTGGAGATACGCGATCTGATATATGTCTACTCCCGGATGATCCCCGGCCCCGGCGGTATGCCTGTCGGAACGGGCGGAAGAGGAATGCTCCTGCTCTCCGGAGGTATCGATTCTCCCGTTGCGGGATGGATGGTGTCCAAGAGGGGTGTCAGCATAGATGCTGTTTACTTCCATGCGCCTCCGTACACAAGTGAGAGAGCGAAGCAGAAGGTTATTGACCTGGCTAAGATCATCGCGGAGTACACCGGACCGATCAGACTTCATATAGTCAATTTCACGGATATCCAGCTGGCTATATATGAGAAATGTCCACACGATGAGCTGACTATCATCATGCGCAGATACATGATGCGTATCGCTGAGCATTATGCACATGAGTGCGGCGCGATAGGACTCATCACGGGTGAAAGCATCGGTCAGGTGGCATCGCAGACTATGGCGAGCATGGTATCGACCAATGAGGTCTGTGAGCTCCCCGTATACAGACCGCTTGTGGCTTTTGATAAGCAGGATATCGTCACCATAGCGGAGAAGATCGGTACTTATGAGACCTCGATACTTCCGTTCGAGGACTGCTGCACGATATTTGTGGCAAAGCACCCCGTTACGAAGCCCAATGTCAATATCATCAGGAAGCATGAGCATCATCTTGACGATGTGATAGAGGATCTTTTAAACAAAGTATATGAAACCACGGAAGTCGTGGAAGTTAAATAAACGGCATACCGACATTAATGCCGAGCCGAAGCAAAACGGAGAAACAAGATGGGTAAAATGGTAGAAGTAAGATGGCACGGACGCGGAGGCCAGGGAGCAAAGACAGCCAGTCAGCTCCTCGCAGATGCGGCGTTCCTCGACGGCAAGTTCGTACAGTCCTTCCCGGAGTACGGACCGGAGAGATCGGGAGCTCCGATCACAGCGTACAATCGTATTTCCGATGAGAGATGTTCGATCCACTCCAATATCTATGATCCTGATTATGTGGTCGTGGTCGATGAGACTCTGATCGGGAGCGTCGATGTGACCGCCGGACTCAAAGAAGACGGAGCGATCATAGTCAACACCTCTATGTCTCCCGCAGATGTCAGACCTCTGCTTAAGGGATACAAAGGAAAGGTATGCACTATCGATGCCAGAGAGATATCGGTCAGAAATCTCGGAGCATATTTCCCCAACACACCGATGCTTGCTGCCGTAGTCGCAGTCAGCGGATGTGTTGAGAGGAATAAGTTCTTAAGTGATATGGAAGAGTCATATCGTCATAAGTTCGCTAAGAAGCCTCAGGTCGTTGAGGGTAACCTCAAGTGTCTCAGGGAAGCGATGGACGAAGTAAGGAGTGACGGATGAAGAGAGCGGAAGATATAAACGAGAAGATCCCCTGGCAGGAGATGACTGTCGGATGTGAGATCTACGAGCCCGGAACCAGCAGGCTCACCAAGACGGGAGAGTGGAGATCACGCACTCCCGAGTGGATCAAGGATAAGTGCAAGCAGTGTGTACTCTGCGCTCCTTTCTGCCCCGATGCATGCATTCCCGTAAAGGACGGAAAGCGTGAGGAGTTTGATTACGATCATTGCAAAGGCTGCGGCATATGCATAAAAGCATGTCCCTTTGATGCTATAGTTTGGAGGGAAGAGTAATGAGTATAAGAGACAGACTTTCCGGAAACGAAGCGATAGCAACGGCGATGAGACAGATCAATCCCGATGTGTTCGCTATGTTCCCGATCACTCCGTCGACTGAGATACCTCAGTACTTCGCACAGTATGTGGCTGACGGAAAAGTAGATACAGAGTTCATCTGTGTGGAGAGCGAGCATTCATCCATGTCCGCATGTATGGGAGCGGAGGCAGCAGGATGCAGAGCTGTGACCGCCACTTCGTCTGCAGGACTCTCCTTCATGAATGAGGTGCTCTATGTTGCGGCATCATCGAGACTTCCCATAGTGCTCGCGGTTTCGTGCCGTGCGCTTACGGGACCTATCAATATCAATCACGACTATTCGGATTCCATGGCTGAGAGAGACTCCGGATTCATCCAGCTCTACGGTGAGAACAATCAGGAAGTATATGACAATTACCTCATGGCACATCGTATCGCGGAGCATCCCGATGTCAGACTTCCCCTTATGGTATGTGAGGATGGATTCATCACTTCTCACGCAATAGAGAATATCGAGATAGAGGAAGATGACAAGGTAAAGGCCTTCGTCGGAGAGTACAAGCCTGAGAACTATCTCTTAAAGGAAGAGAATCCTCTCGCTGTAGGACCTTACGGAGTATCCAACTACTATATGGAAGCGCATGTGGCACAGGCCCATGCGATGATGAATGCCAAGAAGGTGATCCTCGAAGTCGCTGCGGATTTTGAAAAGACTTTCGGCAGGAAGTATGGTTTCTTCGAAGAGTACAGAATGGAAGATGCCGAGATCGCAATGGTGATCATGGGATCATCTGCAGGTACTGCCAAGGCAGCAGTCGATGAACTAAGAGAAAGCGGTGTGAAAGCAGGACTCATCAAGCTGAGAGTATTCAGACCATTCCCCGGAGAGGAGATCGCACAGGCACTTAAGAATTGCAAAGCCGTAGCGGTAATGGACAAGAGCGAAGGCTTCTCTGCGTGTGGCGGACCTCTCTATGCGGAAACCTGCGGAGCTTGCTTTAATCTCGAGACCAGACCCAAAATGGTCGACATCGTATTCGGACTCGGAGGAAGAGATTTCACTGTGGAGGCTGCCAAGAGCGTCTATGACAGACTCGGCAAGATTGCGGCAGGCGGTGAGATAGGTGATATATATACCCATATGGGACAGAGGGAAAAGTAATGGCATACAATCTTAAAGAGGAAATGAATAAAAAAGAACGCTTCAATCCCGGCCACAGACTCTGTGCCGGATGCGGAGCGGGTATCGTATGCAGAGCTATGATGCGTGCAGTCGATCCTGATGACAAAGCTGTCATATGTAATGCGACAGGATGTCTCGAAGTATCATCATTCCAGTATCCGTATACTGCATGGGATGATTCCTATATCCACACCGCGTTTGAAAATGCATCTGCTACCGCTTCCGGTGTAGAGGCAGCTATGAACGTGATGAAGAGAAAGGGTAAGATTGCTGAGGACAGGAAGTTTAAGATCCTTGCCATAGGCGGAGACGGCGGTACTTACGATATCGGATTCCAGTCACTCTCCGGCGCACTCGAGAGAGGACATGACTTCACATATTTCTGCTACGACAACAATGCATATATGAATACGGGAACTCAGCGTTCATCCGCCACTCCGAGATTTGCATCCGCAACTACCACTCCCGCGGGTGTCGAGTCCGTAGGTAAGAAGCAGGTTCAGAAGGATCTCACTCAGATCGTTGTAGCGCACGGAGTTAAGTATGCCGCACAGACAACACTCTTCGGAAACATGAAGGACTTCCATGAGAAAGCACATCGTGCGATCTATACCGAAGGTCCCGCATTTGTAAATGTGCTCACTCCCTGCCCCAGAGGATGGCAGTACCCGGCTGAGGATCTGATCGAGATCTGCAAACTCGCGATAGATACCTGTGTATGGCCTGTGTATGAGGTTGTTGAGGGAGAGTACAGACTCACTTATGAGCCTAAGAAGAAACTTCCCGTTGAGGAGTTCATGAGAAAGCAGGGAAGGTTCAAGCACTGCTTCAAGCCCGGAAATGAATGGACCATCGAGGAAGCTCAGAAGTATGTTGATAAGAAGTGGGAAGAGCTTCTCGCTAAATGTAAGTAAACCAAAGTTAATTGCAAGCATTTAAGATGATCGGGATCGGAGGAAAAAGAAATGGAAGAAAGACTTTTCAGCAATTCCAATATCATATCGTGGCTTGAGTATTTCTCGGACAATACGGATATAGATCTTGAGCATGTTAAGATACTCGATATCACGAGGAAGAATAAGAATCTCATCCCTACCGTCGAGGCGCACAGATGTGTACTCGTATTTACCGAGGCGGGTGATAAGGATATCTTCTATAAAATGTGGGATGTAGGTCTCGGCGAGTGCGAAGTTATCTATAATGAAGGTTCGGATCCTTCCGGCCCGATCAAGAGAGACAAGGTCTCTGCTATGATAGACAGAGGCATCAATGCATCTGCCGGAATGATCGTCCTCAATCCGAATGCGCGCAGCACCATCAAATTCGGAATGGACAATAAGCAGTTCGCATCAGGATCTGTTAAGTATGTCGGATCCGAGATAAGGTCTGTACTCCTCTCCAAGATGCAGATACATGAAGGCAAGAATCTCTGCGTCATCTCCGGTGAGTCGATCGCGGTAGAAGCTGCTATGATGTGCGGAGACGGAACGGTCATCGCGGTTGAGTACAAGGAGAATGACCGTGAAACGATGGAGGAGAATGTCAATAAATTCGGACTGAAGAATATCGAGATAGTCGATCATGTCGGTGAGGATACGATGTCTAAGCTCGCAGTTCCCGATACGACGATGCTTGTAGCTTCCGCCAGTCTCGAGCAGGAACTGGCTTTCCTCACCGGGCTAAATCCCAATATGGAATTTGTCATCTATACGCTTGATTTTAAGACTGCGGCTTCGATGACGGATATCCTTGCCAAATACGGCATCACGGATGTGACTGTCATAAGGATCTCGGTATCCAAGCTAAAGAGCAGCGGGGTATTCGAGGACCAGCCCGCACCCTGGGTAATATCGGCAAAAGCAGGTAATTAACAAAAAAGAGACCGGCATTGCCGGTCTCTTTAGTCTTATACTCCGTATATGTGATCAGACCTGATACTGGCTGAGTACTGAGAGAACTTCCTCTGCTCCGTCCTCGGTGTGAATGTTGAGGTCGATGGGCTTGGAAAGATCGAGGCTGAAGATTCCCATGATGGACTTAGCATCGATTACATATCTTCCTGATACCAGATCAAAGTCATAATCAAACTTAGTAATGTCGTTTACGAAGGATTTTACCTTGTCAATGGAGTTAAGAGAAATCTTTACGGTTTTCATGATTAGTTACCTCCTTATGTTTTCCTTTTTCTTTTTCTTTTTCTTTGCTACGCCCTCATATTAAGCGTACGCGAAATAAATGTCAAGAAAAAACGGGCTCCAAAGATGTCCAAACCTTTAGGAAAAAAATGAAAAAAACTATAGCCTTTCACAATTTAGGATGCAAAGTCAATTCATACGAGATGGAAGTAATGCGACAAAACGCACAAGATGCCGGGTATGAAATTGTGCAATTTGACCAAAAATCCGACATATACGTGATCAACACGTGTACGGTAACAAATATTGCCGACAGGAAGAGCCGGCAGATGATCAACCGTGCAAAAGCGCTCAACCCTGATGCGGTGATAGTGGCAACGGGCTGCTATGTGGAGACGGGAACTGATCTTACCGCAGGAGACGGACCTGTAGATATCGCGATCG
This sequence comes from Lachnospiraceae bacterium UBA3638, assembly GCA_002373595.1. Classification (GTDB taxonomy): domain Bacteria; phylum Bacillota; class Clostridia; order Lachnospirales; family Lachnospiraceae; genus AC2028. The sequence goes on along the minus strand of DFKT01000064.1, from coordinate 9,419 downwards.
GAAACAATCACAAGTCAGAGCTGACCGACCTGATAGAGGAATACTTAAAGACGGGAAAGCGCATTACCCGCAAGGATCTGGGCTCCGGCAGATGCGAATACGAGACCATGTCACTGAAGCTTAAGGGCGGCGCAGATTCAGGCAGCGGAGCTACCGAGCACAAGAGAGTCTATGTCAAGATACAGGACGGATGCAATCAGTTCTGTACATATTGCGCGATCCCCTATGCCAGAGGGCGCGTCCGCAGCAGAGACAAGAATGACATATTAAAAGAGATAAAGGATCTGACGGATGCCGGATATAGGGAACTGATCCTTACAGGTATCCATATCAGTTCATATGGGATAGATGCGGACGGAGACTATCGTGGAGAGAGCAGGCTCATAGATCTGGTCGAGGAGATATGCCGCGTCCCGGGAGTCTGCAGAGTACGCCTAAGCTCGCTTGAGCCCCGCATCATCACGCCGAAATCGGCAAAGCGCCTGGCTGCACTTAAAGCAGTCTGCCCTCATTTTCATCTCTCGCTTCAGAGCGGATGCGATGCGACGCTTAAGAGGATGAACAGGAAGTACACATCCGATGAGTACAGGTCCGCGGTACGCGCCTTAAGGGATGCCTTCGGGGACAGATGTGCGATCACGACGGATATCATAGCCGGATTTCCGGGCGAGACGGATGAGGAATTTGAGGAGTCCTTCGCTTTTGCAAAGGAGATGGATTTCTACGAAATGCATGTTTTCCAGTACTCCAGACGCAAAGGCACGATAGCTGACAAGATGCCCGATCAGGTAGAATCTGCGGTCAAAGCTGAAAGAAGCAAGAGGCTTCTTGAACTGACAGCCGGAGCATCGAAGGCCTTCAGAGAAGGATTTATCGGTGAAAAGGCCGAAGTGCTCATAGAGGAGAAGGCGACTTATAACGGAAAGGAATATTTCACAGGTCATACGCGGGAGTATATAATGACGGCGCTTCCCGTGACCGAAGGCCTCTCCGGGGGCGATACCGTGAGCGTATGCCTCGAAGGCTTTATCCCCGGCAGCAGTGAGATACTCACGGCGTCGCAGTGCCCGTAAAGTTGAAAATTCTGACAATATAATGTAAAATTCTATTAACTGTGCATACTTTTTTTGCGTAAAGCAGAACGGAGTTTATATGAACGAAGATTTGGGAAATACTCAATTTTTTGAAGTTCAGACCGATCCCACCGGTGCGAGAGCGGTACTTACAGCCGTATTCGAATCGCTTCAGGAGAAGGGATACAATCCCGTAAACCAGATAGTAGGTTATATCATGAGCGGTGATCCTACATATATAACCAGCTATAACGGAGCGAGGAGCCTCATCATGAAGGTTGAGAGAGATGAGCTCGTCGAGGAACTTCTTACCGAGTATATCCGCGCAAGAGGCTGGGAATAATGAGGATTCTCGGACTGGATTACGGCTCCAAGACGGTGGGAGTCGCAGTCAGTGATCCCTTGGGACTCACGGCGCAGGGCGTCGAGATCATCAGGAGGGAAAAGGAGAATCATCTAAGGAAGACTTATTCAAGGATCGAGGAACTCATAGAGGAGTATTCCGTCGATCTTGTCGTTATCGGCCTCCCCTTAAATATGGATGACTCCGAAGGCGAAAGGGCGAAGCTTTCGCGCGAGTTCGGAGAGGGGATAGAGCGAAGGACCGGACTTAAAGTGGAATTTCAGGATGAGAGACTTTCATCCTTTGAAGCCGAGGAGGAGATGGCGAGCCTCGGTATAAAGCGCAGTGATTTTAAGAAACATGTTGACCGTATTGCCGCACAGATAATCCTGGAGGATTATATGCGTGCGCATAACATAGGAGCAAACAAATGAGCGACACCAAATTAGAGAAGATCATCTTTCAGGCAGATGGAGATTCTCCTGTCGAATTCTTCGTACTTGAGCAGACTAAGCTGAACGGAAACAGCTATATCCTGGTCACGGATTTCGAGGAAGGCGACGGAGAAGCACTCATTCTCAAGGACCTGTCAAAGGAAGGCGACAAGGAGAGCAGATACATGATCGTATCTGACGACAACGAGCTTGACGCTGTGGCGGGAGTTTTTGAGGAACTGCTCGGGGATGTGGCTCTTACGAGGGACGCAGACTAGGAGGAATTTTGAGTAGTACTGAAAAACAGAATAAGGGTAAGCTGAAGATCATCCCTCTCGGCGGACTTGAACAGATAGGGATGAACATCACCGCATTCGAATACGAGGACAGTATCATCGTAGTAGACTGCGGACTGGCATTTCCGGCTGACGATATGCTCGGCATAGATCTCGTCATTCCGGATGTTACTTACCTTAAGGATAATATCGATAAGGTAAAAGGATTTGTAATAACTCACGGACACGAGGATCATATAGGATCGATACCTTACGTGCTCCGTGATGTGAATGTTCCGATATACTCGACGAGACTGACTATGGGACTTATCGAGCATAAGCTCACGGAACATGAGATGATGGATTGCACGAGACGTAAAGTAGTAAAGTTCGGAACCGTTATCAGTCTCGGAGCTTTCCATGTGGAGTTCATAAGGACCAACCACAGTATAGTTGACGCGGCGGCGCTGGCTATATACACCCCGGTCGGAACGATAGTCCACACGGGAGATTTCAAAGTCGACTACACGCCCGTATACGGCGATGCGATAGATCTGCAGAGATTTGCGGAGATAGGCAAGAAGGGAGTCCTCGCGCTCCTTTGCGATTCGACCAATGCGGAGAGACCCGGATTTACGCCATCCGAGAAGAATGTCGGAAGAGCATTCAGGTCACTCTTTGATGAGCACAAGGATAACAGGATAATAGTTGCGACCTTTGCATCCAATGTTGACCGGGTACAGCAGATCATAAATACTGCGCATCACTTCGGCAGAAAGGTAAGTGTCGAAGGACGCAGCATGGTCAATACCATAGACATCGCTCAGAAGCTTGAGTGCATTCAGGTTCCTGAGGATACGCTGGTAGAACTCGATGTGCTTAAGAACTATCCGCCCGAGAAACAGGTCATCATCACGACCGGAAGCCAGGGCGAGAGTATGGCTGCACTGTCGAGAATGGCGGACGGCACGCACAGGAAGGTGACGATAGGACCTAAGGACACGGTCATCTTTTCATCCCATCCGATACCGGGAAATGAGAAGCCCGTTACCAAGATAATGAACCAGCTCCTTCAGAAAGGGGCCGATGTCGTATTCCAGGATGTGCATGTTTCCGGACACGCATGTCAGGAAGAGATAAAGCTGATATATGCGCTTGTCAGACCTAAGTACTCGATCCCTGTACACGGAGAGTACAAGCATCTGATCGCACAGGCCAAGATAGCGCGTGAGCTCGGCATAGATAAGGACCACATCAAGATCCTCTCTTCAGGAGATATACTTGAGATCGATGAGGATGGAGCTGAGGTCACCGGGCATGTACAGGTAGGAGACATACTCGTCGACGGACTCGGCGTAGGTGATGTCGGAAATGTCGTATTAAGGGACAGACAGAGACTCTCGGAGGACGGTATACTCATAGTGGTCGTCGGTATCGAAGGCTCGTCGGGACAACTCGTATCGGGCCCCGATATAGTCACGAGAGGATTTGTATATGTTAAGGAATCGGATGAGCTCCTTGATGAAGCGAGGACTCTTGCCGAGGAAGCTATACTTGAGTGCATAGACGAAGCACCGTCAGACTGGAACAGACTTAAGTCTGCGATAAGGGATGAGATGAGTGACTTCGTTTGGAAGAAGACCAAGAGGCGCCCGATGATCTTGCCGATCATTCAGGAATTCTGAACAGGACAGGTGGATTATGACAGAGGTTGATGAGGCTCTCGAGAGATTCGCAGCCGATATCAAAAACAGTGAAGTATACCGCGAGTATCGTAAGCAGCTGGATCTTGTAAAGCAGGATCCGGCGCTTAAAGCGCGTATCGATGAATTCAGACAGCGCAATTATGAAATGCAGATGTCGGAAGGATTCGATTTCGCCAAGCTCGCGGAGTTTGAAAAAGAATTCAAAGGATTCAGAGAGAATCCTCTTGTCGACAATTTCCTCGCGGCGGAGCTTGCATTTTGCCGTATGATGCAGGAGCTTGAAGATAATCTTATAGAAAGGCTGGATTTTGAGTAATGAGTAAATCCAAGATCATAGGACTCATTGCATATGTGGTCGACCTGATATTGAAGGTCGTTATCGCGATATTCGTCATACACCTTATCATCACTTGGGCAGGTAAATGCTATGATTACGGTTATCGTATCTTTACGGAGCCGCCCATATCCGCAGGTGAGGGAAGAGAAGTGAGCGTAACGATTCCGGAGAAATTCTCCGCGAAGCAGCTTGGAACAATATTTGCGGAGAAAGGTCTCTCCAGAGATGCAACGCTTTTCATGCTGCAGTATTACGCTTCAGAGTACAGGAAAGATCTAAAGCCCGGAACATATACGGTCAGCACATCCATGACAGCTGAGGAGATGTTTGCAGCTATGACTGCCAAGACGACTGTCGAAGGAGATGATGAAAAGTCAGTCCTTCCCGACGCGGGAGAAGCTACCGGAACGGGTGAGGAAGAGGAAGCGCCCGCCGCGCCTGACGGAGAGGAAGATGGCGGAGCCGGAGATGCTGACGGCGGAAACGATTCGGAGTCCAATTGATGTACGAAGACAGAACTGATGCATTCCTCGATCTGATATCGGGAGGCAAATCGGAATTTTTAACGGAGCTTGAAGAGACGGCAAGAGCGGACAGAGTCCCGATCATCAGGACTGCGGTCCAGCATCTTCTTAAGTTTATCATCACGGAAAGAAAGCCCGCGGATATACTTGAGATAGGAAGTGCGATAGGATTCTCGTCCATACTTATGAGAGAAGCGGGCGGCGACGGTCTTAAGATCACGACCATAGAGCTCGATGAAGACAGAGCAAATGCCGCACTTCAGAATATCGAAAAGGCAGGATACTCCGATGATATCACACTGATAAAGGGTGATGCGGCGGAGGTCATAAAGACACTTGATAAAGAATACGATATCATTTTTCTGGATGCCGCCAAAGGGCAGTATCCTTTTTTACTGTCAGACATAAAGAGACTCCTTAGGAAGGGCGGACTCCTTATCACGGACAATTGTCTGCAGGAAGGAGACGTACTCGAGTCCAGATATGCGGTGCGCAGACGCGACCGTACGATACACGCAAGGATGAGAGAGTTCATCCGGGAGATATATCACGATGAGGATTTAAACACATGCTTAATGCCGATGGCGGACGGAGTGGCTCTGTCGATCAAAAAGTAAATAAGCCCGAGCTGTTGATCCCCGCAGGATCTCCCGAGACTTTCAGGACAGCGATAAGATACGGAGCCGATGCGGTATATATCGGTGGTGAAGCGTTCAGTCTGCGCGCGAAAGCGCGCAACTTTTCCGTAGAGGAGATCGGAGAGAATGTAAAGTACGCACACGCGGCAGGCGTAAAGGTCTATGTTACCGCGAATATCTTTGCGCACGGATATGACCTTGATGATGCAAAAAGATATTTCGAAGAGCTCCGTGATCTCGGCGGGAATGCACCCGATGCGATCATCATATCCGACCCCGGACTGATCAGGATACTTAAGAAGGTATGGCCCGAAGCGGAGATGCACATATCGACTCAGTCCAATAATGTAAATGCGGAGACATTTCTCTTCTGGCATGATCTCGGTGCGAAGCGCGTGGTCGGGGGCAGAGAACTCAGTTTAAAGGAGATCGAGGATATCAGAAAGCATATCCCTGACGATCTGGAGATAGAGTGCTTTATCCATGGTGCGATGTGTATCTCGTACTCCGGCAGGTGTCTTCTCTCCAATGCGATGACGGGAAGGGATGCCAATCACGGTGCATGCACACACCCCTGCAGATGGAAGTACACCGTTATGGAGGAGTCGAGGCCGGGAGAGTATTTCCCTGTTGAAGAGACAGAGAGAGGTACATTCATATTTAACTCCAAGGATCTGTGCATGGCAGATCATATACCCGAACTGGTTGATGCGGGGATAGACAGTTTCAAGATTGAAGGCAGGATGAAGAATGCACTGTATGTTGCGAGCGTGACGAGGACATACAGAGAAGCGATAGATGATCTTTTTGAATCGCGGGAAAAGTATGAAGCAAAAAAAGATCATTATATGGAGCAGCTAAGGCGCTGCACATTCAGACCGTATGGGACGGGATTCTATTTCGGAAAGCCGGACAACAGCGGTCAGATCTATGACGGACTGACTTACGACAGCGAAGCGATATATCTCGGTATCGCTCAGGGCAGCGGCAAAGAGATAACCATAGAACAGAAAAACAAATTCAGTGTCGGCGATAGGATACAGATAATGAAGCCGGACGGGAAGGACATAGAAGCGACCGTCACCGCGATGTGGGGAGAGGACGGAAGTCCTGTGGAGAACTGCCCTCATGCATGCGAGATGATAGAACTCGCACTCAGCGAACCCGCGGAAGACGGAGATATACTCAGGAAGAATAAGTAATGGTTGATGCAAATGCTGTAAAAGAATTGACGGAAGAGACTGAACATAGTGACAGAGACAGTAAAGTCGAATGGCTTAAGTATCTGGCTGTTTATCTCTTTACGTTTATATATTGGGAAGTAATCCTGCGCTTAAGGATATCGGGAAAGATCACGGCAGCTAATCTGCCCGGAGTATTTCTGCTTCCCGCGGCCGCGCTTTTCTTTACCGTGCTGTCCGGTTTTCACAGGAAGCATAAGATCATCAACAGGATCGTGATGATGCTCCTTTTGGTTCTGGCAGGATTGTATTATTTTGTTCAGTTTGTTTACTTTGGCATATTCGGATCAGTTCTCTCTGTGAGCATGATCGGAATGGGCGGCGACGCCATGAATAATTTCGGATGGAGCGTCGGAGATGCGGTCATAAGCTCTCTCGGCGGATTATGTCTTATCCTTATTCCGATAGTGATCATGGCACATCTTCTCTTTGTCAGATTTCGTTTCAATAAGGGAAGAAATATCCTGGGAGGAGCGTATCCCGCTCTTGTGAGGATCATCATATTTGCACTCATCGTTCCCGTATGGTTCCTTGGAATAGGCTGCATCAGACTGGGCGGCGCAGGCAGAGGCAGTGCGTACTATGTCATTCATGATGCAACAGCGGATACCGATACGACCGCGACCAGAGTCGGTATACTTCCCACTACCATAATAGAAACGGGAGCTTACTATTTCGGTTTCGGTTCAGGCAAGACTGCAGCCGATATGGAAGTGGATATAGCTGCGATCAATATTACCTCCGCCGAAGATGAAGCGAGAAAGGCTGAAGAGGAAAAGGAAGCGCAGGAGGAAGCCGAGAAGGAAAAAGAGGTCGTTAGGGAACCCTATGTCGACGAAGCGATAGACTTTGAGAAACTTGCAACTCTCACGGGAGATCCTTCGATAGCATCTCTCTGCAAATATTACAATTCCAAATCGCCCACCACGACCAACGAATACACAGGTCTCTTTGAAGGCTATAACCTTATCTATATCTGCGGTGAAGCATTTTCGGGATACGGCATAGATCCCGACATCACCCCGCTTTTATACGAAATGAGTCAGAACGGTATAGTGCTGAACAATTACTACAACAGCTTTCCAAATACCACAACGAACGGAGAGTTTGCTTTTGCAACTTCACTCTGGCCTGATGTATCGAGGATCGCCGACAGCGGTACCGCAGTCGGCACTTTCGCACAGTCGGCCAATGTATTTATGCCGTACGGACTCGGAGACCTCCTAAATGCAAACGGTATTAATTCATACGCATATCACAATTATTACGGAGATTATTACAAGAGAGCATACTCCTGGCCGAACCTCGGATATGAGAATATCAAGTTCATGGACGAGGGAATGAAGTTTACTTCGACCTGGCCGGCTTCCGACTTGGAGCTCTTTGAACAGTCCGTTGATGATTACATAGACGATGATCAGTTCCATGCATACTATATGACTTTCAGCGGACACGGACCATACAAGCCTTTTAACCAGATGTACAAGAAGAACATCGAAGCGGTACGCGAGCTTGCCGGAGATAAGTATGAAAGCGACGGCATACTCGGATATTTCTGCGGAGAGTATGAACTCGAGCAGGGACTGCAGTATCTAGTCGACAGACTTAAGGAGAAAGGTAAACTCGACAAGACCGTGATAGTCATAGCCGGAGATCACTTCCCGTACTTCCTGGATGAGCAGTCACAGAAGGAACTCGTCGGTGACAGTTTCACCGATCAGGATTTCCAGGACTTTGAGAAATATCACGCGACCTGCATCATTTACAATGCGGGTCTTAAGGAAAAGATAGAGACGGATACATACTGCTGCAATGTAGATATTGTACCCACCATGCTCAATCTGATGAACATTAAATATGATTCAAGACTTCTTGCGGGTACGGATATCTTCTCTGATGGTGTACACAGAGCCAGACTTTACAACGGCAGCTTTATCACTGATAAGATGAAATACAACAGGCGCACGGGAGTAAAGGTATGGACCGACGGTGCGGGGAACTACACGGAAGACGCCATAGATGCATATGAGGAAGCGATGATATCCTATACCGAGAGCGAATATTCCGCATCGCTCCAGGCTCTGCGCACGAATTTCTTCTTCTATGTATGGAAGAATTCCGGACTGATGACGGATGAGGAGATATACGCCGAGAATATCAGGGAGCAGGATCTGATGCAGGTGTATGAGATGGAAGCTCAGATAGAGGCAGCCAAGCAGGCTGAGGAACAGGCACTTGCGATCCAGCAGGCGATGGAAGCGGCCGGAATGACTGGAGAAAACGGAGAGGGCGCTGACGGAACCGAAGGAGCTGATACTGCGGGAGACGGCGGCACGGGAGATGCAGGTGATGCCGGACAGACGGGAGAAGGCGGAGAGACCCCGTAATGATCTCATTTAGGCAGAAGTTGCGAAAAAGGAATAAAATTAGTAAACTGTATTATCAGCGGGTGAATATTGCCGCACACGACGAGGAGGACTTATCCGATGAGTGAGCCTGTAAATGTAGAAGAGATCTTCGGAAGCAAAGTATTTAATCTCGGTAAGATGAAAGAGCGTCTGCCCGAGAATATCTATAAGGAAGTAAAGGGCGTAATAGAGCATGGTGGAGAGCTCTCAAGACAGTCCGCCAATATCATTGCAAAGGCAATGAAGGATTGGGCTGTTGAGAACGGAGCGACTCATTACACTCACTGGTTCCAGCCCCTTACGGGTATCACCGCCGAGAAGCATGATGCTTTTGTTACGCACCCCGACGAAGAGGGCAGGATGATCCTCGAGTTCTCCGGCAAGGAGCTCATAAAGGGCGAGCCCGATGCATCGAGTTTCCCTTCGGGCGGACTTCGTTC
>DFKT01000017.1 GCA_002373595.1 Lachnospiraceae bacterium UBA3638 | reverse complement strand
TCCGAAGTATTTGGAGGAAGCGGATCCCAAGTATGATGGACCGATCGCTGTTAGTCCGGAGACCGGTGACAGAGCGGAGGAGATTGAGAGAATAAGGGATATCAAGAAGGTTTATAAGGGCGGCAAGATATTACAGATCTTGTGCCTGGAAGATCAGGATTATATCGATTATTCCGCTCCTGCGAGGACTCTAGAGATGGATGCGATGGAGTATCGCAATCAACTCACCAGAATCCGAAAACAGCACAAAGAAGCACAGGATTATGACGATAAGGACGAGCGCCTGTGTGGGATGAAAAAGGATGATAAGCTCAGTCCGATAATCACGATATGGTGGTATCATGGAGATAAGCCATACGATGGTCCAAGATGTCTGAAAGATATGCTTCCCGAGGATGATTCACCGATGGGCGAATTCGTTTCAGACTATAGGATTAATGTACTTACGACAGAACCCGGTGATGACAGTGATAGGTTTCATACGGAATTCGGGGCTCTGTATAAAGTAATGACTAAGCGAAGAAGCCGGGATGAGATGCGACATGCGTTTCTCGAGGATGAGACGTTGCAAAATATTGATGATGATACGTTAAGAGCAATCGCCATAGCTACAGACCGGCCTCAATTATGGGAGAAGAGGGATAAGACAATGAATGAAACAGGAGGACATAGTATGTGTCAAGCATTTGATGAGATTGAAGAGATGGCTGCAGAAAAAGCCAAGATAAAAGAGAGAACAGACATTATAAACAATATGATTGGAAATGGAATGTCTGTAGATGATATAAGCAGAGTGACAAATATCCCTATTGAGGATGTTAAAACTTTGGTTATGGAATAATATTTTTTTATTTCCCACCCATAAACGCCTTCAGCGGCGACACAGTGGAAGCAAGATCTTCGATGGTCTTGCTTTCTGATTTTATATAGTCTTTCAACTGGGATATTTCTTCCTCAGTAAATCCAACGTTTTTAATAACATCCATTGCCGGAGAGCAGATCTCTGCAGAACGGGTATCATCAGAGAAGCGGACATAGATCTTTTTCTCGCCCTTGGGACCAATTTTTGAAGAGACACTCATCGTCAGTTCGTTATTCATATATCCGCTCCTTTCTTTGTAGACATATCCATTTTAGCAGAAGTCTTAAAACTATTGTATAATAGTTTTATATATAGGAGGTAATCCCAATGGAGATTTTTGCAATCATCAGACTTATCAAGATTATTTTTGCACTTGTTGTTATCATCGCACTGACGATAGCCCTTTGCAAAGCGGCACGTAAGCGTAGGGACAACAGACAGGAAATGATTCATGATCTTTTAAACAAAGATAAGGATATTGAGAAGTAGAATTATGGAGTTTTGATACAGGCTGATCGGTTTTCTGCATACAGTGGAGGAGAATTATGAAAAAGTCTGGGAAAAAGGAAAGCATATGGACTGTGATATTAGTGGGTGTGCTGGCTGTAGCAAGTGTTGTATTGCTTGTTGTATTCAGAGACTCCAAAGAATCAACCAAATATGATTTTTCTGCGGATGCCGTAAAAATCGAGCTTCCGTCTAGGCAAGGTGAGAAGAATATTAAGAGGACTATATCCATAGAGACTATCCGTGAAGGCTTAGAGAATATGGGAGTCCTTGTCACGCAAGAATATTATTTTACCCAGATAGAGCGATATAATAAGACCAAAAATGTGGCGTTTATATTTACGGCTACATCTGAATTTACTTATAGTTATGACGGCGCTGTGACTGCGGGTATAGACTTTGGCAAAATCGGGATGATGAAGGACGAAGATACTAAGACCATAACTGTATTTATTCCAAAATCAGAGATTATGGATGTTACTGTTGATAAAAGTACATTTAAGATTTTTTCTGAAAAGGAATCTATATGGAATCCAATTAAACTTGACGACTATAATACTTCACTCGACGAATTTGAGAAAACTGCAAAAGAAAAAGCTCTTCAGAGCGGTATACTGGATAGAGCAGATGAACAGGCGAAGAAACTGGTATCGAATTTCATCGGGAACTATCCAAATATATCGGATTATAAAATAGAATTTAGATGAGCGGAGGATATGATATGAACAGAAAGATAGCTATTATTGCTTTGACTGTTTTTTTGGCAGTTTTTTCGTATACTGTCCTGTATTCTTTGGCTCAGAGACCCGCTTTCACTGATCATTGCGTTGAGCAAACGGATGAAAAGATAGCAAAGGTAATGGCATTGTCCGGAGGAGCGACTGCAACGTCAGGTGCACTTACTCTTTTGCCGGGAGATGCGTGTACTCCAATAGCCCAGACATTGGCAGAGTTGGCGAAGTATTTCCTTGTGATACTCAGCATTCTTTATTTTGAGAAATTTCTTCTTTTGATTTCGGCAAAGATTGCATTTAAAATCTTGATTCCCGCTGCGTGTTTGATTTTCATTCTTGGATATACGATGGGTAAGAAGAGGGTTGAGGAAGTTGGCAAGAAGATAGCTTTTGTTGCACTTGTGATTTGGATGATAGTACCACTGAGTGTTGCACTCTCTGATCTTTTGTATGATACGCAGTCTTCAAGGATTGATCATACTATAGAAAGTTATGGTAATCTTGAAATTGAAGAAGACGAAAGTACAGGATTCCTTGGAGAAATAGCCGCTGTGGCAGGAAATACGATTGATAATGTCTCTTCGTTTTTGAGCAATTTGATAGAATCTCTTGCTGTTATGATCGTTACTACTTGTATCATCCCTGTTCTTGTTTTCGTATTTCTTGTTTGGCTAGTAAAAACTGTATTTACATCCACATCGATTTCATTGGATTTTGGAAAAGACAAAAATCTAAAGCTATTAGAATCTAAAGATGAAAAATCTAATCGTTTAGAGGAGTAACTCATGGCCAGGATCATAGGAACCATACCCGACAAAATGAGTCTCCCAATGGGGATCATGTATGACTTCATCACGAAGGAGCTTCCCGATTATATTGGGGCATCTCTGGCGCCGGAGATCGTATCTGAGAGTGGAGAGAAGTACGGATTCGACATGCTCCTCTTTATTCCACATATGGGAGTCTTCATTCTCGATATCAAGAGTATCAATGGTTTCGGTAGAGAGAACGGGCAGTGGACATACAGGTATGCTGACGGGAAGAAGAGTTTCGTCGATCCTGAGAAGAGAGAGAAGAGAAAAGCTGAACTTAGAGAGTATTTAAAGAGGATGTTTAATCTCTCTCCTCTTATCTATGAGTTTGAGTGCCTTCCCTGCTTTGATATCCATACCGATATGCTTCCGCCGGACTTCGATCCGTCTCTTCTTGTAGTAAGTGATGACATCATGGACAGTTCCCGATTCCTGCACAAGGTACTCGGTATCAGTATCAGACTTAAGCGAGGTGACAGAGAGGGACTATACGATGATCTGACGGATAAGGATTCTCATGATCTTTTCTATTTCTGGGAGACGGGACTCTACGGAGCGCCGAGGCCGGAGAGACCGCCATTTGTATTCTTAAGTTATAATCAGAATAATTCCGAACTATCGAAAGAAGTACAGACTGCGCTCGAGGACAGGGGAGTCAATGTATGGCGCGCACCGAAGGATGTTCCTATGGGACAGTTTTACCTAAATGAAGAGATGCAGGCGATAGAAGAGTGCGATGCTTTCGTTATCCTGCTTTCGATCCCCGCACAGAGAAGCGAAGAAGTCAAAAAAGAATTCGTCAAAGCACTTGAGATCAACAAACCGATACTTCCGCTGTGGGTTGAAAATCTCCCCGACAGTGAGATAAGTGATTATTACAAATCAAATCTCACCGAATATCAGTACCGCATCATGCCCAAGATAAACGAAGAGATTATAGACGAACTGGTAGAAAAGGTTAAGAAGATAAAGAGAGAAAGCAGATAACTACTTATAATTCTTTATCATCTCATTCAGTTCTTTTTTGTATTTCTCTATAACTTCATCCGGACCGAGGATCTGCACCTTGGATCCTAAAGCAAATATCCATCCGAGGAACTGATCGCTCATTGCGACATCTACATTTATCTCTGACCAGCCATCTTTCTTAGAGGGGAAGATGGTTATGTCTTTGCCGAATCTGTCGATAAAGACTCCGACTAAACTGTTCTCAAAAGCAATCTTTACCTTAACGGTATCACCGCCGTACATACCGAAACTCATCTTGGCGTACTTGGCGAGATCGAAATTCTTAAACTGTTCCTTACCGGTGCGCTTCTCATCAAGGACGCTGATATGCGCCATCTTATCCACGCGGAAGTGCTTTATCTTAGCGGCTTCTTCATCGAATGCGATGAGGTAGTAGTTCTCATCATCCCAGGTGAGAGCCCACGGACTGACGGTATACGGCTTCTTGCGGTGAGGGACCATCTGCTTTCGCTCATTCCACTTCATGTATTCGAATGAAACCTGTCTGTTCTCAGCGATGGCTCTGTGGATCTCGTCGACGGAGTAGTAGATACTCTCGTTCATGGTCTTAACTCTGCTCTGTACATATACCTGACGCTTGAGCTGAGTCGCTTCATATGAGCTTGCCATATCGGTGAGCTTCTTTATGAGCTCATTTGATTTTTTCTCTGTGATAAACTTGGACGACTGGATAGCATCGACGAGGAGTTTGAGCTCTGCTATCTCGAAATGCTTACCGCCTACGTGATAGTAGAAGTTGCGTCCTTCCTTCTCGCCGATGACATCTATCCCGAGCACGCGAAGTGCTTCCATATCGTCATAAATGCTCTTTCTGTCGGCAGTTACATCATATGCCTTCAGGGATTTCAGGATCTCCGGCATCGTGAGCATATGCTCGTCATCCGTCTTCTGGAGCATGATCTTCGCGAGATAGTAGAGTTTTAATTTCTGATTGGATCCCTTTGGCATAGATGTACCTCCGATAGATTTGTTTATACTGTTCTTTCGTCAAAGTCCGCATCGATGTCCGCTTTCCAGTCGCCATCAGCAAATACGGCTCCGACACATTCGGACTTGGACTTTCTTACTTTCGAAACTACTGCGGAGAGGACGTTGTAATTGAGAGCGGTTCCTTCGCTGTCACAGTGATAGTTCGCTGCTCTGTCCCTGCTGATGCCCATACTGCCTGCGACTTCTATAGCATCGATATTTGCACCGAGGAAAAGGAATTCCCAATTATACTTTTCCTGCTGGCGTTTTATCATCTTCTTTACTTCTCTGAGGGAGTAGTGTTTGCTGGCATTCTCAAGTCCGTCGGTCGTGATGATGAAGAGAGTCTTGGCCGGTCTGTCCTCTTCTCTGGCATACTTATGGACATTTCCGATGTGATGGATCGCTCCGCCTACCGCATCGAGAAGTGCGGTGCATCCTCTTACATAATAATCGTCCTCGGTAAGCTTTTCCACTTTGTCGATGGATGCTCTGTCGTGGATGACTTCGCATCTGTCATCGAAGAGGACGGTGGATATGAATGCTTCACCTTCTTCCTTCTTCTGCTTATCGAGCATCGAATTGAATCCGCCTATCGTATCCGATTCAAGTCCTGCCATCGATCCGCTTCTGTCGAGTATGAAAACGATCTCAGTTAAATTTTCTCTCATAATGGGTTCCTCCGTAAAGGTGCTTGTTTGCTGTTACTGAGGCCATTATAAGAATTATTGTACTCGGTCAGGTCACTTGCGGGGCGACATTTTTATGAAGCCGAAGATCCGAGTATCTGCTCGCCGTGTTCGAAGAGCGCTACGTTTACGGCGAATATATCATAGGCTTCTCTTTCGATGAAATACTTCACTATGACATCGGTCTTGCTGCAGGGTGAAAGTGCAAAGCCTGCTCTTGAGAGAAGATCCTTTGTCTCATCGAGGTTGAGTTCCAATGCTATCGCAAATGCGAGAGCGGTATTCTTACTGGGATTCTTGGTAGTCCCGCACTTTAATTTCGAGAAGGCTTTTCTGTCGAGGTTTGCTTTCTTCTGTACATCGACATCGGAGATTCCTTTCTGATCCGCGAATGAAAAGACAAGTTCCATGAAAGTCTTATCCAGGTCGCTTATCACTTCATCGAGACTTCTTGCGGATAGTGCGTCGCCCGAAGTCTGCAGTGCTGCATTATCGGATCCGCAGGACTCTTCGAGAAAATAAGGAGAGCCATCAGTATCAAGTCCATCGGGCTCCATAATACCTGATGATTCTTTCTTAGCCGCGCCAAATCTTTTCCGTGACCTGCGTGGCTTTGACTCGGAATAAGGAGAGAGCATTGCGCTGCTTCCGAGTGCCATGAAAGCCATGCTTGCGGATGCGGCCGGTCTTTCGGGGCGGCCCTTGGGCGTATCATCATACTCTTCAACAGATTTCTCTTCTACATAGTTATTGTTGATATACTCATCGATATCTCCGAACAGTTCGGATGAGAGATTGACAGACTCTTCATCAAAGACTACGAGATACAGGTCGATATCATGCTCGCCAAGGAATCTTTCCGTCTCAGACAGAGCGACACGAAGTGCGATCCCTTTCGGAAAACCATAGCTTCCCGATGCGAGAAGAGGGATAGCGAGACTCTTTATATCATTCTCGGCAGCAATCTTGAAGACACTTTTATAACAACTCCTGATGATTTCTTCCTCACCGTTCGAGCCGCCTCTCCAAGGAGTTCCGACTGTGTGAATGATGTATTTGGCGGGCAGATCAAATCCTTCGGTGATCGCAGAGCAGCCCGCTTTTATCACACCGATCTCTCGTCTCTTCGCGAGGAGCTTTTCACCCCCGGCCGCTTCGTACACTGCGGTATCAATACCCGGACCGTATATAGGCTCCGGATTTGCAGTGTTGACGATAGCATCGACTTTCATTTTTGTTATATCGTTTCTGATTATCTGAAATGGCATATCATGATCCTTTATGTATGAAAAAGTCTGTTATTCGAATGAGTGTATTATATCATACTCTCATTATTTGTTGTTTTAGGAGTGATTTGGCTCAAAAAATGTTATAATGTCCAGTATGAAAGCCCAAAAGTCGACATCCACAATTTCATCCGGATCGAAGAAAAGCTTCAAGCCGAAATTTCTCTCTAAGATAAAGATAAATCTCGGTTTTAAGATATCCTTCAATGCACCGGTGGTGCTTGGCATCGTGGCGATAAGCCTTGTCGCTACGATCCTTAACTATGTTACTTTCGGCAAGTCCAACAGACTCCTTTTCTCGACATACAGGGCGTCCCTTGCGTCGCCTCTTACCTGGCTGCGTGCTTTCGGACATGTATTCGGGCATAAGGACTGGTCTCATTTTGCCGGAAATATGAGCTATCTGCTCCTGCTTGGCCCCATGCTTGAGGAGAAGTATTCATCCAAGATGCTTATGATCGTCACCGCGATCACGGCCTTCGCAGCTGCAGTGATCAATTACATCTTTTTCCCGCATGCGGCTCTTCTCGGCGCGAGCGGAGTAGTCTTTGCATTCATCCTTTTGTCTTCTTTTACGAGCTTCAAGGAGGGAGAGATCCCTCTGACTTTCATACTCGTCGCTGTCATTTTTATAGGAAAAGAGGTCATTGATGCCGTTTTTGCCAATGATAATATCTCCCACCTCGGGCATATCGTAGGCGGCGTAATAGGCGGGATCATCGGATATCGGCTGAATGTCAGGGGATCCGGCGGAATATATAGGAAGAAATGATCCAAAAACGGTCCTCCGGGGGCCGTTTTTTAGTCCTTGACCACGATTTTTCAGTGGTTTATCATACTATTAAATGTATGGGGGTCCATACAAATCTATTATCTTTTGGAGGTTATGAGATGGGAAATGTCACTGTACAGTCAAAGAGCGGCAAAGATCTGAATTTCTTCTCCAAGATGAGCACAAAGATCACATTATTAATCAGCGCAGTAGTGTTCGTAACGGTCGTAGTTCAGGTTATTGTTGCTACCAGCAGGGCTACCAAGACCCTGGAGGATACGTATCTTAACTACGCACAGAATCTTGCTGAAGAAGCTGCTATCGGCGTAGACTTCGCTACGGAATTCGGAGAGGAAGCATACGGCGGATACGCACAGAACCTGGCACAGGAAGCTGCCGTATCGATCAATTTTTCCAGAGATTTCGGAGAGACAGTGTATAAGGCTTATGCTCAGAATCTCGCTGAGGAAGCTGCAAAGGCTGTAGACCTCGCATCCGGCGGTGATGACATGACCACCGCACAGCTCAATCGTATACTTAAGGATGTTGCGATCAAGGATGTAGACGGATCATACGCATACATGGTATCTCCCAAGGGAACGATGCTCTGGCATCCCAACCCGGATAAGATCGGCAATGCGGTAGAGAATGCAGCCGTTAAGGGAATAGTTGCAGATCTCCAGGCAGGCAAGACCGTTGAGAACGGATCCGTACTCTATGAGTATAAGGAAGCTCTTAAGCTTGCAGGATATGCTTTCACCAATGCCGGCAATATCCTCATCGTTACCGCTGACTATGATGAGTT
>DFKT01000001.1 GCA_002373595.1 Lachnospiraceae bacterium UBA3638 | reverse complement strand
AGATCGGTGATCCACTCGTTTCCGATATGATCGGTTACCCAGTCTGCAAGGAGAGGATTTCCGTGAAGAAGGAATCTTCTCTGGGTGATACCGTTGGTCTTGTTGTTGAACTTCTTGGGGAACATCTCGTAGAAGTCACGGAGTTCCTGCTTCTTAAGTATCTCAGTGTGAAGTCTTGCAACACCGTTTACAGAGTAACCGGATACGATAGCGAGGTGAGCCATCTTAACCTGTCCGTCATAGATGATAGCCATCTTGCGGATCTTCTCATTTACATCGACGCCGGGAACATTGCTGTACTTCTCCTGGATCTGCTCGATGAAACGACGGTTGATCTCCTCAACGATCTGATATATACGGGGAAGAAGTCTGGAGAAGAGCTCGATGGGCCACTTCTCAAGAGCCTCTGCCATGATGGTGTGGTTGGTGTAAGCGCAGGTCTTGGTGGTAACATCCCATGCCTCATCCCATGTGAGATAGTAATCATCCATGAGCACTCTCATGAGCTCCGCGATCGCAACGGTAGGATGCGTATCATTGAGCTGGAAGGTTACCTTCTCGTAGAACTTTCTGATATCCTTATGCTTACGCATGTACTTATCAACAGCTTCCTGAACGGATGCGGAGATGAAGAAGTACTGCTGCTTAAGTCTGAGTTCCTTTCCTGCATAGTGATTATCATTGGGATAGAGAACCTCGACGATATTTTTTGCAAGGTTGGTCTGCTCGACCGATTTCTGATAATCACCCTGATCGAAAGCATCGAGCTGGAAGCACTCAATAGGCTCTGCATCCCAGATACGAAGGGTATTTACGATGCCGTTGCCATATCCGACGATGGGGATATCATAAGGAATAGCGCGTACGGAAGTGTATCCCTCCTGGGTGAAAACGCCTCTTCCGTTCTCGTCGGTGCGCATGCTTACATATCCGCCGAACTTGATCTCCTTGGCATACTCGGGGCGCTTGAGTTCGAACGGGTTTCCATACTCGAGCCAGTTATCGGGAACCTCTACCTGATAACCGTCTTCGATCTTCTGCTTAAACATTCCGTAACGATAACGGATACCGCATCCGTATGCGGGATATCCGAGAGTGGCAAGTGAATCGAGGAAACAGGCAGCGAGACGTCCGAGTCCTCCGTTTCCGAGAGCTGCATTGGGCTCCTGATCCTCGATCACATTGAGATCTAGTCCGAGCTCCTTGCAGGCTTCCTTAACGGGCTTGTATGCCTGCATATTGATGAGGCTGTTCCCGAGGGCGCGTCCCATGAGGAACTCCATCGACATGTAGTAGACCATCTTGGGGTCTTCCTTATCGTAGAGCTTCTGGGTCTCCATCCAGTTCATAACGATCTGATCCTTAACAGCATAAGATACTGCCTGGAAGATCTGCTGGGGAGTCGCCTCTTCGAGAGTCTTGCGGTAAAGCGTCATGATATTGTACTGAACGCTTCTCTTGAAAAGATCTTTGTCGAACTTTATTTTCTTAGTCGTGGTTGTGCTTTTCAATGCTCGTGCCTCCTTACGATTTATTTTTTGTGTTTTATTTATGCCTTTTCAACAGAGATAGTTACGTTCTCTCCGTTTACATTCCACTCCTTGCTGCTGCCTGCGGGATCTCCGATCCTGATCTCGTCTGCAAGAACCTTGCCGCTTATCATATCGGAATTTCTCTTGGCGATCTCAGCGATACGGTCATTGCCGGATATGGTCACAAAGATGTGATCCATTACCTCGAAGCCCGCATCCTTACGCATCGTCTGGATCTTGGAAATAAGCTCTGCAGCGAATCCCTCCTCGATGAGTTCCTCGGTAAGGTTGATATCAAGCACTACCGTGATACCGTGATCTTCCTGCGAAGCATATCCTTCCTTCTGACTCATCTCGATAAGGAGATCATCCTTGGTGAGCTCTACGGTCGTTCCGGCTACATCAAAGGTAAGTTTGCCTTCGCTGTTAAGGGTATCCATAGCTGCATTTCCGTCGAGTGAAGCAAGTTCCTTCTGGATGCCGCCGAGCTGCTTGCCGTACTTAGGTCCTACGGTGCGTAGCTGAGGCTTGAAGGTATATGTCGTGAACTCTCTTACATCTCCGGTAAATACAACATCCTTTACATTGAGCTCATCTCTGATGATATCGGTATAGAAGCTGTCGAGCTCGAAGTCTGCCTTGATGAGCATACGGCTGATAGGCTGACGGTTCTTTACTGCAGCTTCGTTTCTTGCAGCTCTTCCCATTACAACGATATCGAGTACATCTTCCATCTTGTCCTCGAGATCCTTGTCGATGAGTGCCTTGTCGCTCACAGGGAAATCGCAGAGGTGGATACTCTCGGGAGCATTCGCATCTACGCTTCTGACAAGATTCTGATAGATCTGTTCGGTCATGAACGGGATCATGGGAGCGGAAATCTTGCTCACGGTAACAAGAGCAGTGTAGAGAGTCATGTATGCATTGATCTTGTCCTGCTCCATTCCCTTTGCCCAGAATCTCTCACGGCATCTGCGCACATACCAGTTGCTGAGCTCGTCTACGAATTTCTCAAGAGCAGCTCCTGCCTCGGGTATGCGATAGTGCTCGAGATGATCATCGACCTGAGCGACTACTGTATTAAGTCTGGAGAGAACCCACTTGTCCATAACAGGAAGCTTGTCGGTCTCCAGCGTGTACTTCGAAGCATCGAAGTTATCGATATTTGCATAGAGAACATAGAACGCATATGTATTCCAGAGCGTTCCCATGAACTTGCGCTGTCCCTCTCTTACGGAATCTCCGGAGAATCTCTTCGGAAGCCAGGGAGCTGCGCTGGTGTAGAAGTACCATCTGATCGCATCCGCACCGTAAGTCTCGAGTGCATCGAAAGGATCGACCGCATTACCCTTGGACTTGCTCATCTTCTGACCGTTCTCGTCCTGTACATGTCCCATGACGATACAGTTCTCAAAGCATGCATTGTTGAAGAGGAGAGTCGACTCTGCAAGGAGTGAATAGAACCATCCTCTAGTCTGATCGACTGCCTCGGAAATGAATGCTGCGGGATACTGAGCCTCAAAGAGCTCCTTATTCTCAAAAGGATAATGATGCTGTGCAAAAGGCATCGCACCGGAGTCAAACCAGCAGTCGATAACCTCGGGCACACGCTTCATGGTCTTGCCGCAATCAGGGCAGGTGCAGGTGATCTCATCGATGTAAGGTCTGTGGAACTCTACAGTCTTGGCCTTCTCGTCGCCCGACATCTTAACGAGTTCCTCGCGGCTTCCGATACTGATCTGCTTGCCGCAGCCTCCGCACTCCCAGATGTTAAGCGGAGTGCCCCAGTAACGGTTACGGGATACTGCCCAGTCCTGGATATTCTCAAGCCAGTTGCCGAATCTTCCGGTTCCGATATTTTCGGGGATCCAGTTGATGGTCTTGTTGTTTCTTACGAGGTCATCCTTAACGGAAGTCATACGGATGTACCACGATTCACGCGCATAGTAGATAAGCGGGGTATCGCATCTCCAGCAGAAAGGATAATCGTGCTCGAACTTGGGAGCACTGAAGAGCTTTCCTTCCTTCTCGAGATCCTTCAACACCTCGGGATCTGCCTTCTTAACAAAGAGTCCGGCATAAGGAGTGTTGTCGGTCATATTTCCCTTGCCGTCTACGAACTGGATAAATGCGGTATTGTAATTGCCGCATACTCTTGCGTCATCCTCACCGAATGCCGGTGCGCAGTGAACGATTCCGGTACCGTCAGTCATGGTTACGTAGCTGTCGCACATAACGATGAAAGCTTTCTTGCCGGGCTGCTTTGCGGCAGCTTCGCCCGCACATGCAAAGAGTGGCTCATATTCTCTGTTCTCGAGATCCTTACCCTTGTAAGTCTCGAGGATCTCATAAGCCTTTGCACCTTCCTCTGCGAGACTTCCGAGTACGTTATCGAGCAAAGCCTGTGCCATGATATAGGTAAATCCGTCAGCGGCCTTAACCTTGGCATAGGTCTCATCGGGGTTAACGCAGAGTGCGATGTTGCTGGGAAGTGTCCAGGGCGTGGTCGTCCATGCGAGGAAGTAAGCATCCTCACCCTTTACCTTAAATCTGACAACAGCGGATCTCTCCTTAACGAGCTTATATCCCTGTGCTACCTCGTGGCTGGAAAGAGGCGTTCCGCATCTCGGGCAGTAAGGAACTATCTTGAATCCCTTATAGAGTAGTCCCTTGTCCCAGATAGTCTTAAGAGCCCACCACTCGGACTCGATGAAATTATCGTCATAGGTAACGTAGGGATCATCCATATCCGCCCAGAATCCTACTGTAGCGGAGAAATCCTCCCACATTCCCTTATATTTCCAAACACTTTCCTTACATTTCTGAATGAAAGGATCAAGGCCGTACTGCTCGATCTGCTCCTTGCCGTCGAGTCCGAGGAGTTTCTCTACCTCAAGCTCTACGGGAAGGCCGTGAGTATCCCAGCCCGCTTTACGGGGAACCTTATATCCCTTCATCGTACGGTATCTGGGGATCATATCCTTGATCGTACGAGTCTCGACATGGCCTATATGGGGCTTGCCGTTAGCGGTGGGCGGTCCGTCATAGAACATATAAGTAGGGCAGCCTTCACGGATCTGCACGCTCTTTTTGAAGATGTCATTGTCCTTCCAGAACTTCTCGACATCCTTTTCACGCGCAACAAAATTAAGATCGGTTGGAACCTGTTTGTACAGCACTTTCGGATCCTCCTTTAAAAAGGGTTAGTTTTTACCTATTAAATAGGAAATAATCTGAAATATGATACCACAAAACGGTGATTTCGTCCATAATAGCGGACAGATGGGCAGACTATGCCAAATTAGGGCAGGAAAAGCCCCGATCATCTTTTTATCATTTCCCATATCCCTACCACCTTTCCGCTCACCGCCTTGGGTAAAAAATTGGAGCCGGTATAAATACCGGCTCCTTTGTCGATTCTGCCTCACTTATCTGTGAGATCACATTTTTTCTTTTCATCAGAAGCTCCTTTTCTCAATAGTCATATATTCCGCTGGAAAGATATCTCTCACCCTTATCAGGGA
>DFKT01000031.1 GCA_002373595.1 Lachnospiraceae bacterium UBA3638 | reverse complement strand
AGGAAGCAGATAGCAGCCGGCGGTCCCGTTACGGTAACAGACCCTAATATCATCAGATACTTCATGACCATCCCCGAGGCGGTAAGTCTCGTACTGGAAGCGGGAGTAATGGCTAAGGGTGCGGAGATATTCGTACTCGATATGGGAAGCCCGGTCAAGATCGATCTCCTCGCCAGGAACCTTATCAGGCTCTCCGGATTTAAGCCGGATGTGGATATCAAGATCGAGTATGTAGGACTTCGCCCCGGTGAGAAACTCTATGAGGAGAAGCTCATGGCGGAGGAGGGACTCGAGGATACAGCCAATAAACTCATCCATATAGGTAAGCCGATAAAGTTCGATATGGATGCATTCTTCGGAGAGTTGAAGGGACTCATGGATTCGGCATATTCAGAGGATGCCGATATCAAGGATAAGGTAGCAAAAGTAGTATCAACATATAAAGTTTATAATTCTCCGGAATAAAGGAGACACAGGGGGGTACCCGGAAAGGATTTTTACATGAAGAATTATTTTGATCTCACAGGAATGACAGCGATCGTGACCGGAGCTTCGGGCGGACTCGGAGTGCAGATGGCCAAGGCACTTGCCAACCAGGGATGCAACATCGTCTGCATGGCACGCAGGAAGGAAAAGGTAGATGAAGTATCCGCAGAGATAGCCAAGGAATTCGGCGTAAAGGCTATCGGCGTTAAGTGCGACATTACCGATACCGCTAATGTTGAAGAGGCTGTAGATACCGTCCTTAAGGAGTTCGGACGTATCGATATCCTCGTAAACAATGCCGGTACCGGAGCCGTAGCACCCGCAGAGGATGTTACCGATGAGCAGTTTGACAACGAGATGCAGATCGATCTCTTCGGCAGCTTCAAGGTAGCCAGAGCGGTAGCCAAGAAGGCTATGATTCCGGCTAAGTACGGACGTGTTATCAATATCGCTTCCATGTACGGAATGGTAGGAAACAAGATCTGCGGATCCGCTCCCTATCATGCAGCTAAGGGCGGAGTGGTCAACCTCACCAGAGCTCTCGCAGCAGAGTGGGGTAAGTACGGTATCACCGTCAATGCGATCTGCCCCGGATATTTCTACACTCCTCTTACCAAGGAGACCCTGGACAGCGAGTTCTTCCAGGCTAATGCCAGGACCATGATCCCTCTTGAGAGATACGGAAACGAGGGCGAGCTCGATACCACGGCGATCTTCCTCGCATCACCTCTTTCGACTTATGTTACGGGAGATATCATCCCCGTAGACGGTGGATATACATGCATGTAAATGCTAAAAAAAGCAGACTCCGCAGCATTCAGGTGCTGCGGATACTCTGCACATTGGGAGTGGTCACCGGGCACTTCTTCCTGGAGTACAGGACGAGAGTGACCGATATGTCGACATTCCCATATATGACAGGCTTTTTCGCAAAGTCTCCCTTAGTTTATGCTTTTAACGGAGACTTTGCGGTTGTGCTCTTTTGGGTGATGGCAGGACTCCTCGTCGGAGTGGGATTATCTGATAAGGCAGACAGGATGGGTTCTTACTATGCAGGCTTTATCGCAAAGAGAGAACTCGGAGTCATCATCCCCCCGGCTCTTTATCTTGTGATAGAAGGGCTGATACTTCACTTTGTAAACAGATCCTACGGGATAAGAGATATATTTGAAGCAGAGAAAGCCATGATACGCGGTACTACACCTGCCTCATCATATCAGCTATGGTATATAGGCAGTGTCATTGCAGGGTACCTGGTATGTACCGCACTTGCAGCTTTCACTTCATCAAATATGAAGACCATGATCATAGCGTCGGTATGTATCATGATCTATGCGAGACTTATACCGAACCAGCAGTCGCTCTTTTGCATGACTGCGGGATGCCTCGCCGGAGTGTACGCGGTAAATACTGTTAAAGCCAGGCTCGCAAGTGGCAGGAGTGAGACTGAGAGAGATACCATAAATGCGGTGTTCATGTTGACGGGATTGCTCGTGTTTATCGCATCGCCCTTTATGGGGGATAATCCGAATGTACCCACTCAGGCGATGATGATAGGAGTGATGCTGGCGATAGCAGTGTACTTCGTCACGGTATATGAGATGTCGACGAGGAAGCAGAATTCGACCGAGACAGAAAATGAGAAAGCAGATGACGAAGCAAAGGAAAAAATTAGCTCAGCAGTTGTTGTTGAGAAGATTGCGGACTTCCTCGATAGGGTATCATTCCCTGTATATATAGTCCATGTCGGCATACTTAAAGCATTCATGGATCTGCTTCCGGAAGGAGCTTTAACACCTGAAACAAAAGCATTATTCTTCCCGATCGCACTGATCCTGATCGTCGCTGCGGCGTTTATATATGACCTGATCGTTATGGTCCCTATGAGAAAGATAATGAAGCTTATGGAGGGTAAAGAAAATGGCTGATGAATATGTAATGGATCCCGAGCTTGAGAATTTCCTCGCTACGAGCGATCCCGAGGAGAGGCTTGATATCCTTCGTAAACTCGAGCCCAAGGCTGATGAGAAGATGCTGCGCATGATCGCGATAGCACTCGACCTTCAGTATGAGGATGGGGCTTCCATAGATGACAGGATAAATGCTGTAAGGGAATCCTTACAGATAGAGCTTAAGTATGAGGGAAGGAGACTCAGGAGCTGATGGCTTATAAGCTTGAAGACAAGATGGTCATCGGAGTGTCTTCGCGAGCTCTCTTTGACCTCACCAAAGAAAATGAGATATTCGAGAAGGAAGGTCTCGAGGCATTCAGAGAGTATCAGTACAAGCACGAGAACGATCTCTTAAAGCCCGGTCCGGGATTTGTGCTGATAAGGAACCTCCTTGCACTCAATGATCTCGCAGACCCCGAGCAGCCCTTCGTGGAAGTCGTCATCATGTCGAGAAACAGCACGGATACTTTCTTCAGAGTATCCAACTCGATAGACCATTACGGACTTAATATCACGAGATCGATGCTCGTCAGCGGAGCGAGACTTTCTCCGTATCTGAAAGCATTCCACACGGACCTCTTCCTCTCGGCATATGAGGATGATGTCCAGAATGCGATAGACAATAATATCGCCGCAGGTATCATCTATACCGATCATACATATGGTGAAAATATCGGCGATGCAAACGGAGATGATGACAAGAAGATCCGCATAGCATTCGACGGTGATGCGGTAGTCTTTTCTCCCGAGTCGGAAGCGGTATATAAGGAAAAGGGATTAAAAGCATTTGAGATAAACGAGACATCCAAGGCGTACATACCGCTCGGTGAGGGCCCCTTTACGGGCTTCATCAGGAAACTCTCCGCGATACAGGAAAAGCTCGGCCCTGAGAAATGTCCAATAAGGACTGCGCTTGTGACCAGCCGCAACGCACCGGCTCATGAGAGAGTCATGCGTACACTTCGTGAGTGGGGAATCAGACTGGATGAAGTATTTTTCCTCGGAGGAGTTGAGAAGAAGGAGATCCTCAAAGCCTTCGGGGCGCAGATATTCTTTGACGATCAGAGAGTTCACACCGATCCCGCTTCGGAGGAAGTCCCTTCGGCGAGAGTCCCTTATCAGGGCGGTGAACTCGCAGGCACAAACGGCAAAGGCTCTTCTAAAAAGAAAGCGGCAACGACCAAAGGAGACAAGAAATGAAATTACTCACGATCGCAGTACCCTGTTACAACAGCGCGGCGTATATGTCGAGATGTATCGACAGCCTGCTCCCCGGCGGAGATGAAGTCGAGATACTCGTTATAGATGACGGATCCAAGGATGATACGCTTAAAGTAGCACAGGAATACGAAGCCAAGTATCCCGGTATCGTCAAGGCTATCCATCAGGAGAATAAGGGCCACGGCGGCGCAGTAAATACAGGTATCGAGAATGCTTCCGGACTTTTCTTCAAGGTCTGCGATTCCGATGACTGGTTTAAGAAGGAAGCATACCTTAAGGTGCTCGAGGTGCTTGCCGAGATGGTTAAGAGCCAGTCGAGACTGGATATGCTCATCGCCAATTATGTATATGAGAAGGAAGGCGAGAAGCATAAGAAGGTAATGCATCAGAGAAGGACGCTTCCTCAGAATGAGATCTTCAAGTGGGAGGATTGCGGCCATTTCAAGAAGGGTCATTACATCCTTATGCACTCTGTCATCTTCAGGACGAGAGTCCTCTTAGAGAGCGGACTTAAGCTCCCTGAGCATACTTTCTATGTGGACAATCTCTATGTATTTGAGCCACTTCCCTTTGTTAAGTATATGTACTACATGGATGTCAATCTCTACCGCTATTACATCGGCAGGAGCGATCAGTCCGTAAATGAGGAAGTCATGATGGGCAGAGTCGATCAGCAGCTTCGCGTTAATTACCGCATGATCGATTACTTAAAGAGCGTTAAGCCTGAGATCCAGAAGCAGAAGAGACTCTATCAGTACATGAGAAACTACCTCGAGATCATCACTGCGATCTCTTCGATACTCCTTATTCGTATCAATACCAAGGATAGCTTAAAGCAGAAGAAGGAACTCTGGAAATATATCAAGAAGTCAGACAGCAAGCTCTGGGGATATATGAGAGCGGGTCTACTCGGAAACGGCACGAACCTTCCCGGCAAGGGAGGCAGGAAGCTTACCGTAGCCGCTTATCATATCGCACAGAAGGTCTTCGGATTTAACTAGAGATGAATTACGCGGAAAGTCTTGAATATCTGCAAAATGCATCTCCCCGCGGGATAAGGCCCGGACTTTCAAGGATAGAAGAACTCTTGAAAAGGCTCGGAAATCCTGAGAAAGAAGGCCGCTTTATACATATCGCGGGCACCAACGGCAAGGGAAGTACGCTTGCGTTTACATCGGAGATACTGGCCTGCGAAGGACTTAAGGTCGGAAGGTTTATATCGCCCGAGCTCCGCGATGTGAGAGAGTGCATCCAGTCGGCCAAGGGACGCGGCACCTTCGAGATGATATCGAAACGCACCTTTGCGGAAGGCGTAAGTGAGATATCGGAAGCGGTCCGTGCTATGGAAGATGATGGATTAGAGTCTCCTACGAGATTTGAGATACTTACCGCGCTGGCCTTTTGGTACTATGGGAAGAATAAATGTGATATCTCCGTCATAGAGACGGGAATGGGCGGAAGAGAAGACTCCACAAATGTCATCCCAAGTCCGGAAGTCTGCATCATCACCCGCATAGGGATGGATCATATGAAATTCCTGGGCGATACGATAGCGGACATCGCAGGAGCCAAAGCAGGGATCATAAAGCGCGGTGCGAGGGTCGTGACCGCAGATCAGGAGCCGGATGCTCTGAGAGTGATAAAGGCAGAGTATGAGAAGGTGAATGCCGGCGCCGATGGTCAGGGATTGACGATAGTATCCGGCATAAGCGATGCTAAATCATGCGATGGAACCTTGCACGCACGAAATATAAAATACGGTCTCAAGAAGCAGACCTTAGACTTTGACGGATATAAGAAGCTCGAGATCTCGCTCGCCGGAGTATGGCAGATAGAGAATGCATGCCTTGCGGTGACAGCTGTGCAGGGGATCGCTTCGGAGGACTCGATAAGAGCAGGCCTTAAGCGTACAGTATGGCCGGGAAGATTATCTGTCCTCGCTGACAAGCCCCTCCTTATCATAGACGGTGCGCATAATGAGAATGCTGCAAGCAGGCTCGCAGAGAGTATAGAAGAGTATTTTACAAACAAGAGACTTATCTTTATAATGGGTATGCTCGCCGACAAGGAGTGCGATAAAGTCTGTGAGAGACTGTGCGGATATGCGGATCAGATATTCACGGTGCATACTCCGAATAATCCGAGAGCACTGCCCGCACTTGAACTGGCGAATATCATAAAGAATATAAATAAGAATGTGACTGCCTGCGACAGCGTATCGGAAGCTGTAGAGATGGCGAGACTTATGGCGGGCAGGGATGATGTGATATTGGCATTCGGATCGCTCTCATATCTGGGGATACTCCTGGATATGAAGGAAGAAGGAAAGTTATGGTAGATCAGGAAAAAGTAAAGAAAGCCATAGAGCTTTTGATAGAGGGAATAGGAGAAGATCCTGCAAGGGAAGGCCTCGTTGATACTCCGGAGCGCGTGGCCAGGATGTATACAGAGCTGTGCGCAGGATATGATGATGATGCCAAGGTGCATCTTTCGAGGACTTTTACAGCTGAAGGATCGGAAGCTGTCATAGAGACCGGTATCACGTTTTATTCGCTCTGTGAGCATCACCTGATGCCGTTCTTTGGAGAGGTGAGCATAGCTTATATCCCGAATGGCAAGGTGGCGGGGTTAAGTAAGCTCGCGCGTACCGTCGAAGTATATGCCCGCAGACTCCGGATACAGGAGAGGATGACGGGTGAGATAGCGGATGCGATCATGGATGAACTCGGAGCCAAAGGCGTTCTCGTAGTCGTCAGAGCAGAGCATATGTGCATGTCCATGAGAGGTGTCAAGAAGCCCGGCACTCAGACGCTTACAACCGCATCGAGAGGTATACTCAGTGAGGATTCGCGACTTCGCGATGAGATACTCAAGATGATGAATTAGACACTTGTTTTTTATTTATTCTATTGTATACTAATCGTTGTATGACTATGAAAGAGAAACTGATAAACTTTTATGAGAGGACCAAACACGGCATTCCGGCGATAATCTATACCGCTATCTATATGCTGTGGTTCACATATCTTGAGAAGACGATCACCCGTCCGGATACGATCATCCATACCGTATTTGACGATAAGATCCCGTTTATCCCTGTGTTTGTTATACCTTATTTCCTCTGGTTCGGGTATGTCGTCATTAATGTCATCATCATAGGCATTCTCGATAAGGATGAATTCAACAAGATGTTTATACTGCTTGCTACGGGTATGACGGTATTCCTTGTGATCTCCACGATCTGGCCGAACGGTCATGACCTCCGCCCCAATATCGCATATATCAATGCAACCGGAGGCAATGTCTTCACGAGAATGATCGCCAATCTCTACAGCACCGATACACCGACCAATCTCTGGCCGAGTATCCATGTTTACAATTCGCTTGGGATCCACTTCGCACTCACCCACTGCCCTAAGACACGTAAGTATACGGCTGTGCGTGTGGGAAGTCTCATCCTCTGCACTTCGATAATCCTTTCGACCATGTTTATCAAGCAGCATTCCGTATTTGATGTTGCGACAGGTATACTTCTCGCTATCATTATGTACTGCCTCATCTATCCGATGAATATGCTCGGCGCGATCAAGGCTGCCCATGAGAGAAGAAAACTCGAGAAGAATCTCGACTGATCAGGAAAGGGGGACGTATGGAATTCAACGAGAGAAAAAGATGGGTATTTTTGGGACTGCCCTTTACTTTCACGGTATATCACCTTCGTGAGGATATGATCACGATATCTCAGGGATTTTTCAAGAAGATAGAAAATGACTGCTATATGTACAAGGTACAGGATGTGGAGCTCACTGCGAGTTTCATGGAGAGGATAGTCGGCATCGGTACCGTCAAGTGCTTCACCGGAGATACGACTCATTCCCAGCTCGTCATAGAGCATGTAAAGAAAGCAAGAGAGATCAAGGAGTTCATCCTTAAGTACTCCGAGGAAGCGAGACTTAAGAGACGTACCGTGAATATGCTCGACATCGGTACCGGTGAAATGAACGATATAGACGATATGGTATGATAGTTTCGCCCGGTTTTTCCGGGCGAAATCCGTATAAAGGCATTTAAAGGAGTTGACTGTCATGAAGATAGGCTCACGTGATTTTGACTTAAGCGGAAACAGAACATATATAATGGGCATCCTCAATGTCACTCCGGATTCTTTTTCTGACGGAGGGAGATTTCTTTCAAGTGACGGATGGTCGCTTGATATAAAGGCTGTCATCGAGCATGTGGAAAGTATGATAGATGACGGAGCAGATATCATCGATATCGGTGGAGAGTCCACACGCCCCGGACATGCAAGGGTTTCGGAGGATGAGGAGAGGAGCAGAGTGCTCCCTGTCATAGACGCCATCAGGAAAGTCAGCGACATCCCGATATCTCTGGATACGACCAAGGTAAATGTAGCGAGAGCGGGTATCGCTTGCGGAGCGGATCTTATCAATGATGTCAGCGGACTGCATGCGGACGGACTCGCCAAACTGATAGCGGGAAGTAAGATACCGTGCGTCATAATGCATGACGGACAGTATTTCAATAATGATACTTATACAGGCGCCGGCACAGCGGATGAAAGCGATACACCGCAGAAAGCATATGTGCGCCGCGTAAGAGCGGAACTGGACGAATGTGTGAAGATCGCCGATGAAGCGGGTATATCCAGGGATAAGATAATACTCGATCCGGGCATCGGCTTCGGCAAGGACTACAGACAGAATCTCAGCATACTCGGTAATCTCGAGACGCTCATGGAGGATTTGGATCTTCCGATGCTGCTCGCCTGCTCGAGGAAGTCAGTTATAGGCAGCGCGCTCGGAGATGTGCCAACGGATAAGAGACTGGAGGGGACTCTGATCACGTCGGCACTTGCCACGCTGGCGGGAATACCGATGGTAAGAGTCCATGATGTGCGGGAGAATGCAGCAGCGATAAGGATGGCGAGAGCACTTCGGACGGTGAGATGAAACAGTTGGCACCCCGTTGTCTTGGATGAACGGATAAAAGGGAGAAGGATATGAGAAGAGATACGCTGAAAGTAAGGGAATTAAAAGTATTTGCTCATCACGGAGTATTCTATGAGGAGAATATCGACGGTCAGAATTTCTATGTCAATCTCGATGCATGCTTTGATATGACTGCGGCAGGAGCGACAGATGACCTTGATAAGACTGTCAATTACAGCACTCTCTGCGACTTTATCTGTGAGTGGATGAATGAGAATACATACAGTCTCATTGAGGCTGTTGCATATAATCTCGGACGTGTGATCATGAAGAATTATTCCGTCATCAGGAAGCTCACTCTCGAGATCAGGAAGCCCGAAGCTCCCATTAATCATGAGTTTGGATCGGTATCCGCGGAGATAGTATTTGAGAGGACCAGAGCATTCCTTTCGCTCGGATCCAACATGGGAGACAGGAGAGCGTACATCGAGAAAGCACTCAAACTGCTCAAGGAGACTGACGGCATATCACTTGTTAATGAATCATCCGTCATAGAGACCGTTCCTTACGGCAAGACGGATCAGGACAACTTCCTCAATCAGGCGGTGGAGATCAGTACGGTACTCAGTCCGAGGGAGCTCCTTATGGCTGTCCATAATATCGAGAATGCATGCGACAGAGTGCGCCATGAGCACTGGGGACCCAGGACTCTTGATATCGATATCCTCTTCTATGGAAATACGATACTTAACGAGTCATATCTCCAGATCCCTCATCCCGATATCATAAACAGGGAGTTTGTATTAAGGCCCATGTGCGAGATAGCACCGTACTTCGTACATCCTGCAAGAGGACTTACGATGAAGGATATGCTCGGTATGCTGGATGACAGAGGGCTTTGAGTCAAATATAAAATATACCCTATAGGGTATAAAAATATTAAAAATGAAGTAAAATACATCAATTTACACCCTATCGGGTACAAATTGATGTATTTTTATTGATTTTATACCCGAAGAGGTATAAAATGGCATTATGAATGAAATCGGAGAGTTTGTTAAGAAAAGAAGAAAAGAAGCAGGCTTAACTCAGGAGGAATTCGCTATCAGATCCGGGCTGGGTCTTCGCTTTGTACGCGAATTGGAACAAGGTAAGGAAACTGTTCGTCTGGACAAGGTCAACCAGGCATTGCGGATGTTTGGCATGCAGGCGGTTCCGGGCGAGATGAAACGAAAGAGGTCCGATGATGAGCAGTGATAGCGAATTTCGAAAAGGCAGAGTTTATGTGCAAAACAGATACGCCGGAGTGATCGAAGAGACAGAGGATGGATATAGATTTACATATGATCCGGAGTATTTGGAGCAGGAAAAACCTCTTCCTATATGCATCAATATGCCTTGCAAAAAAGAATGTTACGAATCGGAGAGCTTATTTCCTTTTTTTGACGGATTGATTCCTGAGGGATGGCTCCTTGATGTATCTGCAAAAAACTGGAAAATAGACAGCGAGGACAGATTTGGATTGCTGATGGTTTGCTGTGAGGACTGTATCGGTGATGTTACTGTCAGTGGGGGATGCGGATGATGAGGTGTTTATATTGCGGAAAGACAATAGAGGCATCTGCATCGGATGAGGAGAAGAAGAATCTTTGGCATTCGAAGTGTGTTAAAGCATTTTTCAAGACAGATGAGATGCCGGAGATAAATGTCAGTAAAAAGGAATTGGAAGCATTAACCATTGAGACTGTGAGCAAAGGCTTGACCGTTCCCGGCGTGCAGAAGAAACTGTCGCTCCATCTTTCGAAAACTGATGACAGACCCAGACTTACGATAGTAGATTATCCGACAGGATATATTCTCAAACCGCAGAGCGAAGGATATGCGGCGCTGCCCGAAGCAGAAGCGTTTGCTATGAAACTCGCTGAGAAGTGCGGGATTAAGACGGTGCCTAATGCACTGGTAAAACTGCAAAGACAAAAAGGGGCACCCTTAGCGTATATCACAAAACGAGTGGATAGAGTGACAAATCCTGATGGAACGGAAATGTATGCGATGGAGGATTGCTGTCAGCTTGGACTCAGATTAACGCGAGATAAGTATAAGAGTTCGTATGAAAAGGTTGGAAAGATCGTTTCGGAGAATTCGTATAATCCCGGAACGGATATGGCTGAATTGTACACGAGATTGATTTTTTGTTTCCTGATA
Organism: Lachnospiraceae bacterium UBA3638; assembly: GCA_002373595.1. Taxonomy (GTDB): domain Bacteria; phylum Bacillota; class Clostridia; order Lachnospirales; family Lachnospiraceae; genus AC2028. The sequence continues at coordinate 1,407 of DFKT01000031.1, read as the reverse complement.
GGAAATTCGGATATGCATCTTAAGAACTTTTCGCTTATAGAGGATAGACCGGGATCAAGAAAGTTCTCGCTTTCGCCGGCGTATGATCTGTTGCCGGTGAATGTTATAGTGCCTGAAGATCAGGAAGAGATGGCTCTTTCGCTGAATGGGAAAAAGCGAAATATCACCAGAAATGATTTCCTGAAATATGCTGAAAGCCAAGGGATCAGTTCGGCGGCTGCCAAAAAGATGATGGATAATCTTTTGAATATGAAGCCAACGATGGTAGAATACCTGGAAAAGAGTTATATGCCGGAGGATATGAAGGAAAAAGAGAAAGAACTGATCGAGGCCAGATTTGCAAGATTGGGCAGAGGGCTTTGATCAGGACAGGTTGCTTGGGATATGCTTCAGGCATGCGTTTGCAGCGATGCCGATGAAGAGTCCTGTGATGATCCCTGACAGTATGAGATAGGGGAGATAAGCGATAAGCCCCGCTGTCTGCAACAGGAACAGAGCGACGATCAGCTGAAAAATATTATGTATCATTCCTCCCGCGCAGCTTATGAGCGGGAGGTTTTTCTTTTTGAGAAAAGCATCGAGCATGCTCTCCGATATGAGGCAGGCGAAACCGCCGCCGAGACTGTATGCGAAACTGACAGCTTGACCGAAGAGAAGTGATGCTATCACGATGCGGAGGAAGAGTATAACGGATGCTTCCTTCGTGCCGAGCTTCCTGAGTGCGATGAGTGTGATGAAATTAGCCAGACCCAGGCGTATACCGGGGATGGGCACCGGAACGGGAATAAGGGACTCTATGCCGTAGAGCGCAAGGGCTGCGGCAGTGAGCATTCCGAGGTATGCGATTTTGCGGATGTTGGTGTTCTTCATGTTTTATCAGTAGGTCACAGCGTCGACGTCTGTGGAAGAAGCCTGCGCTCCTGCGGTTGGAGCATCACGCCGTATTTCTATGACCAGTTCGGAGGGCAGGCAGACTATCGGTACCTGAGAGGCAGAATGGATATGTCCCATCTTCATGCAGAGCTTATCGGGGCAGTCGGCATTGGTTACGCATATACCTTCAGGGGTTATGTTGATAGTATTGGTTAAGCCACCACGTCCGGTGATCGTGAAAGAGGTGCTATTTGCAGGATCAGATGCTGCGGTGTTTACGTTGACGGACTGATCCAGGGAGACCGTCCGAACGAGTTCACCCTGACTGTATATATACGCCGTATATCCTGTACTGTGCCCGCCGAAGCGCGAATATCCTATCCATGCGATCGATATGATGGATACGCACAGCAGTATGAACATTATCATCTTTTCGTTTCGGCTCAGCATTTTCATACCAGACGCATTTTACACCAAATCGGGACTTTTTGCGAAATTGTAAACATCGCCGGGAGTTTGACAGTTTACCCTCGT
>DFKT01000073.1 GCA_002373595.1 Lachnospiraceae bacterium UBA3638 | reverse complement strand
CGGCCGACGGACCGTTTTATGAAGGAGAAGCGATATCGCTCACCATACCCGCTAAGGACGGACAACTCCAGATACTTGCGGATCATGAGCCTATGGTCATAGCGACTGTGGAGGGATTGGTTAAGACTGTTGTCGAAGGTGATGACGGTGAAGAGGAGATCATAAATGGTGTGGCAGGGATAGGATTTGTTCATATATCACATGCCGAGACAGTTCTTCTTGTGGATACGATAGAGCGTCCCGAGGATATAGACAGAGCGAGAGCAGAGCGCGCCCTTGAGAGAGCCAAGGAAAAGCTTCGCCAGGATCAGAGCATTCAGGAGTACAGACTGTCCGAGGCATCGCTCGCACGTGCCATGGTAAGACTTTCCAATGCTAACAAGACTCAGACATTAGATCAGTAGATCATTCGACAGTTCCGTAGAAATGTCCGTTAAATTCATTAAAGAGAGATTCTTCGTGCTTTTTGACAAAGACGCTTAACGATCCGTCTTTGAAGGAAAGCACGAATTTTATACTGCCGACATATTCGCCGATGATATGGACATAGACATAGAAGATATCGGGAGTCAGCCAGATGCCGCTCGCAGCATAGCGCTGGGAGTATATCGGGAAAGTGCCTTCACAGAGCCTGCCGAGGCCGAGTTCGAAAGAGTGCTTTTCTTCTCCGAGTGTGAATGAGAGGAGAGCGCATTTTTTATTCTCTTCGAATGTAAGTGCCATATCCTTAAAGCCCTGAGAGTTATCTGCAAAGGAATATACCTTACCGGATATATCCGATGCGAGTTTTGATCTGTAAGAAGGCTTTGCGGATGCAGCCAACGAAGGAACTGCAGAGTTTTCTTTGGTGAGAGGCCGAACTGCCAGATCCGCGGTATATTCTTTAAACTGTGTGGCTTTGGCTTCGCCGTAAGGGATCGCATCATCCGTTATATACGGCAGCACGAGATTGTATAGAGCGTCGTAGATCAGCTGATTGCCGCCGCTTATCTCCTGCGTGTCAGCTGTGGTCACGACTATCATATCCTGCTCCGGAAGAAGGATTATGAGCTGTCCCCCCATACCGTAGCATACGGGATTTCCCTTTTCGCCGATCCACGTCATATACCCATATCCGCACTGCTCACTGGGGACAGGTCCCGTGACCAGGGTGGGAGTCTGGAAAGAGAGTGCTTTGTTCATGAAACTCTCAGGGATAAGCCTTTTTCCGCATACTTTTCCCTTATTCATCAGCATATATCCGAAGCGCAGCATATCTTCACTTGTTGCGATAAGACCGCTTCCACCGATAGATACGCCAAAAGGATCAGCAAGCATATATGCTTTATCGGATAGTCCCATTTCGGGCATTTTAAAGCGTATATAATCGATCAGTTTCATACCGCTTATCTTCTCTACGAGAGCGCAGAGAGTATGAGCCGATGAGGTATCATAGTGGAAATATCTGCCCGAAGGATGTGTTGGAGCGACAGTGAAAAAGCTTTTTACCCAATCGTCCTTCATATTGATCTTGTATGTCGTGGAGGCGTGACATGTCCGCATCGTCAGCATATCAAGGATGGTAGTTTCCCTGATCCATGGATGAGTGTTTTTATCAACATATTCAGGGAAATAATCGCAGATATGATCTTCGAGCTTTATCTTGCGGTCGGCTTCGAGGAGACCTATGCCTATAGCGGTTAAAGTCTTGCTTACAGAGAACATCCTATGTGTATCGGATCTCTTGAAAGGGGCATAATAGCACTCGCAGGCAAGTTTTCCGTGACGCATGATGAGCAGGCTGTGCATGGGCACACCCTTTGCGTCAAGGTGATCCATCATATTCATTAGCCTTTCCGAGGGGATACCGACATCCTCCGGACAGCATTTTTCGATCTTTAAGACTTTCTCGGACATGTTTTTTACCTCGCTTTTTAGTTTAGCATATCTTATCCTCATATTCCACAAATGGGCATAAATATGGTAAAATATTCTATATTTCGCGTAAACGGAAGGTGTATGAGATGTATTATTCTGCGATAGGCATACTTGCACTCATGATCCTCCTGATCGAGAATCAGGATATAATACTTAACAGAAGCGGAGCTTTTGATAACCGTGCGTGGAAGGTGTACAGAAAGTTCCTCTTTTCCGTTATGATCTATTATGTCACGGATATCTTCTGGGGCATTATAGAGGCGCGTAAATTATCATGCCTTCTCTTCGTTGATACTTCTTTTTATTTCATTGCGATGGCAGTCGGCGTCTTCTATTGGACGAGGTATGTCGTTGTATATCTTGGAGAAGATGAACTCTATAACAAATTCCTTTCTGCCGGGGGAAGCATTATAGCTGTTGCGGTAACGATCCTTTCTGCGGTCAATATCTTTGTGCCCGTTCTCTTTACGGTCGATCATGAATGTGTTTACAAAGCTCTCCCTGCCAGATATGTCATATTGGCGGCGCAGATATTTGTTCTTTACGTGATATCTGTTCATGCGATCATATCCATGCTTCGGAAAAAGGCTCCCGAGGATATCAGAAAGAGACAGAGGACGCTGGCTTTCTTCGGACTTATCATGGCCACGTTCCTCACTATACAGATTTGGTTTCCCTATCTGCCGGTATACTCAATTGCATATATGCTTGGCACTTGCCTCCTGCGTGCGATAGTAATAGGAGATGAGAAAGAGGAATACAGGAAGAAACTGGCTGAGGCGATAAGAGTCGATGAGGAGCGAAGACTTGCTGAGAAGATGCATGATGAGGAGGTCGCATACGGACGGATCAATGCACTCGCAGGTACTTTCCTCGCTGTATATGTTGTTGACCCGGAGACTGACAAATTTCGTGTATTCAGTTCAAACGAGAGCTTCGATGCCTACGATCTTGCGAAGGAAGGTGAGGATTTCTTTAACGAGACGGTAAGGAAGGGAGAGAGTATTGTATATCCTGAAGATCTGGAGAAGTTTCGCTCCCGTTTCACCAAGGAGCATATCCTTAATGAGGTTGAAAACAGCGACAGATTTGCTATGACATACAGGATCGTCATGGGCGGCAGACCTGTATATGTCCAGACCAGAGCTGCTATGGTTGAGGAGAATGAAGTAAAGAGGCTTATTGTCGGTATAAGTGATTACGACCTTATCGTCAGACAGGAGAAGGATAACGAGAGACGCCTTGCTCAGGCACAGAACCTTGCCAATATTGATGCACTCACAGGCGTTAAGAATAAGCATGCATACCTTGATGAGGAAGCACATCTGGATAAGCTCATCGCCGAAAAGGTTGTTCCCGACTTCGCTGTCGTGATATTTGATCTGAACGATCTTAAAAGCGTAAATGATACCGAAGGTCACAATGCCGGAGACAAGTACATATGCGACGCATGTAAGATCATCTGCGACATATTTAAGAAGAGCCCCGTATTCAGAGTCGGAGGAGACGAATTCGCAGTCGTTGCGACCGGTGAAGATTTTGCGCATATCGACGAACTTCTTGACAGGATGAAGGAGCACAACGAAGAAGCTCTTAATGACGGCGGCATCGTGATCGCCTGCGGCATGTCCAAACATTATAAAGACGAAAAGACTGCGCTGGTATTCGAACGCGCCGATCACAATATGTACGAAAACAAAACAGCATTGAAGGAATTGAAAAAGTAGCATTGTTCTCATATATAGGTTAGGTATATTTCTAGACGGATATTGGTCAATCTGACAGTAATTCGTCTTTTACATGTTCTACCTGTTCGGGAGATAGATTGATTATATAGATACTTATGAGAGTGTCATCTTCTGAAAGTGACATTATGACATTCCCACTTTGAAGATAATTTTTCCCCTTTTTGTTTGATAGAAGTATCTCTATTCCGTTGGAATAAACTTTTGTTTGGAAATAATCACACTCTGTCGAATCTGGCCCATCGATATGAAAAACTCCTTCAATCGCTGCAGGGATTGAGATTTTTTTGTTTATGATTTCAAAGTGATTGCAAAGCGTCAGCGTTATTCTTTTAAGAATATGAGTGCTCGGGTGAACCGATAATTCCAACATATCCGTGCTTCCATTGTTAAACTCCAAAAAGAGATTGTTGAGTTCTTCAGAAGAAAACTCCACAATGGCCGGGAAGTATGTTTCGGATACAAATTTAGATGATGTTTTAGTAGTCCTGTCAAATGTATATTTCATTTTTATTTCCTCCTATGATAAACCTGTAAATTTTGCGTGAATCACAGCGGGGGTGTCTCCCGGTTTTCGAGGTTTAGCGAAAACGAATTCCCAATTTCCTGAATATATTTTTTGTCTATATTGAATTCCGTTTTTTACGGCGACCTGAAGGGATCTCCAATACTCATAAAGAATAAACTGAGTAAAAAGCTTTGGATTTGTATCCTTCATAAGTGGAAAATCTCTAACTGATAAAATAGCCTCATGCATGTGTTTTGTCGCATTATTGCTTGTCCACATTGTACCATGAGGAGTATCAACATTAAACGAACGAGGAAGATCTGTCCCACCGTAGTTGTCTTGTGTAACAGCAATATGTTCCCACACAATGGAAGTGTTCCAAGCGCGAAATCCGGTTGTATTGTAGAAGTGATTACTTATTGATTTGCTCATAGCTTTTCCCTCCTTGCGAATGCTTCCCGAGTTTTGCTTGGAAAAACTATGATCTTTATGCCTTGCTGTTTCAGTTTGTCAAAGAACGGATAGTGGTCTGACCCGTATACAATGATAATGCTTGGCTCGATGACTTCGACCAGCTTATATAACCCTGTTTCAAAATCGGCTCTGGCATACAAATGTTTTAAACTACTTGCAACGGTTCCTATTGCAATCATGCTGTGTTTAGGAATACCATCAAAGCAATATGCCCAGGTTTCAAAGGTTCCCCAACGGACATTGTTTGTGACGGGAATCCCAAATCCTGACACCCAATATCCGAAGGCTCGCATACGATAAGTGTTGTATCGCTTTATTGGATCAGGAAAATCAGCGTTGGTTGAAAAGTCAGGCGTAATTATCCCACCAAAATGCTTTATAACCTCTAATGCTTTTTCTGGGTATAGCCAAATGCTACTTCTTTTGCCATCAAACTTTTGATCATCGATATAAAAATGTATGTAGGCTGTTGCGGACTCCATGAGCCGCC
>DFKT01000034.1 GCA_002373595.1 Lachnospiraceae bacterium UBA3638 | reverse complement strand
CATTATTCAAAAGAGAACGAAAGGGGCCGGAAGATCATGAGCAGACGAAAAAGAATCGGATTGTTTGTTGCATATCCAGAACTTACACATGTCCGCAGGATCATTGAGGGAGTCTCCTCTCAATGCAAAAAATATGACTATGATCTTCTTGTCTTTGCTTCCAATGTTCATTTTTCTTTTCCTCATCCCAAGTATGTTCAGGGCGAAGGAAACATCTTCGGGCTGGCAAATCCCGACGAGCTCGATGGTGTAATCCTGGATGTCATGACCATGATGGGCGATGAGGGCGATAAAGTTTTAAATCAGTTTCTCAAAAAGCTCTCAAAGTACAAGGATATTCCCAAGTGCTCTCTCGATATGCCCGCCAAAGGGATCCACCTGATAGCGGATAATAACGAGGAAATATTAAGAGAATCCTGCAGACACGTGATAGAGGTTCACGGCAGGAAGAAGATCTGTATACTGACAGGACAAAAGGATAATGTTATAGCAGAGAGCCGATTGTCCATATATCTCGATGAGATCAGAAAGCATGGACTGGATGTCCTTCCGGAGCATATCGTTTACGGTGATTTCTATTATACCAGTGGAGATAATCTGGCCAATCGTATCGCGAGAGGAGAGATAGAGCGCCCGGATGCTGTGATCTGTGCAAGTGACTGTATGGCGATGGGACTTATCGACAGATTGGACAAGATTGATATCAAGGTTCCTGAGGATATTGTCGTCGTCGGTTTTGACTGCTCTGATGAGGGCGCGATCAATCCTGTAACTGTAGCATCATACGAACCTTCGGATAAGGAGGTCGGTGCGCGTGCGCGATATGATGACGGGCTTATACAACAGAAGGGGTATGTATAAGATGGTCAATTCGATGCTTGATAATGCTAAGGATGGAGATTCTCTCTTTGTGGCTGTCGCCGATATGGACGGACTGAAATATGTTAATGACACATTCGGACATGCTGAGGGAGATTACGGTATAAAGACGGTTAGCACAGCGCTCAATTCGATAGCAGGACCTGATGAGATCTGCGTCAGAAGCGGAGGAGATGAATTCTTCCTGATAGGAGTGGGTAAGTATACCGATGAAGATGAAGCGGGAAGAGCACATCAGTTTGCGGATGCTCTTGCCAAGATGTCTGCGGATGCGGGAAAGCCTTACAATATCTCTGCAAGTATCGGATGTGTGGTATTTGATAAATGTAAGGATATCTCTCTTGATGCTGCTCTTGCAGAGGCGGATGAGAGAATGTACAGATATAAAGTAAGAAACAGAAGGCACCGAATGGTATAAGGTACGGATACAAAGGGAGACAAGGTTGTCATTGTTTCTGACAGAAAACACCATATTGAAAAACTAAACGAGATTTTTGCGTAAGGATGATCCGGATCAAATAAATAATGCAGGGAAAGATATTTGTAAGAGATAAGAAATTCTATGAAACACTTGTGGCTTTTGCACTGCCGATAGCATTGCAGCAGCTTATAACTGTCGGCGTCAATATGGCCGACAATGTAATGCTCGGTCAGCTCAGTGAATCCCCCATGAGTGCGGCCACTCTGGCCAATAATTTCATCACCATATTCCAGATCATGTGCATGGGGCTCGGTATGGGAGCCAGCGTGCTTGTGAGCAGATACTTCGGTATGGACGATAGGCAGAGCATGAAAAAGTCCGTTAATATCATGTTCCGCCTTCTCTTTATAGTGGCGACATGTTTCGCTGTCGTTACGGCTCTGATCCCCGGCGGCATAATGACGCTCTTTACTTCCGAGACGGATGTAATAGAGTTGGGTACAGGTTATCTCCTCATCTCGATCCCATGCTATTACCTCAACGGATACGCGCTTACATCCAGCATAATGCTGAGGAGTGTCGGAAAAGCAAATATTCCTCTCTTCTCGAGCATCTGCTCATTCTTCATCAATATATTCTGCAACTGGGTATTCATATTCGGAAAACTCGGAGCCCCCGCAATGGGAGTAAACGGAGCAGCACTCGGTACGCTTATAGCAAGAGTCGTAGAGTTTGTCGTGATAATGGGATATCTGCTCTTCTTTGATAAGAATATCAGTCTGAGGATCAGGGACCTTACGATGCCTGTAGGAGAGCTCGTTCCTGAGTACATCAGGATCTCCATACCGGTCCTCGTATCGGATACGCTCCTCGGACTCGGAAACAGTGCTGTCGCTATCGTAATGGGACATATAGGAGCGGCATTTGTCGCAGCCAACTCGATCACCACTGTCGTAATGTCACTTGCGACGGTAGTCATACAGGGAATAAGTCAGGCCAGCTGTACTATCACGGGCATCACTCTCGGAAGAGGAGAAGTGGAAAAAGCAAAGCAGCAGGGATATACCTTTGCTGCTCTGGGTTTCATTATAGGCGGTATAGGATGCGGCATCATCCTCGCACTGTCAGGAGTGATCGTCAGGGCTTACAAGATTGAGCCCGAGACGGTAGAGCTTGCGAAAGATCTCATGCGCGCTGTGGCGATAGTCATCTGGTTCCAGGCCGCCAACAGTATACTTACCAAAGGAACACTTCGTGGCGGCGGTGATACTAAGTTTCTGATGGTCGCCGACATCATCTTCTTATGGATATTCAGCATACCTCTGGGTGCACTCACGGGACTTGTCTTGAAGTGGCCCGGATTCTGGGTATATATCATGCTGAAAGTAGATCAGTTTATCAAATGCATTGTCTGCGTGCTTCGCCTTAAAAGCGGAAGGTGGGTAAAGAAGATCAAATCCCAATCTACTTAATATCTACGATCTTTATTACATCAGTAAGTACATAGTTAAATGTCGGGTAGGATGAATTCTCGTTTTCTACGAATCCTTCCTTGAGGTCGATCGTATCGGAAGAGTTATCGGGGTTTACGCCGATATAGTTACCGCTGTATACGAAATTGCTGCGACCTTTGGAGAACTGCTCGATGACACTGTCCATAGCTTCCTGAGTTCCGGGAGCCATGACCTGCTGATTGAGATCGATCATCTCTATCCAGCCCTGATCGAAGCCTGCTGAAGCATCCTGTCCGTGAACGCGCCCGGAAACCATAGATTCTATATTTTTGTTAAGTCTGACTGCTTCAGTTGCAGCGAGTACATAAGGCTCCCAGCATATCCTGGCTGTTACGAGTGATGTTCTGGGGGCTACTTCCGACATACTCTGTCCCCAACCGACGAAATATACTTCCTTATCCGCAACGGATTCTTCACATGCGATCGCGGTACCGATAGTATCAGCGTGCTGTGAGATGATCTTGCATCCGTTATCTATGAGCTGCAGAGCAGCTGATTTTTCCAGAGCGTAGCTGCTCCATGTGCCTGTATAGCACACCTGCATAGTGGCGGAAGGAACAACGGAACGCACTCCGAGGATGAATGCAGTATAACCCGAGATTACTTCCGACGTGGGAAACGCAGCGACAAATCCTACGATAGCCTGATCTTCAGTAATGGTCTCCTCAGAGATCATCTGCTGCAGTTTCATACCTGCGACTATACCGCTGACATATCGGCCCTGATAGGATTCTCCCTTAAAGGAGTGATAGTTGGCGGGAACGGTCACACCGTTCATGTCCATATAGGATGCCTGACAGAATTGCGTATTCGGATATTCGGGAGCGAGCTTTATGACAGTATCGCTGTAGCTGCTCAGGAAGATGACATCACAGCCTGCTTCGGCGAGCTCGCGGAGGGGCTCTTCCATCTCGTCGTCAAGAACATTGCTGCAGGTAAGGATCTCAACATTCTCACCGTACTTTCTTTCGAGTGCATCCTTAGCCAGAGAGAAATTGTAAGTATACGCAGTACTCTCGTCATTGTCGTAGACGAAGCCGACTTTCATATGATCCTTTTCTCCGGAGAGGTTGAGGAATCTGAAAAGCAGGATAAATACAGACAGCATAGCCAGACAGGTTACTGTTGTTAAGTAATAAACCCTTTTCATTCCTTAGCTCCTTCCCCGTCATCGGAAGCGTCGCTTTCTTTTTTCTGCATTTCGGCTTCCTGGATCTTCTTGTCTTCCTCGACTCTGCGCTTAAGCTCTTCCTGCTGCTCCTGGTTTGCTTCCTGTATCTCTGCGCGTTTTTGTGCATAGAGAACATCGAGGTCTATTACTTTCTTTTCAACGAGACGAAGGAATGCATCGAGAACATCGGGATCAAACTGTGTGCCTCTGCCTCTTTCCATCTCGGTCATAACATAATCCGTGTCCATGTGATTGCGGTATATACGGTTTGATGTCATTGCATCAAATGCATCTGCCACACCGATGATCCTGGCGAAGAGAGGGATATCCTCACCCTTTAATCCTTCGGGATAGCCGCGTCCGTCATAGCGTTCATGATGGTACTTGGTTCCGTCGAGAACATTTTCTACCAGAGTGAAATCCTTCAGTATCTCTGCACCGCGAAGGACATGTGATTTCATCATGGCATATTCTTCGTCATCGAGTCTTCCCACTTTGTTGAGTACGCTGTCGGGGATACCGATCTTACCGATGTCGTGCATCTGTGCAGCCTTCTTGAGGTTGGAGAGCTTCTTGTTGCGCTGCCACCATTTGAAGCAGTTCATCTCCTGAGCGATAAGTACGGAGTATTCAGCAACGCGGGTGGAGTGCTGATGTGTACGCACGTCTCTTTGGTCGACTGCGTTCGCTATGGCCATGACCGTCTCGTTAGCCATATTGATCTTTATCTGCTGCTGGTTGAGCCGTCTCTGTACGACGAGCCATGTAAACCAGATTATGATGAGGGAGAGTATCGTCAGCATATAAGCAATGAATCTGGGCTGCTCGAAGAGTTCGCCCTCTTTGATGATCTCAAATTTTTTCTCCTCGAGGACATGCTCTCCGGCACTGTCAAAGATGGCGAGGTGGAATGTGTAATCCCCGGCCGGGAGGTTGATATAGGATATATTGTTCAGACTGTTCTGGGGGATTATCGTCCAGCTCTTGTCATATCCCTCGAGATAATATCCTACATTGGGCTCTTGGATCGTATAGTTGAGGATCTCGGGAGAAAGTTCTATTTTATCGGCTCTGCGTCCGATGGTGATTACGCCGGTCCTGTCCAGAGGCAGGTTTACACCGTCGAGCTTGACCGATGCCAGCTGCATTCTGTATGAACGAACTCCACTGTTGTATTTCTCGACATCTATGTGGTATACGCCTGAGTCAGTGGGAAGGAAGAGTTCTCCGTTTGCGTTATGATAATTCCATGAGTTTGCTGTGAGTGAAGTACCGAGACCCCTCCTTGCATCAAGGAGCTCCCATGCCATATCACCGCCGGCTACCAGCTCATCACGTTCTACGACATAGATTCCCGCACTGGACATGACGAAGAGTGTGTCCTCGTCCTTGGCCCATATATCGTAGTTATTGAAATAAGGGAATTTATCAAGGACACGTATTGTTCCGTCGGGATCCAGGTAACAGAGGCTGTTGCTTGTTACGATGAATATTCCTTCGGACTTCGGATCTTTGACAGTCCTTAAGATTACATTACTGCTGAGTCCGTCATCTATCGTCAGCATCTCGGATACTTCACCGCCCTTGAGGATCGCGATACCGTCACCATCCGTTCCTGCGAGGACAGTACCGTCGCTTCTCTCTGTGAGCGTCAGTATCATCGAATTGATCTGACCGTCTTTGTTCTTTATCGTGCGTGTGATCTCGTGATTTTTGATATAACTGATACCGGTATCTCCTGCGGCGAGAATGGTTCCGTTTGAGAGACCGGTCACTATACGTGCTCTGTTTCCGAAGCTTCCGTTAGAAGCATTATATGTCCAAGACTCGCCGTCGGGAGCGAATTCCATCAGACCGTTTCCGTAGGTACATACCCAAAGGTTATCGTTCTCGTCGACATACATACAGCGTATGCGTCTGCCCTCGAGAGTCTCAGTGAGTTCATTTTTAATTTCTTTATTGCAGGATTTGTTAACGATATCAAGTCCGTTGTCGGTGCCGATATAATAGCAGTTCTGCCAGAAAACAATGGCATTGACGACACGCCTCTCCATGCCGATGGAGCCGTATACATCCTTAAAAGGGGACTTGGCCATCCTGAGGAGTCCGAGTCTCGAGGATGTGAACCAGAGATTGCCCTGATAATCACAGAGCATATTGTCGATCGAATTATCGAAGTCGTTGGTGTTGATGCGGTGATAACCTTCGCGGTCGATATATGAAACACCGTTGTCCGTGGAGATAAAGAGCGTACCGTCACTCTGATAACTCAGATTGTTTATGCTCTTTACATCTTCACATTCGGTGATTTTAAGTTGCTTAAAGGATCCGCCTGATATGTCATAGCTGTATATATGATTTACTGTGGTTCCGACCATGAGAGTTCCGTCTGGTGAGAAAGAGACACATTTGAATACTTCCTGATCGTCCTTAGGCTCCAGCTTTGATATGATCTTGCCGTCGTTTAAGAGATAGAGGATACCGTTGGATCCTACCGTGGCTACATTGCCGTTTAAGTCCGCGCTGATACTGTCGGCATAGGTTATCTCATCCAGAGTTCCGACAGACTTGAGACCATTATTCATAACGAGGATCTGCATGGTGTCGGTGGTGCCGATATAGTAGTATCCGTCCGTTGCACGCGTGATACATTTAACGGAATTGGAAGGGAGTCCGTCGGAATGATCAAGTACATTTACGACCTTTTCACGGATCACGATGGAGAGGCCGTTATCGTTGGTACCTATCCATAGACGGCCTTCTTCGTCAACATAGAGACAGTTAACGTTTTTAACGGATTCGTAATTGTCTACCCAACGGAACTCACGGCCGTTGTAACGATACAGACCTGCATAGGTTCCAATCCAGATGACTCCGTCATTTGTCTGTACGATATCATTGGCTTCACCGCAGGGGAGGCCGTTATTGCTGCTGTATACTGTCTGGATATAATCGTTATAATCAACTTCATCGCCTCCGGAGGTGGCATATGCTCTGATGGGAGAAACGAGAGAAGCGAGTAATGTGAGAAGCAGAACAGAGACGGCGCCTGTTACCGCGGTCCCGGTCTTAGAGGGAACATCGGCGTTACGGCTGCAACGTATCCTGCGCAGGATGATGAGGATATAAACCGCAGCTACGGTAAGGACTTTGTCGGCAAATTCTATGGAAAGCTGCCCGAAGATGCAGCATAAGATCATAGGCCAGTTGTTGTTTAAGAGGTAATCTATGACACCGTCACCCCATTTATTGCCGGTATATCCGTTAGAAAGTATGAGATTGACGGGAACGGAGACGATGAGAGCTGTGAACATAACCCAAGAGGTGGCGACCATGAAGCCGTATAGGCGATCGAACATGCGCTTTTTGGCGGCAATCCCGATGATGATGCCAAGCGCGATGCTTGTGATCGAATAAGCGGCTGAGAGATGATTGACCGTGCTGTACGCCAGGCTGGAGGTTAATCCCACTATCGCTCCGCACACAGGTCCCGCGACATATGCACAAAGTGCCGTTCCGAATGAGTCCGCCCATATTGGCAATTCCATTGCGACCGATATCAGCTTGCCGCCGATATTCAGGCATACGCACATAGCAATAAAGAGAACGATCTGCCATGTTTTACGGTTTTTCATCTGTTGTCCCCCTCCCTCTTTTCGAAGGAAAAATATGCTTTTGTTGGAAATATGTCTTCTATATATAATATACCTCGATTAGGATTATATCACAGATTCGTAAATATGGCTTTTTTCGTGGGTAAATAAAAAAATAGTCCAATATTTCGCAGGATATGATAAAAGAAGCGGACCGTCTCATGTATGAAGACAAGTCCGCAGTTAAAGCCGAGATGAAGTCAAAAGGAATAACGCTTCATCCAAGGGTTTAAAGCGTTTTAAGGGACTCCTTCAAACGGAAGAAATAATAACATTTTGAGCATTTTATAGCAAGTTATGAGAAGAATTGCGTGTCGCGATATGTTATAGTAATTTAGTACTTACCATACGGTAATGGATAGGAGGATCTGAAATGGCAAGGATAGAAGTCACTCAGCTTAATGATCATATTTATCTCATGGATGACAATCATGAGGCGACCGGCTATATCGTCATCGGCAAGGATAAGGCAGCAGTGATAGATACCATGAACGGCTATGAGGATGTAAAGGCCGTGGCGAGACGCTATACGGATCTTCCGCTGATGGTCATCAATACTCACGGACACCCCGATCACATATACGGAAATATATACTTCGATGAAGCATATGTGGCTCCGGACGATATGGATGTTGCGGATGAGTTTGCCAATGATCCGGGATTTCTGAAGATGATAGGTGAACGCGGAGCGGTCATGCCTCCCTTCAAGGCGATTAACCCCGGGGAGACCGTGGATCTTGGCGGACTTCATCTTGAGGTGATCGCGCTTCCCGGTCATACAGCGGGTTCGATACTTCTCCTTCTCAAGGAGGACAGGATACTCTTTACCGGAGATGCAATCAATCATCACCTCTGGATGCAGATACCGCACTCGACTTCGCTCGAGATGTTCAGGGATAATCTGTCAAAGGTCATGTATCTGAAAGACAAAGCAGACAAGATCCTCCACGGACATGCGAGAGGATTTGACAGCATCGACCTTATGGACCATACGCTTGCTGCCATTGATGAGATACTTGCAGGCAAGACCGGGGATGACAAAGAATACGAATGGTTTGAAGGCATCAGCCGTCAGCATCCCATCCCCGACGATGAGGGAGTCATCTGCTACAATCAGAGGCCGGATTGGGTAAAGGAAGACAGTAAGGCATGGAGCGAGGGTGATGGCAAGAGAGACGAGGGACTGACCGAGCCCGAGGATGTGGAAAGCTTTAAGGATATCTCATACGGAGTTTATGGCGAATCGAATCTCCTGGATGTTTATTATCCGAAGGGAACGACGGGTAAACTACCCATACTTATCAATGTACACGGCGGCGGATATTTCTACGGGGATAAGGAACTGTACAGATTCTACGCCATGGATATGGCAAGGTACGGCTTCACGGTTGTAAATATGAATTATCGCCTGAGCCCTGCGTATAAATATCCGGCACCTCTGCAGGACATCAATAATGTAATGCTCTGGATCGAGAAGCATGCAGATGAGTACCATATGGATACCGAGAATATCTTCATGATGGGAGATTCGGCGGGCGCTCAGCTGACCAGTCACTATGCTGCGATCAATTCGAACCCGGACTTTTGCAGGAATATATACATGAGAAAGCACAGTCTTAATATAAAAGGGATCAGTCTGGCGTGCGGCATGTATGATATGAAGAGCCTGCTCGCTATTGATGAGAAGGATAAGCTCTTCGATAATTATCTGATGAGCTGTTATTATAATCCGGATGAGCCTACACTCGATGTCTGTGGCGCGATCACGGACAAGTATCCGGCTGCATATCTCTTCTCCTGTCCGAATGATTTCCTGTATCCGGCATGTAAGCCGATGGCAGATCTCATAAATGCCCGCGGCGGCAAAGCTGTGATGAAGATATACGGCACCGCGGAGATGAAAGATGTCGCACATGTATTTCACTGCAATATGAAGACCGACATCGGACGAGAAGCCAGAAAGGATCAGGCAGAGTTCCTGCTTGGATTGTGTAACAAATAGCAGATATTTTTACAAACGGAAAAGGCAGAAATGAAAGAAAAGAAAAAAAGAGAGATCAGCCGCGCAAGAGCGGTAAAGAATAATCTCTTTGCATTAAAACTCATATACGGCATATGCGCTTAAGAAAGCCGGAGCATACGATAAGGTAATGTCTCTGCCCAAGGGAATCAATACGACGCTCACGCATGAGTTTGACGATGAAGGCGCCGTACTCTCCGGAGGAGAAAGTCAGAAGATCGCAATATCGAGAGCATTCTATAAGGATGCGGATATGCTGATAATGGATGAGCCCAGCAGTGCACTCGATCCCATTGCAGAGTATGAACTCAATAAAGCTATGGAGTCTGCAGCGGAAGGAAAGACAGTATTCTACATCTCGCACAGACTCTCTACCACGAGAGATGCGGACAGGATCCTGATGCTCGAGAAAGGACGTATCGTTGAGGAAGGTGATCACGATTCACTCCTCGCCCTCGGCGGCAAATACGCACAGATGTGGAAAGCCCAGGCGGGAAGGTATGAAGGGGCGTGAGAATGTATCGCGTCTAAGTTGATTTAAAATAAGGTAACGAAAATTAAAGTGAGCACATGATCCGTAAAGGATATGTGCTCATTTCTTTACATTTAACACTTTCGTGATAAACCCCTCAAACCCACATTTTTACAGCCATATCACCGGCGATAACCAATCCCTATCACAAAAAACCTACCAACCTATTGACCAGGTAGGGTAGTGCCGTTATAATGACACCATCGAAACGAAAGAGACGGATCGAAAACAAACGAAAGGAGAAGATGAGTATGCAGATATACGAGCCTTACAGATTAAAGAATACAGAGCTTGCGAATCGTATAGTTATCGCTCCAATGTGCCCCTTCGGGGTTGAAGAGGGCGAAGACAATTCGATAGGCGAAGAGATAATCGAATATTACAGAAAAAGATTTATCACTAAGCCGGGGCTGGTTGTATCACACGCATTCACGGTCGGCGGCAAGGTGGAAGTGCTGAGGGGGTTCGGACTGACGAACGAAAAGCAGCTGAGAGATGTTAAGAAGCTTGCAGACCTCGCACATGAGAACGGAGTAAAGCTGGTCATCCAGCTGGCATATCCTTCCGGAGGACATCACAGACACGACACGATAGACTTCTGGAGACAGGATGAGCTAAAGGACACCGAAGACGGATTTGTACAGAGTGCATTGAATGTCAGAGATGCAGGCGTCGACGGAGTAGAGCTTCACGGGGCGAACATGTTTTTCCTGAACCTCTTCTCATCTCCGATAACCAACCATCGCATAGATGAATTCGGAGGAGATATATCGGGAAGGTTAAGACTTGCATCCAACATCATATCGAGGATAAAGGAAAAAGCAGATAAAGACTTTATCGTAGGATACAGGATGGGATGGAACAAAGATCTTGAGACCGATATAGAGACGGCAAAGGAACTCGAAAAGATCGGAGCTGACTACATACACGTATCATACGGCATCAGAGAGTCAGACAGATACATGCCGAAAGAGTATCCATCGTTCGTAGCTTTCCCCGGTACGACGAGAGAGAAACAGATAGGACCGGAAGACTTCGATTACAACGACGTCGTATACACAGGCAAAGAGATCCACAAGCACGTTAAACTTCCGGTGATCCTCGTAGATGAGATATGGACGATCGCAAGAGGAGAGGAACTCCTGAAACAGGATGCAGGAGACCTGATAGCATACGGAAGACCGTTCCTCGGAGATGACAGATTCCTGGAGCGCTCACAAGAAGATCCATATTACGGAGGATGTTTTCGATGTAAGGAGTGCGCATGGTTCTATGATTGCAAACAGTGTCCGAGAGTTAAAGAAAGAGGATACATCTAAACAAACAACAATACTTAAGATAAAGAGGAGATTACATTATGAAAAACAATACTATTAAGAAGACCATATCACTTGCACTTGCAATCGCTGCAGCAGTATCTCTTACCGCTTGCGGCAGCACCGATAAGGGCAGCGGCGCCGCACCTGCAGCTGCTCAGCCCGCAGCTGCTCAGCCCGCAGCTTCTTCTCAGGCATCTACTTCATCGGATGATCAGACCGCTGCACCCGCAGATGTAAAGAAGATCGTATTCGCTTATCGTAACACCGGCAACTGGCCTGTTACCGGAGAGGATGAAAACGGAAATCCCAGCGGATATGACATCGAAGTACTCCGTGAGGTAGATGCACTTCTTCCCGGATATGAGTTCGAATATGTAGGAACCAGCTACGATGATGCATATGTAGGACTTGAGGCAGGTAACTATGACGCAGCGCTCACCAACGCTTTCTGGACCGAAGCTCGTGCAGAAAAGTACCTCATCTCAGAGCAGAACCTTGGAGCATCGGTTCTTACCCTCGTAGTAAGAAAGGAAAATGCGGACATCAAGAACCTCACCGATCTTTCCAAGTCAGGACTTGAGCTTGCTCCCCTCCTTGCAGGAAACGGAATGTACTATGTAGTTAAGACCTACAACGACCAGAACCCCGACGCACAGGTTGAGATCAAGACCACCGATGATTCCACTTATGTAGCAGGATCTGTTGAGGAGACCGTAGCAGGCAAGTATGACGCATCGATCCAGGTTAAGCCTTCCTTCGACGCATCTGTAGTATCCGAGGACGGAGACCTTCATCAGTTCCTTGATCAGATCTCATACTCCGAGTTCACTCTTGCAAAGACCTATCCTATGTTCTCCAAGAGACTCGGCGAGGACTTCCTCAAGGAGTACAACGGTGCACTTGTACAGGTTGTAAATAGCGGAAAGGCTTCCGAGATCTCTCAGAAGTTCTTCAACTACGATATCTTCAACTACGATTTCCAGTAATACGAAGGAAAGGCAATTATGAGCAAATTTGATTGGGCCAAGATCCCTGAACTGTATACCAAGATTATCCCCTCCATTACGGTGACCCTCGAATATGTAGTAATTGCCTTCTTCTTTGGGCTTTTGTTCGGAGGACTGCTGGCATGGGCCAAGCTTGGAAAGAGTAAGATACTCAGGGCACTCGCATACGGATACACCACAGTCATGCGATGCGTGCCGGCAATAGTTCTCCTGTTCGTCGTTTACTACGGACTTCCGAGGATCATACCGATCGATACCAAAGGTAAAGTAAAGTTCGTAGCCATCACACTGGCACTCTTTACGACAGGATCACTCTCGGAGGCATTCAGAAGCGCATATCAGTCACTTGATAAGAGCCAGGCGGAGGCAGCCAAGAGTATAGGAATGACAGGACCGCAGGCACTTTGGTTTATCCTTCTTCCTCAGATGATAAGGATAGCGATCCCGAATATCTGCAACAGCCTGCTGGCACTTGTAAAGGAAGGAGCTCTGGCATACACGATCGGACTCTATGACCTCCTCGGAAGAGGAAATTACCTGATCGGAAAGAACCTCGGAGCATATGTCATAGAAACATACGTCACACTGGTCATCATCTACTGGCCGATATCGCTCCTTATCACATTCGGAAGTAAAAGACTTGAAGCTCTTCTCGATGTGAGCAGCCGCAAAGAAAGGAAGAGAAGCGCACATGCTTGATTGGAAATTCATAGGCAATACAATACTGAAATGCGCTTCGGGTATTCCGGAGACGGCGATCCTCGTGATAGTGACACTTATCGTATCGACGCCGATCGCTTATCTGATGGCACTGGTCAATCTGAAGCCAAAGAGGATACTTAGCAGAGTGTTCCAGGTATATATCTCATTTGTAAGATCACTTCCGCTGCTCCTCATCATCTACCTCATATATCATGCATTACCGTTGTGGATCCTTTCATTCGGGAATTTCATCGGCAAAGAGATAGATGTATATAAGATCGATGATATGGTATACGGCTTCATAGTATTCGCATTTGTGTCGATACCGATCCTCTCGGAGGTTTTCAGAGCGGGACTTCTGGCAGTACCGGAGATACAGATCAAAGCCGGACAGAGTATAGGAATGACTAACTTCCAGGTCGCAAGACATATAGTTCTTCCACAGGTAATAGACAAACAGCTCCCAATGCTCTGCACATTTACCACGAACCTGATCAAGATGACATCGCTTGCGTTCTACATGTCGATACGCGAGATCACGGGAGAAGCGAGAGTGGCAGCGGCCGACAGTATCAGATATGTAGAGTGTTACCTGGTGATCTTCTTCATGTACCTGATAATATGTCTCGCAGTAGAGCAGATCTTCAAAGCGTTTGAGAGAAACAGTCAAAAGAAAAAAGAAGGAAATTGGAGTAAAAACTATGCTGGAAATACAAGGACTCAAAAAATCGTTTCAGGGACTTGAGATATTAAAAGGAGTGGATCTGACGATCGAGAAAGGTGACGTGGATGTCATCCTCGGAGAGAGCGGATCCGGTAAGACAACACTCCTTAGATGTATCGACTTCCTTGAGAAAGCGGATGAGGGAAAGATCAGTATCGATGGTATCACCGCAGACTTCCACACCGCATCCCAGAAAAAGCAGGTTGAGATCCGCAGAAAGATGAGCTTTGTTTTCCAGAACTACGGACTCTTCGCCAATAAGACCGCACTTGAAAATGTCATGCTCGGGCTTACGGCAGTAAGAGGAGTTGCCAAGGCAGAGGCGAAGGAGAGAGCCGAGGAAGCGATAAAGAAAGTAGGACTCTTAGACAGAGCGGATCACTATCCATCACAGCTCTCCGGCGGACAGCAGCAGAGGATCGGAATCGCGAGAGCGATAGTAACGGATCCGGATATCATCCTCATGGATGAGCCTACCGCATCACTTGATCCCGGACTGGTAGGAGAGGTACTCCACACCATCGGAGAACTCGCAGCCGGCGGAACCACGATGCTGATCGTAACGCATGAGATACCTTTCGCACAGTCGATCGCAACCAATATGCTCTTCATGAATCAGGGCGTGATCATCGAGAAGACACCTACCAAGGAATTCTTCGAGCACCCCCGGAGAGAAGAGACCAGACAGTTCCTGATGAAGTCAATTTCAGATTACAGTTTCGTAATTTAAAAGGAGGAAATAAACATGAGCAATACACAGAAAGTTTCAGAGCTTGTTGCAAATATAAAGTACGAAGATCTTCCGGCTTCCGTAATAGAGCAGGTTAAGAGACTTACCATACATACAGTCGGAGTATCTGTTGCATCCGCACCCATCAAGACCAGCAAGAATGCTATCGCACTTGCGGAAGGTCAGGGCGGAAAAGAGGAAGCTCATATCTGGGGTGGACATGGCAAGAAGGTTCCCGCTCAGGTAGCTGCTTTTGCAAATGCTACGCAGGCAGATGTACTCGACTGGGAGGATTGCTCCTGGACAGGACACCCTTCCGCAGGTGCTATCGCTGCTGCATTTGCTGTAGCTGAGGCAGAACACAAGACCGGTAAGGATTATATCACCGCAGTAGCAGTTGCATACGAAGGATATCAGAGAGTCGCATCATCCGTTAAGCCCTCCGATGAATATACCAAGACTCATTCATGGGGACTTAGCAGCTGGCAGATCTTCGGATCTACTTTCGCAGCAGCTAAACTCATAGGCCTCGATGCAGACAAGACCAATCAGGCAATCGGTGCGACCACATATGTCACTCCCGTTGCTATGGGACTTCACGCAGCAGGCCCTGCGAAGTCGGACATCTACCACTTCGCACACGGAACGGATGCGTACAACGGAATCTTTGCAGCAAGGATCGCAGAGATCGGATTTGATAACGGCAAGGACTATCTCGACGGACCTCTGGGATACTGGAGCACCGTATCCGATTCCAACAATCCCGCGTGGTTCAACAGAAGTCTCAACGACAATAACTGGCTCATTAATGAGACCTATCTCAAGCACTGGCCTGCAAATATGTGGATCCAGACTCCGCTCGAGATACTCGATGCTATATACAAGGAGCATCCTTTCAAGGCTGACGAGGTTACTGAGATCACTATCGATCCCACTACCACTCTCACAGCTCCTTACTACGGAGATACCGCAAGGACCACTCTTGATGCACAGTTCAATCTTTCATTCTGCTTTGCAGCTTATATCATCGATCCTACGCCGAGTGCAGACTGGTTTACCGATGACAAGCTTAACAAGCCTGAGATCCTTGAACTCGCAAAGAAGATCCACGAGATCGGAGAGACCCGCACACCACGTGATCATTTCGCGGTATTTGAGCAGGGCGACTTCCCCAAGATGACAGTAGTGGTTAAGCTTAAAAGTGGCACCGTACTCGAGAAGTCGATCGCATATCCTAAGGGACATCCCAACAACAACACTTCACTTGATGAGGAATATGAGCTCTTTAAGCGCATCACGACTCCTTTCATCGGAGCAGAGAAGGCAGAGAGATTCATTAAGGCAATAGACAGCCTTGAGACAGTAGCGGATTTCGCTGATATAGCAGGCGACCTCCAGGTATAAGGCTTGATAAGGAACAGACGGTATGAGTAAAGTATTTCATTCAATAGAAGAGATGATCGGAGATACTCCGCTCCTGCAGCTTAGGAAGCTCGAAGCGGACTATCAGACTAAAGCACATATATATGCCAAACTGGAATGCTTCAATCCCGGCGGAAGCGTCAAGGATCGTATCGCACTCAATATGATAGAAGCTGCCGAGAGAGAAGGGATACTTAAGCCAGGCGGAACTCTCATCGAGAGCACTTCCGGAAACACAGGGATCGGTATCGCAGCTATAGGTGCTGCAAAGGATTATCATGTCATCATCACGATGCCTGAGAACATGTCCAAGGAGAGAGTCGCTATCCTTAAGGGCTACGGAGCTGAAGTGATACTCACACCGGCGGCCGATTACATGGAGGGCTCTAACAGAAAAGCTGAGGAACTTGCAGCCACCATCGAGAATTCATTCCTTGTTGGACAGGGGAGAAATCCCAACAATCCCGCTATGCATATTAAGACGACCGGACCGGAGATCTGGGAAGCTCTCGAAGGAAAGGTAGATATCTTCCTGGCGGGAGTAGGAACAGGCGGAACCATTACAGGTACCGGCACATACTTAAAGAAGGTGAATCCGAATGTGCAGATCATAGTGGCTGAGCCCGATGCATCGCCCGTACTCTCCGGAGGAAAGCCCGGAGTCCATCATATCCAGGGGGTGGGTCCTGTAGTACCATGCGAAGTACTTGATCAGACTATCTACAATGAGGTCATCCGTGTGACCGATGATGACGCTTTAAATACTGCCAGGATTTGCGCAGCCAGAGAGGGCTGGTCGATCGGTATCTCTGCGGGAATGATCCTCTGGGCAGCTATCCGCGTAGCGCAGAGACCTGAGAATGAGGGTAAGAATATCGTTATCGTATTCCCTGATAAGGGTGAGAGATATCT
>DFKT01000029.1:23985-27757 GCA_002373595.1 Lachnospiraceae bacterium UBA3638 | reverse complement strand
GGTGGAAGCAGCTCTACGGCGAGAGCGAAGGCAAGGATCAGAAGGGTATCTTCCCCGCAAGTGTTGACCTAACCACAGACCTTCACTCCATGGGTCAGTATATCCAGGACGGAGCAAGGATCCTTTTCGAGACTGTCATCAATGTAGAGGAATCCAGAGAGCAGCTCACCATCGGTGAGGAGCCTGTTGACCTCGACGGACTTAACTACCTCGCAGGACAGACCGTTGATTTCGTAAACAAGAGCGCTATGAACGGAACGATCCTCGCGCATACCGACGGAAATGTACCCAACCTCATGATCAAGGTTCCCGAGGTAAGCGAGTACGCACTCGGAGAGCTCTTCTACTTCTTTGAGTTTGCATGCGGAGTGAGCGGATACATCCTCGGAGTTAATCCTTTCAACCAGCCCGGCGTAGAGAGCTACAAAAAGAATATGTTCGCTCTTCTCGGAAAGCCCGGATATGAGAAGCAGAGAGAAGCACTTCTCGCAAGACTTTAATAGATGACCTGATATCCGTCGGGCTTATAAACCCGGCGGATATTTTTTACGGAAGCTGTGACCGATTTCTTCCGCAGCAGGATCTGAATATGAAGATAGTGGTACTTGAGAGAAACAGTGTGGGTCCCGATATCTCCGTCGATGTCTTTAATGAACTCGGAGAAGTGACGATCTACAGAAATACCGTAACCGTAGAGGAAGTCAGGGAGCGCACCGCAGATGCGGACATCGTAGTGGCGAATAAGTCACCGATGAACGAAGAGAGTCTGAGCGGTGCTAAGAACCTCAAGCTTATCTGTGAGTTTGCGACAGGCTATGATAACTGTGACCTGAAGTATCTGACTGCCAGAGGGATCCCCGTCTGCAATGTCGTATCGTATTGCACTTCGATGGTGGCTCAGCATACCTTTGCTCTGGCACTTAATCTTCTGCAGCATATCCCGCATTATGACACTTACGTAAAATCGGGAGAGTACTCGGCACAGGACAGATTTTCCAATTTTGATGTACCTTTTACTGAGCTCGAAGGCAAGACCTGGGGCATAGTCGGTATGGGTAATATAGGAAGAAAGGTTGCTGAGATAGCCAAGGCTTTCGGATGCAGAGTTATTTTTTCTTCTGTTACCGGCAAAAGTACAGTCACCGAGTACGAGCGGGTGGACAAGGATGTGCTCCTTGCACAGAGTGATGTGATATCGCTTCATTGCCCTTTAAGCGATCTTACGAGAAATTACATCGATGCGGATGCACTTAAGAAGATGAAAAATACCGCAGTACTTGTCAATGTGGCAAGGGGACGGGTCGTTGATAACAAGGCTCTCTATGAGGCTCTCGAATCGGGAGAGATCGCGGCAGCAGGACTCGATGTACTTGAGGATGAGCCCCTTCGCACGGAGAATCCTCTGTCTAAGATTAAAGATTCAAATAAGCTTATAATCACTCCACACCTCGCATGGGGAAGCATCGAAGCCAGAGAAAGATGCGTAATGGGAGTATATGACAATATAAAGGCATTTCAGGAAACAGGGAAACCTCTCACACCTGTGAATATGTAATGGGGATCCGTTAGGATCACGGAGGAACAGTAATGATAGAATCGCTCAAGAGAAACGGTAAAGGAATGCTGATGATGCTCGTATCGGCAATCTGCCTTGCCGTGGGACAGCTCATGTGGAAACTTGCGGGAGCATCTGATTTCGGTGCATTTCTTGCCGACGGTCTTCCCGGATTGTGGAAGCTTTTCCTGGCACTTCTGCCCGGATTCATCATATACGGAATCGGTGCGATAGTGATGACTATAGGACTCGGGTACGGTGAGCTTTCCGTGCTTCAGCCCATGAACTCGCTCAGTTATGTATTTGCGCTGATCCTCACAGTGGTCGTCCTTTCGGAGCCCGTATCTCCTCTTATGGTGATCGGCGTATTTGTGATCATCGCAGGGGTAATGCTTATGGGAGGGAGCAGCAAATGATATACTTAATACTCTTTCTCATATCGACACTGACATCTTCATTCGCGAGCCTTTTCCTCAAGAAGTCTTCCAATAATGATAAGGGAAAGCTCGGAATACTGTTCTCGCCTTTCTTCTACCTCGGCGGTATCATGTATGTGACTGCGGCAACGATAATGATCTATCTCATGAAGGTCATCCCGTATGCGATCATCATGCCGCTCGGATCGGTGACATACATCTGGACGATGTTCATATCCAATCGTCTCCTCGGAGAGAAGATCACAGCGAAGAAGATCATCGGAATGTGCGTGATAATCCTGGGGGTGGTACTCCTCGCACTCGGACAGGCATCACTGCAGAAGTAAAAAGCATACAGATAAAACAAAAGTCGGGGAATCCCCGGCTTTTATAATGCTCAGAAACAGATCAGAATTTAGCAACCATCGATTTCAAAACCTTGGCACAGTGGGCAGCAGCCTCCTTTTCGAAGGTAGGATAATCCATCTCGGCGCTGCCGTCAGCCTTATCGGAGATAGCACGAAGGATTAAGAACGGTATACCGTTAAGATATGCCCCGTGTGCTATTGACGCGCCTTCCATCTCCGCACAGTCGCCGTTAAATTCATTGATGAGGAAGTCCTTTTTCTCGGAGCTGGATATGAACTGGTCTCCGCTCACTACTCTTCCTACAACAGCATGAACCTCGGGAAGCTCGTTTTTGATGGTTTCCTCGGCAACTTTTATCATATTTTCATCAGCAGGGAATTCTCTTACACCCATCTGAGGCACTTCGCCGAGCTTATATCCGAAGATCGTCACATCCATATCGTGGTGTATGGCATCCTTGGAAATGAGGATGTCGCCGATATCAAGCTTGGCATTAAGGGATCCTGCGACTCCGGTATTGATGATATTGGTGACATTGTAGAGATCCGCAAGGATCTGGACGCAGAGAGCGGCATTAACTTTACCGATACCGCATTTAACGACTACTACATTTGCACCGTTAAGCGTACCCTCACAAAATTCCATTCCCGCACGCTTTGTTACTTTCATATCCGCAATCTCGGCCTTCAGGGTCTCTACCTCGGCCTCCATAGCGCCTATAATTCCTATTTTGCTCATTATCATTCTCCTGTATCTTTAAGCGGTGTGACAGAACTTTTATTCGGGATAGATAAGTCTGTCGTCGCCTATGCCCTTAAGTACTTCTTCGAGATATCTGTTCGCAAGCCAATTAGCCATCGGGAGATTCTGATCGAGGTAATTGCCGCAGTCGTGAGCGGTAGCTCCGGGAATCTCGTCATTGTAGTCGCGGATGAACTCAAACATCTCTGTCATGAGGGGTACGATATCGCGGGATGTGAGGTCTCCTGCGAGGAGGAGATAGAATCCGGTCCTGCAGCCCATGGGTCCGAAGTAAACGACGCGGTCCTTGTATTGAGCGTGATTGCGAAGGAATGTTGCTCCGAGGTGCTCAATGGTATGCATCTCTGCGGTATTCATGACCGGCTCGTCGTTGGGGCTCGTCATACGCAGGTCAAAGGTCGTTATGACTTCGCTGCCGACATGGTCTTTTCTCGAGACATAGACGCCGGGTTTTAATTTGATGTGGTCGATGGTAAAGCTGGCGATTTTTTCCATATTATTCCTTTCCGGGACAGGTGTCCCCACAAATAGATATTTTATCATAAAAAAGAACATGATTGAAAGAAAAGTGATATTTTGATATGATTTTCCATAGTAAAACCGCTTGTCGGTCATAGAAAGGACGGATAGAAATGTTACCTGAACAGACCATTGAATTTCGTTATGATAC
>DFKT01000029.1:0-23858 GCA_002373595.1 Lachnospiraceae bacterium UBA3638 | reverse complement strand
GTAGGCGACAGCCTTGTATGCGCCGGAGATGAGGACCTCATAAAGATCCATTTCCATACCAATGAGCCTTGGAAGATCCTTGAGTATGGACGCACTCTCGGTGAGATCTTCGACATCGTTGTAGAAGACATGGATCGTCAGTCCAGAGGACTTCACGGCTAAATGAAATTAAAAACAAGGATCACAATTACATTTCTTGCGATCATCGTCATACCGCTTCTATTGATGATCATTGCATCAGCGATCTTTAACCCTGTTGTTCCCGAAATGATGACGGAGTTTATCCTTATCATGATAGGGATACTCGTCCTTACGAGCGTACTGCTCACGGCATGGATCACTTCAGGGATCTACAGTCCGCTCAAGAAGCTCAGTATTGCGATGGCTAAGGTCAAAGAGGGTGATTTCGGATACACTCTCGAGAGCAAGGACCAGGGAGAAGTCGGAATCCTTTTCAGCAACTACGAGGATATGAGAATCCGCCTCAAGGAATCCTCGCAGGAAAAGGCGATGCAGGAGAAGAAAAACCGTGACCTTGTTACCAATATCTCTCACGACTTAAAGACACCTATCACTGCGATCAAAGGATATGCGGAAGGAATCATAGAGGGAGTAGCGGATACTCCGGAGATGACGGACAGGTATATCAGGACGATATACAACAAAGCATCGGATATGGATCGTCTCATCGATGAGCTTACGACTTACTCCAGTATCGAGAATGACAGGATCCCTTATAAATTCCGCAGGATAAATGTTGCTGACTATTTTGGTGACTGCGTTGAGGAAGTGGGTCTGGACCTCGGAGCCAGAGGGATAGAGTTCAACTATTCAAATATGGTAAATCCCGATACCGAGATAATGGCGGATCCGGAGCAGCTCAAGAAAGTCATAAACAATATTATCAGCAACAGTATCAAATATATGGACAAGCCGACCGGCAAGATCGAGATAAGGATCCGTGATGAGGAATCATCAGTACGAGTCGAGATCGAGGACAACGGCAAAGGTATAGCGCAGGAGGATCTGCAGAGGATCTTCGACAGATTTTTCCGTACTGACACTTCGAGAAATTCCGCGCAGGGCGGAAGCGGCATAGGACTTTCGATAGTAAGGAAGATAATTGAGGATCACGGAGGATATATATGGGCTTCGTCGAGAGAGGGCGAGGGAACATGTATGAACTTTGTACTCAAGAAATATATGGACAACGACATCTGACGGTTTACAGAGGATCGTCAAAGGAGGCATTATGAGCAGGATCTTGATAATCGAAGATGAAGCGGATATCGCGGATCTCGAAAAAGATTATCTTGAAAGAGGCGGATTCGAAGCAGAGATCTGTAACGCGGGAGACGAGGGAATGAAGAGAGCCCTTAATGAGGATTTCGATCTGGTCATCCTCGATCTTATGCTTCCCGGCAAGGACGGATTCGAGGTATGCAAAGGGATCCGTGAGGCGAAGGATGTTCCCATCCTCATCGTATCTGCGAGAAAGGATGATATAGACAAGGTCGAAGGACTCGGACTGGGTGCTGACGATTATCTGACCAAGCCTTTCAGCCCCAGTGAGATGGTAGCAAGAGTGAAGGCTCATCTTGCGAGATATACGAGACTTACATCGACGGAGAGTCACAAGAATGACAGCGATATCATAGAGCTTCGCGGTATACAGATAGACAAGCCCGCTCGTCGCGTGTTTGTGGACGGAGAGGAGAAGATATTTACGACCAAGGAATTCGATCTGCTCACATTCCTTGCGGAGAATCCCAATCATGTATATACCAAGGATGAGCTCTTCAGAGAGATCTGGGGAATGGAATCCATCGGAGATATCGCGACGGTCACCGTTCATATTAAGAAGATAAGAGAAAAGCTCGGAGACGACAGTGCGACACCGAGATTTATAGAGACTATCTGGGGCGTGGGATACCGTTTCAAAATCTAAGATCACATGCGGAGAAGATAAGCCGGAGCATAGATTCCGGAGATACAGGAAGGAGGAGCATTCAGCTCCTCCTTCTTGCTTGGGTTGGATGGGATAAAAGGCAGGTAGACAGATCAGTTCATCAGGTTAGAATGAGTACCTGGTCTGTATACCGTAGATGGTTTGTAAGGTCCTGCTGTAGTCGGTGTAGATATCCAGATCCATAGAGGGACCGCGTCCGTATGAATTCTCATCTTCAGGATCTCTCGAGTAGAAGACTCGTATACGGTAAACGCTTAAGGGTGCTACGGATTTTTCTACATTTTCCTCATACAGGTTGTAGAAAGCTTTTTCCATGCAGTAGGTATCCTTGAAGTCTGCAACGTAATTATCCATTAAAAACTTGATCTGTGCAGGATCGGAAATGGTTGCAGTATCACTGATATCATCGAAGTAATCCCAGAAATCCATTCCGCTTGCGAGGAATCCGGTGTCTTTGTAAGCATCATCGTAAGAGCTGGGACCGGCATAGACTATGTCAGAATACTTTGAAATATATGTAGTGTGATAAATTTCTATGCTCGTGGGATAAGGGCATAATCCGGAGCTGATGGGGAAGATTTTATTTCTGAATTCCTCCGACTCAATGTCGCCACGCAGGTATTCAGCTACATCCGTGCTCAGCCTGTAGCTGCGCTGATATGAGAATCCGAAGTTTCTCTTAACATCTGCCTTAACGGTAGAGAGATAATTAAGTTCATCGGTCATAACACCGTGGTCGTAGTCGTAATATTCGTAAGTTCCCTGATGCTCTAAATATTCCTTGGAGAATGCAGCACCGTTCTCGAGGATCTTCCTTGCCATGGCAGGATCGTTTATCACAATGGTATCTGCCGGCTGGTTGTAGTGATAAGATGCATATCCGTTCTCATCAAATACTATATTAGGCTCGTCATCCTGAAGATCGGATATCTGGCAGAGTCTGAGCGATCTGATATTGCTCTCGGGAGCGACATACTTATCAAATCCAAACCATCCTGCCTTGAAGAGGATGAGGACGATAAGGGATGCTGCAACGGATGCGGCAAAGAGTCTCTTATTTGTAAGTATCGCTCTGAATGAACGCTCCTGGATGATATTGAAGATGCAGAATGCAAGCACCGAGCAGAACACACATCCGAATATGCACCATCCGAACATCTTGAAATCGGAGATGGCATAGAGGAGCATTCCGCCGAATATACCTGCGAGGATACTTCCGATCACCTGGATCGCAAACCAGAGTTTCTTATTCTCCATTCCGCTTTCAGCCTGCTCTCCGGGGCGCTTCTTGTGTACATGCAGTGCAAGGAAGAATGAAGCGACACATACGATGAACGTAATGACAAAGAATGTGATAAGTATTCCTATATTATCGTTTAAGGAATCTATCATGGTCATGGTAAATCCCGAAGCAAGGGGAGAGAAACCAAGAATGAACTCGGCCTTATCACCGTAAACATATGTATCGAGGAATTCCTCACAAAGAAGAGTTCCAGCTGCCCAGATGAGCATAGCGTAGCTGCCTATCGTTCCGATCGTTACGAAGGTATTGAATACCGCACCGTTAAGTACCACACAAAGAAGGATCAAGTGGTAGAAAACGAAGAATGAGAAAATGACGAGAACGAGCTTGAGCCCAAAATAAGTCCACAGGGGAGCAATAGGCATCGTCGTTCCGTGAATGCGTGCGAGTCCCATGAGGAAGGAGAGAACGTAGCCTGCTATAAAAGGGACAAACCAGATGATAAGTCCGTTTAAGTAGGTGGCCATGAATCTGCTCTCTCTCGAAACCGGAAGGCTTAAGTAAAGGTCGCTCATTCTCTTGGAATAGAGATGCTGAAAGCCTGCCACTCCCACGATCATAGCTCCTACAAAAGCGATGATAACAAGGAGCATAGGATAACCTTCTCTTAAGAAATCCAAGAGTGACCTGTAATAGGTATTTGCAAGGAACTGTTCAAATGTCAGACCGCCTCCGTTACTCTCAAAGCGCCTGAGTGCATACATCTTGTCCGAATTGAAGCCAAAGAGGAGCACAACGGGACCCAGCAGGAGCTCGGCAAGTATGGACAGTACGATCATGTAATGCTTGTGACGCATGTCCTCTTTCATCAGATTAAAGAGTGAGATTTTTGAAGTCATATCCAAGCACCTCCGTTTCACTTATAAATATTTCCTCAAGTGTAAGAGGAAGGATCTCAAAGAATACAGGCTCCAGAGCGCTTACGGCAGTCTCTATCTGAGGCTTGGTACCGCGCAGAGTGAGTGTATGGAGAGAGCCGCGCTGCTCATCGGCAAGTACCTTGAAGGAGGTGGCAATACTCTCATAATCCGCTGCATCTTTGAATACGATCTGTATCTTAAATATTCCGAGCTTCATATCGTCGAGATCCTCCGAGAGGAGTATGCCTCCCTGATGAAGGAGTCCGACATGCTCGCAGATATCCTCGAGCTCACGGAGATTGTGGGATGCGATGATGGGGGTCATCTGCTTATCCTCCATCTCCTGGATGAAGAGTCTCTTTACTGCCTGACGGATAACGGGATCCAGTCCGTCGAAGGTCTCATCGCAGAGGAAGTATTTGGTTCCTGCGGATATTCCGTAGAGGATGGAGACTTGTTTTTTCATACCCTTGGAGAAGGTGTTGGTCCTGCGCTTAGGATCAAGTTTTAAGATCTCCATTAGTCTTAAGAATCTCTCCCTGTCAAATGAGGGGTAGAAAGTCTCATAGTACTTCATCATCTCGAAGGGAGTGCTGTTGGGGAAGAAGTACTGGTCGTCCGATATGAAGAAGATCTTCTGCTTAGCATTTACATTTTCATAAACGGGCTCTCCGTCAACGAGGATCTCTCCTTCGTCGGGGCGGTATATTCCGGAGAGACATCTGAGAAGTGTACTCTTTCCGGCTCCGTTGGTTCCTACGAGTCCGAAAACGCGTCCGTCTGCGATATTAAGGGAGATACCGGACAGAGCATTTATGTCGCCGAAGGATTTTTTGACGTTTTTAATCTCTATCATTTATTGCGCCCTCCTTTATATATTTTTTCAAGCGCAGATAATACCTGGTCTTTGTCGATACCTGCTTCGTAAGCTCCGGTAAGTGCTTCCTCAAGTGCAGAGAGTGCTGCAGACATATGATCCTTTCTCCAGCTGTCGGGATTACTTACGAAATTTCCACGGCCGGATACGGTATAGATATATCCTTCCTGTTCAAGCTGAGAATAAGCACGCTGGATCGTATTGGGATTAACAGACAGATCCATGGCCAGGTTTCTGACAGACGGAAGCTTTTCATCGGGAGACAGAGCGCCGTTTACGATGAGGCCGATCAGCTTCTCTCCGACCTGCTCATACAGAGGGCGTTTATCTCTATAGTCGATAAGTATCATGGCTTTCTCCTTTCGTAATATTAAGTGTATTAAGACAACTAATACACTCGAAACAAATACAAAATACACCCGATCAGAGAACTTGTCAACACTTTTTGTTATAATGTCTGTATGAGTGCGACAGAACTTAAAAATATCATATTGAGATTTACCGATATCTATCCGGCCGAAATGCCCGAAAAGATATGCGCAGAGACCGGATTCCCCAAAGAGAGACCGGCTGTGATCGATATGACGGATATCTGCGGGACGGATATGTACTGCGATGAAGCTGCGGAGGAGAAGATAAGAGAAAGGCTTGCTCCTTATGGTCATAGAGGGATCCATTTTATTGATTCGGGAAATTATCATTATATGTCGCGGATCTTTACTTCGATGATAGATGAGCCGTATGAGCTGGTCTTTTTTGATCATCATACTGACATGAAACCACCGATGTTTGAGGGACTGCTCAGCTGCGGTGATTGGGCGGAGGAAGTGCTTCAGGAAGATCAGAATCTGAAGAGGCTGATAATGATCGGTCCTCCGGAGAGCGCTATCAGCGAACTATCTGAGGATCTTAAGAGAGATGAAAGACTGGTATGCATCAGTGAGGCGATGATATCGAAAGATCCTATAGAGGAGATTTATACGAAGATAAACGGGAGGCTGGCATCGAGTGGCGGGAATCCTCTCCCTCGCTATATTTCCGTGGACAAGGATATACTTTCCGAAAAGTATGTTCTTACGAACTGGGACCAGGGATCCGTAAGCATGGACAGGCTCTTATCGATCATAGATACCGTATGTAAAGGTCATGGGATAATCGGAGCGGATATTTGCGGAGGGCTTCCCAATCCCTCTCCGGAAAAGTATCACATAGCAGAAACGCTCGGAATAAGATCTGATCTGGATATAATGAAGTGCATACTGAAATATATGAAAAATTAAGCCCCCGGTTTTCCGAGGGCTTTTTGGTACGTATTGCCGGATCACAGTCCCGATTTACTTCTGAACCATTTTCTTATCCATTTTCCTGATTCGGATAATTCATTCTCACTCCATCCCGAAGTCTTGGAACACGAAGAGGATATCGCGGATGAACTCTCGGATTTATTGGCAAGGTTCCAATTGATATAGCTGATGCCATAGCTGTCGCACATTTCCAGCCACTTCTTCGCCCAGTTCAGATCGAGAGCACCGTTACCTGAAGCGTCACAGATTCCGAATTCGCTGATGAACATAGGAAGCTTGGAATCCGCACACTGCTTTACACGGTTGTAGAGATCGTCCTGATGCGTAGCAGAGTAGAAGTGTACTGCATAGAGGATATTGTCATAGGGAAGAGGATCGGCGAGCGGCTTGTCGGGCTCCTGACACCAGGTCGGAGTTCCCACGATGATGACCGCATCGGGATCGTTTGCTCTGATGACGGGGATGACCTCATTTGCATATTCCTTTATAGCATTCCAGTCTGTTCCGCCGTTGGGCTCATTACATATCTCATAGAGGATATTGGAATATCCGCCGTAGTTCTGAGTGAATTCATTAAAGAAGGCTTTTGCTTCTTCCGTATGTCTGCGGGGATCGTTGTCGCTGAGGATATGCCAGTCGACGATGACATACATTCCGAGATTCGTAGCGTGATTTACACCGTTTCTGACGAGATTTTTGAGCTCGCCCTGATTACCGCCGCTGCAGTATCCGCCATATTCTTCGGTGTACATTGCAAGTCTGACGCAGTTTGCACCCCAATCGTCGCGGAGAGTTCTGAAAGCGTTTTCGTCAACATACTGCGGAAACCATGACAGACCATGAGTCGACATACCGTAGAGCTGTATGATGTCTCCGTTCTTATCAATCAGCTTTCCGTCTGAACTTACTGAGAGAGCGCCGTGCTTCTCACGGAAATCGCTGCCCGTGCCGGTGGTGATATTTCCGGATGATGCAGGTTTGTCAGAGTCTTTGCCGGAAGAAGAATTCTGATCACTGCTCTGATCATCCTTCTGCGAATCGGCGCTCTGATCTTTTTTCTCATCATCCTTGGATGATTCTTTTTCCTTATCCTTCTCATCCGAAGATGCGGATTCTTTTATGTCTTCGTTTTCTTTATTGTTTTCGAGAGATTCTCTGAGCTCTTCGTTCTGCTCTTCGAGATCATTTATACGCTGCTCGAGCGCGCCCACTTTCTCAGTGAGAGCGTAGACCTGCTCCGCCGTAGCATCTTTTTTTCCGCAGCCGGTGAGGCCGGAAACCATAAGCGATGCGACAAGTGTGAGAGTAAGGATCTTTTTACAGGTTGATGCTGAGTAATGCTTTTTCATTATACGCTCCTTAAATGTGCCGCGTTTGCGGACTATCTAATATTTTAAATGTATTGAGAGTGCTGTCAAGTTATGATAAATTATTTAGGATGGAAACCACGGATCTGATTAAAAAATACGAATTTAAGATAAAGAAAAAGTTCGGGCAGAACTTTCTGATCGACGGAAATATCTTAAACGGTATAGCGGATGCTGCAGATGTGGGACCGGATGATACCGTGCTTGAGATAGGCCCGGGACTCGGCGCACTTACAAGGATCCTTGCTCAGAGGGCGAGGAAGGTCATCGCGATAGAGATAGACGATACGCTGATCCCGATACTCGGAGAGACTCTTGCGGAGTATTCGAATGTAAGGATCGTAAACGATGATGTATTAAAGGTTGATATCGCTTCTCTTCTCAGGGAAGAAGGTGCAGGATCGTTTAAGGTCGTTGCCAATCTCCCATACTACATTACGACCCCGATCATCATGAATCTGCTCGAGAGAGAGCTGCCGACGGAGAGCATTACCGTAATGGTCCAGAGGGAAGTTGCGGACAGGATGTGTGCAAAGCCCGGCGGGAAGGATTACGGAGCACTTACTCTGGCGGTTCAGTATTACTCGGATCCCGAGATAGTGCTGAATGTTTCCCCGGGATGTTTTATTCCCAGGCCGGAAGTCGGAAGTGCCGTAGTAAGAATGGTAAGATATGACGATGCACCGTGCAAGCCTGCAGACCCCGGATTTATGTTTGATCTCATCAGGGCTTCCTTTAATCACAGGAGGAAGACTTTGGCTAACGGAGTGATCGGAATGCCTGCGTTGGGTATATCCAGGGAGCAGGTATATGAAGCTCTGAAAAAGATGGACCTCCCCGAACAGACCAGGGGAGAGACGCTTAGCGTGGAGCAGTTTGCGCAGCTGAGCGATCTGCTGAAAAAATGATCCACCTGCAATACGGAACAGAGAGTAAAAAAGCAAATGAGTGATGTATCCGGCAAAAAAACAAATACGACCTCTGCATCGGAGAGAACCGCGTGGATAGACGGACTCAAAGGTATAGCATGCCTCGGAGTCTTTATATGTCACCTCCTGATATCGTCTTTTCCAGCTGTGATAAACGGCGATCCTGCGGTAAAGATGCTGTCCGGCAACGCAGAGCTCCGGATATCCAACGACCCTCTGCTCATACTCGTAAACGGTAACTTCTGGGTATGCATATTCTTTACTGTTACGGGATTTCTTGCGGCAAAAGCAGTCTTTGGAGCGGAGGACAAACCGAACTTCAGGGAAAAGATCGGGACTATGACTTTAAAACGTTATCCCAGACTGATGATCCCCGCATTTGTTGCGGCATTTTTGCACTATTTTATCAACAGCGGAGCTGCAAAGATCTTTGCGCAGTATATTGAAAAACAGGACAGATACAGCTTCTACGGAATATTCAGCCACGGATTAGTATTTACATGGATATATGAGGATATCACTCTTACCGGAGAATACTGGACACTTCACTATCTGCTTTTCGGATTTTGGATCGCGATACTTATCGCATTTATGGATAGCAGGAAGTCAAGGTTTATCCCGGTTTTGTACCTCATACTTGCATTTGCGAGCATCAAGATCAATGTCAAATTCATGGGCTTCTTCTTCGGAGTCCTGCTTGCGGATCTGACCGAATACGGAAGGCTCTCAAAGATCATTCCCGGGAAGTATCTGAAGGATAAAAAGTTTTTAGCGATCGCAAAATGGCTGCTTATCGTGATCGGAGGCTACTTCGGAGGATATCCGCTCAGGGACCGGGGACTCATACCGCCTCTTTTTGCACCGCTTAAGGTTCTGTGCGATCATCTTCCCGCAGGAGGAGATATGGCGATCAGATCGTTCGGAGCATTCCTTATCATGGGAGGCTTGCTTGTAGGCGGATATGCAGGAACAAATAAGGTTCTTGCTTCAAAGATCCCGCTCTTTTTCGGAAAAATATGTTACTCGATATATCTTGTTCACATGTTCCTGATGGAAGATTTCTGGGCTCCTATTCTGAAACCTCTCGTTGATAAGACGGGAAACTACCTCGCGGCGGCAGTTATAAGCCAGGTAATAATGATCGCAATTGTGCTTGGATGCGCGATTTTAATGAATACAACGATAGAACGGTATTCTGACAGGCTCTGTAAAAAGATCAAAATTCAGTGATCCGACACAAGATGTAGATCTTTATTCACTAAATTTAGTAGTTTGCTGGACATTTACATACAATTTATGGTAAAATTCTCTCGACTATGTTATAGATGTTGTGGTCATAGACGAGAGGATTTTTACTGTGAACAAACATGAATATGAGATCAGAGCCGAGGAGATCAACAGGAGGCTCGATGAAGGGGACTTTGTCGGGGCTTCGGAGATAGCCGACACCATTGACTGGTCGAGGGTAAAGAAATCCGGAAAGCTCTGTGTTATAGCCGATATTTACAGAAAAGTACACAGATACGAGGACGCGATAGACATTCTCCAGCTCGCACAGGAGAGAAACCCGGAAGGGAAAGACATAATCTTTTCGCTCTGTGAGCTTTATATCAAGATAGACGATGTTTCCGCAGCCGTCGATACTTATCAGGAATTCTGCAAGATAGCATCCAGGGATCCCCGGAGATATATCCTTCAGTACAAATTATACGAATCACAGGGAGTAAGCCTCGAAGAAAGGATTGCCGTCCTCGAGGAGTACAAGAACAGGGACTACAAGGAAAAGTGGGCATACACTCTCGCACATTGTCTGCACCGTGCAGGATATGCAACCAGATGCGTTGAGGAGTGCGACGAACTCATCACTTTCTTTGGCGAAGGAAAATATGTCATCAAGGCGATGGAACTCAAAATGCTCCACGAGCCTCTGACTCCCCAGCAGCAGGAAATCTACGACAACAGATTCAAAAAGCGCGAGGAGACTTATTACGATGCGTCCTGCGATCCGAGGGATGTACTTCCCGAGGTTACTGCGGATGATGAGAGACGTGCTCTGGCACTCGGACATACTCAGGTATTTGCCGGCGTGAAGGACGATGATCTGGGTATTCAGGTCCGCACGATGGATGTGAGCGAGTACGGAACAGTCAATCTCCAGCAGGCTATAGCCGAGGGTGTACAGGAAGTGCTCACTAACGGTTCCGAGGAGGAGAAGGAAGCTGTTACCAGGACCATCCTTGCTCCCATGTATGAGTCGGATACAGGAGAACTCGAAAGCGCTGAGCTTGAAGAGATAAGCGGTGATGATATCGAGACGGGAGAGATCCCCGATACAGCGGAAGATGCTGTGGAAGATCTGCCGGAAGAAATACTGGCTGCCGCAGCTCAGCAGAAGGAAGAAGAAGGAGTTCTCACTCACACGGAAGTTTTCTTCGGTGAGACCGGAGAGATAAAGGATATCGAAGGAGCTCTCAAAGAAGCACTTCGCGATGAGAGCGATCACGAGAAAGAGATTTCCAGACAGATGCTCTATGAAGTGGCGAGTGAGCAGATGGATGGTACCACCGAGAGAGTTGTCGAGGAAGGTGAGAACGGCAGAAGAGTATACCACCCTGTAGCCGAAAGCGCTGCAGAAAAGGAAGCTCGCACCGCAGAACCTCCCGAGGAGATAGCAGGAAGCCTCACTCAGGAGGCTGACGGACAGATAGGTCTTGCAATGCCTGAAAAGGCAGAGCCCGCGAGACAGATCACCGGACAGCTCAATATTTCCGATGTGATGATCGAGTGGGAGAAACTCAAGCAGGAGACCGAGGAACGCCACAAAGAAGAGTTTCACAAGAGAGTAAAGAGAGAGACCGGTGAGCTCTTTGACGAATTTGAGAAGCAGGTACTCGACAGCAAACTCGCGCAGTTAGAGCGTGAAGCCGAGGCAGAGGCACGCGAGAAGAGAGACAGAGAAGAAGCCGAAGCACAGAGACTTGCAAACGGCGAAGACATATTGACTCAGCTTGCAGACAACGACATGGACGATGAGCCCGAGGACGTCGTATCGGATGAGGCAACAGAAGAAACGGAAAGGTTCTGCGAGAGCGAGGAAGAGGTTGCCGAAGCTGAGCAAACCGAAGAGGCTCAGACAGAAGAAATCCCGACAGAAGAGATTCAGGCAGAAGAAGCTGCAGCCGAGGATGGGACACAGGTCGAGGAAACAGCGGAAAACGATGCGGAGATCGAAGCAGCCGCAGCAGATACCGAAGCAGAGACCGCGACAGACAACGCAGAAGAGATTGCGAACGAGACTGAAGAAAGATCCGCGCAGGATTCTTCGAGGAGTCTCAGCAAGGAGCAGAAAGAACTCTTCGCAACATACATCCAGAGCAAAGAAGCCAAGAACGATCTGGCAGAGATGCTCGACAACATAAGCATGGCATCATATACCGGAAACATCAGACTTACCGGCGATGACGGAATAGATCTCGGTTCGTTTGCAGTCAAGATACTGAAGTATGTCAGGTCCAGCGACGGCAACTTCACCGGACAGGTCGGCAAGATCACCGGAGACGATCTGAATAAAAAAGATGTCGTCAAGATGGTAGAGCAGTTCTCGGGAGGAGGACTTATCATAGAGGGCGCGTCGGCAATGAACGACGAGACCAAAGATATGCTCAGAGGAAGCCTCGAGAAGGAGAACCTCGGCATAGTTGTCATCCTTACCGATAAGAGAAAGAATATGGAGAAGCTCCTGAAGAACGACGAGCGTCTGATGAAGATGTTCAATGCTTCTATGGATGTTAAGGCTCTCAGCGAGAAGAAACTCGTTGCCTTTGCAGAGAAGTATGCTTTCAACAAGGATTACAAGATCGACCAGATGGGTATGCTCGAGCTCCATCACAGGATCGAGATCAGACAGACCAACAACCACGCAGTCAATGTTGTGGAAGTAATGCAGATGGTTGATGAGGCAATACAGAACGTAAACAGGAAAACACCCACGCATTTCTTTGACATTTTGCTTGGCAGGCGATACGATGAAGAAGACCGAGTCATACTCGGAGAGAAAGATTTTCGCACAGCATAGACATCTGAAACGGGAGGCAGTAAATGGCAGCTTCGACCAAAACGACCAAGAAGACAGATGAGAAGAAAACTGCAGCGTCTTCAAAATCCGCAAGTACGGTAAAGACTTCAAAGAAGTCAGATGAAAAGAAGGTATTTATCTCTAAGGATGATATGTATCTTTTCGGTCAGGGAGTGCATTACGAGATTTATGAGAAACTCGGAGCGCATCTCTCTGTTGAGAACGGAAAGAAGGGAGTTTTCTTTGCCACTTGGGCTCCTGCGGCGGAAAGTGTATATGTAATCGGATCATTTAACTGCTGGAATGAAACCGCACATCCGATGAAAAAACTCGGTGATGTGGGCATATGGGCAGTATTTATCCCCGGTGTTGAAGTCGGTGAGATGTATAAGTTCCTTATCCATACCAAGGACGGACGCAAACTCTACAAGGCAGATCCGTATGCAAACTATGCAGAGTTCAGACCCGGTACCGCATCCATAGTAACTGACCTTTCCGGGTTTAAATGGGAAGATTCCAAATGGGAGAAGGACCGCGATAAGAAGGACTGGAGCAAGGAGCCGATGGCGATCTACGAATGCCACATCGGATCCTTCATGAAGCATCCCAACGGCACGGAAGATGGATTCTACAATTACAGAGAGTTCGCAGAGAGGATCGTAGAGTATCTCAAAGAGATGAAGTATACCCATGTAGAACTGATGGGTATTGCAGAGCATCCCTTTGACGGATCCTGGGGATATCAGGTGACGGGCTATTATGCTCCGACCTCCAGATACGGCGAGCCCAAAGATTTCATGTATCTTGTAAATGAGCTTCATAAGAACGGCATCGGAGTTATCCTTGATTGGGTTCCCGCACATTTTGCAACCGACGCCCATGGACTCGGTGAGTTTGACGGATCTTGCATTTACGAGCATCCGGATCCGAGGCTCGGAGAGCATCCCGACTGGGGAACCAAGATATTCAACTATTCCAAGGCAGAGGTCAAGAATTTCCTTATAGCAAACGTACTCTACTGGCTCAGGGAATTCCATGTTGACGGTATCAGAGTGGATGCAGTTGCATCGATGCTCTATCTTGATTATGGCAAGAAGGACGGTCAGTGGCTTCCCAATAAAGATGGCGGCAATAAGAATTACGATGCGATAGAGTTTTTCAAGCATCTCAATTCGGTTGTTCGCGGAACATATCCCGGATTCCTTACCATTGCGGAGGAATCTACCGCTTGGCCCAATGTTACGGGCGAGATCGGAGGAGAGGGACTCGGATTTGCATTCAAGTGGAACATGGGCTGGATGCATGATTTCTGCGAGTATATGAAGCTCGATCCCGTTATGAGAAAGGGCAATCACTATGCGATGACCTTCGCCATGACCTATAACGAGAGCGAGAATTACATCCTGCCTCTTTCGCATGATGAGGTGGTTCATCTCAAATGTTCGATGCTCGGCAAGATGCCCGGATATCAGATAGATAAGTATGCAAACCTGCGTGTCGGATATACATATATGTTCGGTCACAGCGGCAAGAAGCTCCTTTTCATGGGACAGGATTTTGCGCAGGAGAGAGAGTGGAGCGAAGCCAGGGAGCTCGACTGGTTCCTGCTCGGAGAGAAGAATAACTCCGGCATGAAGCTCTATGTGCAGAATCTCCTTGAGCTTTATCGCGATTATCCCTGCCTGTACCGCATAGACAACAGCTGGAAGGGCTTCGAGTGGATGAATGCGGATGATGCGGACAGAAGTATCTATTCATTTGTAAGAAGGGATGAAACAGGCAAGAAAAATCTCCTCTTTATCCTTAATATGACCCCCATGCGCTGGGACAACTACATGGTTCCCGTTCCGAAAGCGAAAAAGTACAAACTGGTGCTGAATTCGGATGAGGAAAAATATGCAGGCTGGGGAAATGAGGCACCCGCAGAGATAAATGCCGACAAGGTGCCCTGTGCGCTTCAGAAATATTCGATAAGCCTGGATATCGCACCGTATACGGCTTTGATATATGAGTTCTAACCCATAATGCTAAAGATTTGGGGGGACATTTCCGAAATAAAAGGTGAGCACTTATGGGCTCGCCTTTTTTGGACTCAAAAACAGGATTTCAAAGGAGTTTCATCTTGAAGATAAATTTCCCGAGTCAGGATCCCAATGAAAATATCAAAAATACCACGCAGAAAAACGCCAAAGCACCTTTTCTTTCGGATAAGAAAGGAAGTGTTTTTGCCGGAAATGATGCGTTCGGTGCATCCGGCGGGATAAGGCTGGACCTTGGAAACAGTCGTAAGAACCCATATGATTACGGGCTCTCCGGTGATGAAAAGGCCGGCGGGAAGTCTCTCGAGCAGATCCAGCTCGAAGCGGGCAATATCGATGTGTCCTCAATGACTCAGTTTAATGTGGTCATGGCAAATACCATGTCCTCCGAGGATTACGCGAAGGCATCCGAGGACGGATTTGACTACGGAAGCATGGATCCGTCAGAGGTATGCACCATCCAGGATAGGGTAAAAGCCGAGATGGCAAAGGGCGGAACCGTGATCGCAGGATACAATGATGATTTTGGCGACGAATCCCTTATAAATGCCCTCGGCGGCGGAGCTCAGGCCAAGGAATTGGCAAATGAAGTAAAGGCCGCATTTGCACGCGCTGATCTCTCCATTACTCCCGAGAATGCGGAAAATATAGCAGAAGGCTGGAAGATGGCCACTGAACTTAGGGCTCCTGAAGACTCTGAAGTTTCCTATATGATAGAAAACGGATCGGATATCTCGGTCAGAGGATTCTATGAAGCTGAATTTTC
The DNA here is from genome assembly GCA_002373595.1 of Lachnospiraceae bacterium UBA3638. Lineage (GTDB taxonomy): Bacteria > Bacillota > Clostridia > Lachnospirales > Lachnospiraceae > AC2028. The sequence goes on along the minus strand of DFKT01000029.1, from coordinate 8,369 downwards.
AGGCGCAACATCCGCACATGCAGAGCAGGGAAACAGCGCAGCAACCCTTGATGCCCCTGAGAATACCGGATTAAAGAAGCAGATAGAGGGACTCCTGGAGAGCACGGCACCGGCAGCCGGGGTCGAAGAGTACATAAAGGACGGATTAAAGAACGCAGAATGGCTCCTCGGAAGGGATCTTCCCGTTACGGAAGAGACTCTTCGGAAGGTTGCTGACATCAAAAAGATCGATTTTCCTATATCCGAAAAGGACTACGCAGAGTCTGCTGCGGCGGCAGTTGCATCCGGAAAACTTCCCAAGGACGCGGATCTTACCGTCAGAGAGGATATTTACTCCGAAGCGGCAAGGATAGAGAGTAGATTTTTCTCTGCTGAAATATATGAGGAGTTTGTCGGCGATATAAAGCTCCGCAGGCAGCTCGAGGAAGTAAGACTCTCCATGACTGCAGAAATCAATGTTAAGCTCCTTAGCAGCGGATTCTCGATAGATACGGCTCCTATGGAGCAGCTCATAGATGCACTTAAGGAAGCCGAGAAGAGTGTTGCTGAAGGCTATTTCCCGGAGAGGGACGATGCCGTATCCTCATACAGGCTGATGAATGAGACCAATACGGCCGTTCAGGAGATAAAGATCTCTCCCGCGGACACACTTGGTATGTTTGTTTCCGCCGGCACCCCGAATGTAAACTTCGAAGAATTCCATACCGAAGGCAAGGTGCTCAGAGATACCTATATCAAAGCGGGCGAAAGCTATGAAGCCCTGATGACCGCGCCCAGAGCAGACCTCGGTGACAGTATCCGCAAGGCATTCGCCAATGTTGATGATATCGTTAAGGATCTTGATCTGGATCTGAACGAGGAGAACAGAAGAGCGGTAAGGATACTCGGCTACAACCGCATGGAGATAAATGAGGAGAATATAAAGACCGTCTCGGAAGCCGATGCCAGAGTGACTTCCGTAATAGAGAGAATGAAACCGGCAGCAGTGCTCGGAATGATCAGGGACGGATTTAATCCGCTCGAGAAGGATTTCGTACAGATCGAAGAGTACTTAAATACTGCGGAAGAGAATAGATCATATGATGAAAAAGCAAAGAGCTATTCGGAATACCTGTATGCTCTCGACAGATCCGGCGAGATAACGGATGAAGAGAGAGAGTCATACATAGGCATATACCGTATGATCCATGGGATTGAAGGCTCCGACGGCGCAGCGATCGGTGCTATGGTAAATGAAGGCGCGATCGAAGGATTTGAAAGCCTTCTGTCAGCAGTCAGATCCAACAGATTCAAAGGATTAGACGTCAAAGTATCCGATTCTCTCGGCGTAAGGAGCGATATAATCCGCGCAGGCAGATCCATTACCGATCAGATAGAAAGTGCCTACAGAGATGAAAACAGACAGGCTTTCATACGCGAGTACAGAGAGGCTGTGCAGAATGCGAAAGAAGCCGAGAGGCTCCTTTCGGATGCGGGAATCAAGGGAAGTGCGGATAATCTTATCGCGGCCAAGAGCCTTCTTTCGGGAGAGGATGAGCTGTTTGGCAAACTGGCAAAAGCCAGGGATAAAAAGAGCGAAAGAAAGCTCGATATGCTTACCAGGCTCTCCGAGAGTGAAGACGCTCTTAACGAATACACGGATATGATAGAGGATCTCGAAAAAGAAGTTGAGGAGATCACCTTTAGCGGATCAAAGGGACTGGATATCAGGGACCTTAGACTGATACACAGGCAGCTCTCCGTATGTGCGGCGCTCCCGGCAGCAGGAGAAAGCACCGGCAGAGAGGAGTACTTCGTACCGGCTGAGATCGGCGGAGAGATCAGGACAGTCCGCCTTGTCTTTGACAGGGATGCAGGACGTGGACAGAATGTGGATATCTATACCGAAATATCGGATGGAGAACCCATAGAAGCCCATTTTACGGTAAATGAGGGGACGATAGGGGGGTATATCATCGCTTCGGGCAGAGAAGCCCTTCAGAAATCGGAAAAAGCTGCCGATATATTCAGTGACCTGACAAATAACGAGAGCGGAATGCGGACCGGCGAGATCGGTATATTCGAGAGAAACGAGGAAACGGCCCGCTCGCTCCATAGGTCCCATATAAATCAATATGTCACCGGCCCGAGCAAGGATGCAGAGGGAAACATTTCAGAAGGATCTGACAGAAGAGCGCTTTTCGGAATCGCCAAGAATTTCCTGAGCGCCGTAGGAGAGGGAAGATAACCCCACTCCGAGGAGGTTACCATGAGGATCAACTATAATGTTTCAGCCATGCTTGCCAATAACAATCTGGCCAACAATGACGATCTGCTTTCCAGATCACTTCAGAGACTGTCTTCCGGACTCAAGATAAATAATGCAAAGGATAACCCCGCCGGCCTTGCCATGGCTAAGAGAATGAACGCTCAGATAGAGGGTGTCGGAATCGCCAGCCGCAATGCAAGCGAGGCTATTTCCGTTATCGAGACCGCTGACGGAGCTCTCAATGAAGTAGCAGATATGCTGCACAGGATGACCGAGCTCTCCATAGAGGCAGCTAACGGAACCATGACCGGCGAGGACAGAGATGTCATCCAGAAGGAGGTATCTCAGCTTAAGTCCGAGATCACCAGAGTATGCAAGACGACTGAGTTTAACAGCCAGCCCCTGCTCAACGGATTCTATGATCTCAAGGCATATACCGACGACAATAAATACAAAGTGACCACCTATAGCCAGGATATTCCGGTTTCCCGCGGGACGATCGACTCCTTAAGCTGGACTCCCGATCCCACCACCGGTGAGATGCAGATCTCGATGACTATGGGTACAGGATTCCCTCCCGGGGCTACCGAGTACAAGGGAACGATGGTAGACAATGTCATCTCCATCATCGGACCTCAGGGATATGAATTATCCATATCGGTTCCCGATAATGAGGCATTTGACGCATCCGGAAATCCTATAGCCGGATCACTCTCTAACCTTACGATCGACTTTACCGGACTCGGACCCATGCGTATGCAGATCGGTGCAAACGAGGGACAGGTCCTCGAGATGGCTATCCCCGCGATCTCTCTTCAGAACATGGGACTCGAGAGACTCGATGTCTCCACCGAGAAGGGAGCACAGGATGCGATAGAGAGGATTGAGAATGCACTTTCATTCCTGAGCAATGTGAGAGGTAAGCTCGGTGCATACGAGAACAGACTCGAGCACACCACCGCTTCCCTCGATATCATGGCAGAGAATATGACCAGTGCATACTCGGGAATAATGGATGTAGACATGGCGGAGGAGATGACCAGGTACTCCACATATACAGTAATGACTCAGGCAGGTATATCGGTTCTTTCACAGGCAAACGACAGACCTTCACAGGTTCTGCAGCTCCTTCAGTAAGAGGTGAATTATGACGAATGAACTTAAGGCTCAGTTTACACGAAGGATAACCGAAGCAAACCCGACAGAGATGGTAGTCATCCTGTACGATATGGCGCTGGAGTACATAGATGAAGCGCTGGATGCTCACAAAGCGGATGACAGGAAAGCATTCCGTCTCGCGATAAGCAGAGTACGAGGATGCATAGACGAGCTGATGCACTCAGTCAATCTTGAGTACGAGCCGGCCCCCACTCTCCTTAAGCTCTACATCTTCTCTATCAGGAGACTGGCAGCATGTGAATTCAAATTCGAGACCGAAGGACTTACCGATATCAGGAAGATCATAGAGCCTCTGCGTGATGCGTATGACAAGATCGCTCCGGAAAATACAGCAGGTCCTGTAATGCAGGGAACGCAGAAAGTATATGCGGGACTCACCTACGGAAGAGACGATGTAAACGAAGATATGATGAGCGAATCCAACAGAGGATTCAAAGCGTAAAGCAAATTTGTGCAAGATTACAAAAGCGGGAAACTCTTATTATATAAGAGTTCCCGCTTATTTTTTCTATTTGTAACGAAAAGAGAAATTGTAGGAATCTGACGAAAAAGAAAAAGTTTAGAAAAAAGTATTGCAATAAAAAAATCATAAGTCTATAATCGGAAAAAATCAAAGGTCCGTCGGACCGACAGGGCAATTCGCCCGAAGTATTCATGTAAAAGTAAATAGTGTGACAAAGCAGGAGGTATCAATGGGAAGTATATTGGCTTTGTGCGACGAGGAGGAGGAGTATACCCTTCTGATGTCGGATTATCTTCGCAGACAGAAAGGTCTGCCATGGAGATTGATCACATATACCGGTGCAGAGGAAATGATGAATGACTCTGAAGAAAATGCTCCGGATATATTGGTGGTCTCGGAATCGTCATATCGAGATGATATGAGAAAGAAGGTCAAGGGCAAGACTGTTATCTTGTCAGAAGATGGACTTAAAGGTCCGGAAGGCGTACGGATCATAGAAAAATACAGCGCAGCAGAGAACGTGCTTGGAAGCCTGATAGATATATTCTTTGAACTTGAAAAGGAAGCGGATGCTTCGAGATGTGCGGCAAAGGAAAGAAGTATCGATCTGAAACCAAAGCTGATAGGATTCTTCTCACCTGTCGGCAGATGCTTACAGACAACCACAGCGCTGACACTGGGACATTTGCTTTCAACTAAGCACAAAACACTATATCTGAATTTTGAACATTACTCAGGGCACAGTGAGATTGAACCGGAGGCGAGAGAAAAAGATCTGGCTGATATGCTGTATTTCCTCTCCGGAAATGGAGAGAGATTTGACCTCAGGTTCAGAACCATCGTAAAGAAGATCGGAGGATTGGATTATATTCCACCGATGAGATCGGGACAAAATCTTCTGACGATCGCGGCAGGTGATTGGTTAAAGATGTTGAATAGATTGTCGGCTTTGGGAGAGTACGAATATATAGTGATGGATCTATCGGAAAGCATGCAGGGATTATTTGAGATATTGAGGAGGTGCGACAGGATTTATATGAATACAGACAAAGACAGGATAGCGGAGAGTAAGATCACGAGATTTGAACAGGTTTTGTCGATGTATGAGTATAGAGATGTTCTTGATAAAACGGATAAATGCGAACCGCCTAAAATCACCAGGATACCTTGTGAGGTCGAACAATACACGAGTGGAGTGATGGCAGATTATGCCAGGGAGCTCGTCAGGAAATTGGAGGCTGAATGAAGACAGATTATTCGGGTATCAAAAAGATCATAAGAGATCGGATCCGTGAAAAGATGGATTTTACCAGGGATTATTCGGACGATGAAGTACAGGATCTTATCGATGATGAGATCATGACCTCTGAAGAAACTGAGCAGCTGTCTGTCCCTGATAAGAGAAAGATCTGTAATGAAATATTCGATTCGCTTAGAAGGTTGGATATATTACAGAAATATGTGGATGATCCTTCGGTGACTGAGATCATGATAAACGGAAGGGACAGGATTTTTGTAGAAAAGGACGGTCAGATATCCGAACTTGAAGAATGCTTTGAAGATGACGAGAAGCTGGGTGATGTGATCCAACAGATCGTAGCCGGATGTAACAGAGCAGTCAATGAAGCATCACCTATAGTGGATGCGAGATTGGCTAACGGATCGAGGGTAAACGTTGTCATGAATCCGGTTGCACTTAATGGTCCGATCGTCACGATAAGAAGGTTTCCGGATAAACCGATCGATATGAACAGGTTGCTGGAGCTTAATTCACTCACTTTGGAAGCGGCGGGTTTTTTAAGCGATCTGGTTAAGGCTAAATACAATATATTCATAAGCGGAGGTACAGGCAGTGGGAAGACAACCTTTTTGAATGTGATGTCAGGGTATATTTCTCAGGATGAAAGAGTGATAACCATCGAAGATTCTGCCGAACTCCAGATACAGGGAATCAGAAATCTGGTCAGGCTTGAAACCAGAAGCCGTACAACCGAGGGGGCAGAGGAGATCAGCATACGTGACCTGATAAGAGCGAGTCTTAGAATGCGGCCTGACAGAGTAGTAATAGGTGAAGTAAGGGGAGCCGAAGCACTGGATATGCTGCAGGCTATGAACACCGGGCATGACGGAAGTATGTCGACGGGACATGCTAATTCAGCAAAGGATATGATGTCGAGACTGGAGAACATGGTCCTTATGGGAGCTGATCTTCCATTGCCGGCTATACGACAGCAGATAGCATCAGGGCTGGATCTAATAGTTCATCTCGGAAGACTGCGTGACAGATCCAGGAGAGTACAGGAGATAACGGAGGTACTTGGATATGAAAATGGTGAGATCCGACTTAACCAGATTTATGAATTTGAAGAAGATGATTATAAAGACGGAAAAGTCATCGGATCACTCAAAAAGAAAGGAGAACTCCAAAACAGGAACAAGCTTTGTCTTGCGGGATTATCATGTAATCCGATGGAGCGGGATGATGCTGTGTAAGTTCATTTTGAAATCGGCAGGTGTGGCATTACTTCTTTCGTATTTCTTTTATAGAGATCCTTTGGCATTGATACCAATGTCCGGTTTATCAATAGTATATTTCAGGGGCGAAATAAAGAAACAGATAGCTGAAGATAAGAGGATCCTTGATATGCAGTTCAGAGAATGTATCAGATGCGTGTCTCAGTCATTAAAGGCAGGATACGCAGTAGAAAATGCATTTAAGGAAAGCGTTTCGGATATGAAAATGCTTTTTGGCACGGGCTCGATGATCTATGAAGAGATTGAATATATCAGGAGGGGGCTTGTAATCAATATCCCACTGGAGGAGTTATTGGAAGATCTGGCGGATCGAAGCGGAAGCAATGCGATAAAACAATTTGCAGGTGTATTTGCCATAGCTAAGAGAAGCGGAGGAAGTCTGCCGGAGATAATCAGGACGTCAAGTGATCTGATAGGAACCGAAATAGAAGCCAGACAGGAACTCTATACGGTGCTTGCCGGGAGAAGAATGGAGCAAAACATAATGAAAGTGATGCCGTTCGGTATTCTCGTTTATATAGGACTGACAAATCCTGGGTATTTTGATCCGCTATATGGGAATATTACAGGAGTCATAGTAATGACATTGTTGCTTGGTGTATATCTGACGGGATATGTGCTGGGAGATCACATCATGATAAAACTGGAAAATGATATTTGAGGTAAATGATGGAAAGATATAAATCGATTATCAAAACAGTATACCGATCAGCCAAACGGATGTTGATCAAGCTATCCGGAAAAGACGCCCATAGTCGTGATAGCCCTGCAGTGAAGAAAGCTTTGGCCGGATTGAATCCGGGAGCTGATATTGAAGAGCTGTATGAGGATTATATCGTTGATAAGATCTGCAAATGTCTGATCATCTTAGGTTTAGGAGTGGCGTTCGCCACAGCAGCACATATAAATGCAAAAGTGAATGATCCGGTAAAAAATGGGATCGTAAAGCGTGATGATTATCTCGGATCTGATATCGAGATAAAACTGATAGACGAGTACGGAGACAGAGTTTCTGTTTTTGACACGCGAGTATATCCAAGGATGCTTAGCGATGAAGAATGTGAAATCCGGTATTCGGAATTCGAAAAGCAACTCGATAGGCTTCTGCTAAAGAACAATGAGGATCCGGATCACATCTCATCTGACCTTGGTACAGTTACAGGTATAAATGGGTATCCTTTTGAAATCTCATGGGAGTGCGACAAACCGGCGATTCTATCGACGGATAGCGGAACAATATCGATGGTAGATGAAGAAGTGGATATCACATTGGATGCTACTGTCAGATATTTCGATAAGGAATGGAATAAGTCATATCATCTTACGGTTGTTCCAAAGGCGTTGGATGAGTATGAGCTTAGAGAAAGGGATATTGCAAAACTGTTATCAGATTCCGAAATGGGGAGCAGAGATCAAAATGAGTGGGTAATACCGACTGATTATAAAGGCGAAGAACTCAGACTCGGTCATAAAACGGATGACAGCGGACCGGTAATAGCAGGCATATGTGTGATCGTGGCAATCGTCGTCTTCTTTATGACAGATAAGGATCTTCAGTCAAAAGTGAATGTAAGACGCGAGCAGATAAGAAAGAGTTATCCGGAAATCGTCAGGAAGTTTGCACTTTATCTCGGTGCCGGAATGACTGTAAGAAAAGCGTTTGAAAGACTTTCCTCAGAGGAAGAAGAGTCACCGGTTTATTCTGAAATATCGTATACCGTTCATGAACTCAGATCAGGTATGGCTGAAAGCGAATGTTATGAAAGATTTGGCAGGAGGATAGGACTTCAGGAGTATATCAGACTTGGAACGCTGCTCGTTCAAAATTTGAAAAAGGGGAGCGTATCACTGAAAGATCGTCTACGAGAAGAAGCGGATAATGCGTGCAGAGATCAGATGCAGGAATGCAGGAGAAAGGGAGAGGAAGCGGTTACCAAACTCCTG